>JAGASY010000078.1 GCA_017621515.1 Bacteroidaceae bacterium
CCTCCCCTAAGTGTTAGGGGAGGTGGCGCGTAGCGACGGAGGAGTCTGTGAGTACAACCACTAATACATTTATATAAGCCTTTGAAAAGAGTCTGTTCCCACCACACAAAAACATCCACTTAAGCAACAGAAGAACTTGGTCAAATACACCTAATACACTCCTGAAAAACTTCTCATATTCCGCCGTCAAGTCTTCTTTGAAGAGTTAAAAATACATAAGCATTTGATGTTTTGAACTTTGTCGGCAGAATCTTTCAAAAAAAGTCCTTATAATTGCATTACAAATCATTAAAACTGATACATTGCATTATACATTTTTGTGTAATTATAAAATAACTGATTAAATACTAACATAAAATAAGATGAATAAAATACCATTCAAATTGAGACATCTGATGTTAGCTTTTGCTCTGACTTCAATGTCTATGACGTATGCGGCAAACCCTGTCAAGACTGTGACTCAGGTGGAATCTGCTGTAACACTCGATGAAGCTGTTGATTACCAGATAACGGGGACTGACCCGTTTGCCGTTGCCGGAAGCATAGATATAGCTCATGCTGATGCTGCCGTGGTCTTTGTCAATATCAGACCTTCTGTCGTGATTTCCAAATATCTGGAGAAAGTGACAGTCAATGGGGTTGCTTTGCAGAACAACGTGAACTGCCGTGTCAGTATCTATAAACAGGGAGCCATTGTGCTGCCTCACAGTGATACAAAGAACCCTGACGGAACAGACTTCTATCCGCTTACTACGTTTGAGGGTGACGACTGCGAAGGAGAAAGCACACAATATAACGGCGATGCCCGCCGCACATCCAATACTTCCTTCAAGATGCGTTCTTTCAAACTGAAGAGAGGATATATGGTGACAATGGCAAATAATGTAGATGGTACGGGCTACAGCCACTGCTATATCGCCAACTCTGAAGACATCACGGTGCAGCTTCGCAAGGAGCTGGCAGACAAGGTGGGATTCTTCCGCATCTTTCGCTGGCAATGGCCGGCAAAGAAAGGCTCGTGCGACAGAAGTGCTACCGGACTGAATGCCACATGGCATTATAACTGGGGAGCTGGAAGAAATTCGGAGACTGACTATGAATATGTGCCGCAGCGTCACCACGAAGCCGGACAGAGCAACGGACAGGGATATAAAGGCGCATGGGAGAGCTGGACGAATATCAATGCGGCGGACGGTACTTGTACGCATGTGCTTGGACAGAATGAGCCGGACAACACATCGGGAGCAGGAGAGGTATATACATACGTGACCAAGATTCCGGACAATCCGCGTGAGAAGCATGGAGATTATCCTCTGGTTAACGTCGCAAAGGACTTCCTTTATTCAGGAAAGCGTATCGGTACGTTTGCTTGCTGTAACCCTAACACCGGATGGGTGGGTGAATATGTGAACTGGTGCCGTGCGAACAATATACGTGTTGACTTTGTGGCTACACATTATTATATAGGAGGACAGAGTCCGCAAGGATGTATTGACCGTCTGTGGGCATTGTATAATACCACGGGTCTGCCGGTATGGGTTACGGAATGGAACAACGGTGCAAACTGGACGGGTGAAAGCGGCTTCAGTACTGATGCCGGATGGTATTCATGGGGCAGCGGAAACGACAGCAAGAAGAACGGTGAATGGCTGACAGATGTGTTGAAGCGTGCGGACAGACCGGAAAACCACTGGCTGGAGCGTCTTGCCGTATATAGTGCAGTGGAGGAGAAACGCGAGGTGATGATGAACGGAGTACTCACGGAAGCCGGAAAGATGTATGCGGCATATAACTCGACTTTCGCATACGATGAGAAAAATGAGTATTTCATGACTTGGAACCATAAGGCTCCTACAGACCTTGACTTGGAGTTTAAGACTACCACCAAGAGGGCGACTCTCAAATGGAATCATAACAACAGCAAGCAGACTGACTCTATCTTTGTAGAACGTAAGATTGCAGGTGTGGATGCCGATTTCGTGGCTATAGCCAAGAAAAACACGATGCAGACGATGCTTCAGACCTATACTGACACGTTGGTGGGTAAGGCAGGACTTGTCACTTATCGTATCAAGAACTATGACTCAGATGGCAAGACACGTACATCGGGAGAGGTTGCAGTGACTGTCGGAAGTGCGTTGGGTAATGATGTGCTCCAGTACGGACGTCTCTCAATCTCGAACCTCGATGAGATTTCCACTGACTTTACAACGACATACGCAGAGAACCCGGCTGTGTTCATGGGATTGGTGACCAACAACAACGCTACTGCTTATCCTTGCAATCTTGTTACGAGCGTGGCAAAGGCCAAGTTCGGATATAAGATGCTGCCGTGGCTGAGTTCCGGTGATCAGAAAGTGACAAAAGTAGAGGAAGTGAGCTTCATGGCAATGCCATACGGCAACTATACTTATGGCAACATGGACGTGGAAGTGGGTGCTGCGAAAGTGAAGAGCGACACACTGGAGGTGGTTTTCAACAAGCCGTTCCCTGAAGGAGTTACTCCGGTAGTTGTTACTGAACTGAAGCCTACATTGAAAACTGCTCCAATCATGACCAAGGTTTGGGATGTGACGAACACAGGATTCAAGACTACTGTCATGTATGAAGTGGGCGAGGACAAGAGCATCCGCGTGGCTCAGAATATGTCGTACATGGCTGTCACTCCGGGACAGGCATACATGGGCGACGGTGTTATGATTAGCGCGGGCATCGGAGAGAACCCTGCATACGGTGCTACATACAAGGTGGAAACTTTCACTCGTGAAGTGTATGATGCAGAGGGCGATTCCATGCGTCTCGACACTCTTAAACTGGAAAATCCTTATATCTTCGGCAGCCTGCAGACATACAATGTCGGAGCCGGAACACTGTTGCGTAATCAGCGTAACATCACAGTTGAAGAAGGCGAAATGGAATATGTGACAGGTTTGCGCCTGAAAAGGGTTATTGACAAGAGTGCTCCAAGTTCAGTGAGAGACAACAAGGATTCTGCCGACACATTTGGGTGGATAGCGTTGAGCACCGGCGAGAACGGCGGTGAGGATGTCGGAATAGAGGATGTGGTTGTGGCAAAGAGCGAGAATCCGCTTGTGGTGGAAGTAATCAACCGTTGTATCTATGTGGAGGATGTGGAAGACTTCGATGTCTATACTGTCAACGGTACAAAGGTGGCTGCAAATGCTACACAGGAACCGGGTGTGTATGTGATTCGCGCTGGCAAGAAGACTGCTAAAGTCGTGGTAAGATAAGCAGAGCATTTTTCTAATTATCCTATATGTAAAAGGACGGACTCGAAAAAGGTCCGTCCTTTTTTGCGTTGCAAAAATCATTGATTTTTAGAAGCTGTTTTAAAATTATTTGTTATAGTTGCGTGGATGTCTTCGACAGACTCCTCCGTCGCTACCGCACCACCTCCTCTAACAGAGGAGGAGTCTATATACCTCACCCTGAAAAGACTATGAATGAGCATTATAGCACTAATACCGAGCAGGATACTTGGCTCCTCCTCTAAGTTAGAGGAGGTGGCGCGGTAGCGACGGAGGAGTCTGTGAGTGCATCCATTTTAAACTATACGGAGGAATCTGTCGAAAACAATCACTAAAATTTAAAACAGTTTCTTATTATATATTATAATGAATAACCTTGATACCCGACCTTCAAAAAGCTTTCTAAATATAAAAAAATACAGTTCTTTTATGAAAACCTGTTTTATTAATATAAATACTTATATGATAAGTACAAAATATTTCTTTTACTTTTTTTATTCGGATATTTTCAATTACATTTGCAATATGAATTAATTTGTGTGTTGATTATCGATGATTTCTAATAAATTGATATGCAAGTCTTGATTTAAGGTATGAAGTTGTATAATAATGCTAACTTATTTATAAATATTAAAAACTAAACTTCAAAATGAGAAAACTGTTTACATTGGCTGCCTTTATGGTAGCGGGTGCAACAAGTTATGTTGCAAATGCACAGCGAGTAGAAGGTGATTTGAAGGTTGGTGATAAGGTGACAATCGACGGAAAGGAATGGTACGTTGGTTCAAACCTTATAACAAACCCTTCATTCAGTGAAAACCCTGCTGATAATAACAATCAGATTGTCGGCTGGACTATTGCTGATGCTTATAAGCCTATGTACACAACTGACGGCGGAGGTAACTTCCTTTGGTTTGCTGAAGGTGGTCGTGATGGTGGTGCTTATATTCAGGCTAATAAACACACAGGATCAAGTGGTGACGGTTCTATCGGTCAGCGTTGGTCTATCCAGCCTGGCAAGAGATACTTCTTCTCCTTCTGGCTCGCAAAGAACTCTGAAAATAACCAGTACATCCCTGTAGTATCTTTGACAGATATTGAGTCTGAAAAAGGTGGTCAGCATGAAGATACTGCTAATGGCGGTAGAATGATTCTCGGAAAGAATGGTGAATCTTCAGAAGATTGTCTTGGTTTTGCAAATTATAATAATGGTGATTGGGCACAGACTGGTGTTTCGTTTGAATCAGATAACTTTACTTATCTTCAGTTCAATGCACGATGGCTGAAAGAAAACAGCATTCAGGCTTGTTTTGATGATTTCTATCTTGCCGAGCTTTTTGATCCAGATGTGACCCAGCCGGAAGATATTGCAACATTGGAATATGTCGGTGCTTTGGCTACGATTGGCGCTTGGGCTGATAACAATCTTGCTGAATATGGTGGTTTGTATGATGAAATCTCAGACTGGATGATGGAGCATGAGGATCCGGAAGGAACAACTGTGGAGGAAATTCAGGCAGAGAAACTTGTTGCAAACCAGAAACTCGAAACCATGAAGGAGGCTCTTAAAAATGTAGCTGCATACGAACAACTTTTGGAGAAGGCTTCAGATCTTCTCAATACAACTGAATATGCTGGTATTGATGAGTTTAATGCAGCCATAAGTGATGTCTATACTCCTTATCAGGAGGACGGCTATGTTCCGGAAGGTGATGTGTTGGCTTCTGAATATATTGTGACTATGGTTGCAAATCTGGAGAAAACAATCAATGACTATCTTTTCTCACAGAATTATTCAGAGGATGAGCCAGCTGATTATTCTTTCATGATTTCAAATCCTTCATTCGATGCTCAGGGACCTTGGTATGTGGGTACTACACCAGATGGTGCTCAACAGCAGATTATGACTGTTGACGGTACTGTCTGCTGGCAGTCTTGGTGTGCTAATCAGAACTATGGTTCTTTGGAGTTGTATCAGGACCTTTCAAATCTCCCTAACGGTTATTATACTGTTTCTGTGAATATGACTACTCAGGGAGGATGTATCACAGACCAGCACGCAGTTGCCGTCTCTTCTTTGGCTACTGCCAACTCTCCGGTCCTTACCGATGAAAGTATCGACGTTACTGGTCCTGCCAGTGCTGCAACAGATGTGACATGGGAGACACTTACAACAGAGAAGGTGGCTGTGGTAGATGGCAAGCTCAAGATTGGCGCTATCGGACACTGCTCGGACGAAATCGTGGCTGCCCGCGGTGATTATAGAGCCGGCTCTTTCTGGGTTACAGACTTCAAGCTCCAGTATTACGGTCCGCTTTCTGACGAGGACGCTCTTGCCGCCTACAATGCGAAGGTTGCCGAGGTTCAGGCTCAGGCTGACACTATGCACTTTGCCGGTGACAAGGCTGCCTACCAGGCTGTTATCAGCAAGAACAGCGGTGTGACAACAGTGGAAGGTCTTGCAGACGCTCTTGCTGCCATTGCTGAGGCTCAGACTGTGGCTGTGGCTTCCGAGAAGAAGTATGCCGAGGTGGTTGCAGGCACATACGCAGGTCTTCAGGATTCTATCCAGAATGCATACGGCGAGAAGGTTGGCCAGATTGTAAAGAAGGCTGTCGATCTTGCTACAGCTGAAATCAATGCTGCTGACGCCACTTACACGACAATGGATGCCATGACTACCAAGCTCCGCTACTATCGTGACAGCTATGTTCCTGCATTCGACGCTGCTGAAGCAGTGGTAGTAAATGATGCTGCTGCCAAGGCTGCAATGGAAGGAACTCTTGCAGACGAGGTGAAGGTGCTCACGGCTGTGGATACAATTCCGGGTTCTGCTGTTCTTGATGAGCATATTGCTATTCTCAACAAGGCTGTCAAGGTTTGTGAGGCTGCTGATATTATCGCCGCAGGTGGCACGGACTACACGGCTTTGATTTCCAACCCGACTATTGAGGGTGAGAGCGGATGGACGTTCATCAGAATTGACGGTAACACGAATGTGGGTAGCGGTCAGAGCTACGATGATTCAGGCAGCAATTACCTTGACTCTTGGAACGGCACTGCTGGAAAGCTTCGCTACACAGCTTATCAGACAATAGAGAACATACCTAACGGTGTATATGAAATCAAGACCATGAACCGTGTGAGCGGTACTCCGGGTGCTGAAGGTGTATATACATACGCTATCGCTGACAATGACACTGTGAATGCCGTGTTCAAGGCCATCCATCAGGAGCGGATGAACATTACAGAGCTTGGCGGTCCTACTTCTGAGGCAGGTGGCGACTCCATTGCCTACGTTTCAGACTCTTACGGTTCAATCTTTGCTGAAGCATGGAAGGCTACCAACGGCGGCGCTGATGTGGAGCCGGGTACGGTTGAAGAGGGCATTCTTGGAGCAAACAACGGTCATGGTCGCGGATGGTTCTATAACTCATTCCAGATTGAGGTGAAGAATCATGTGCTCACTATCGGTGTGACAACGGATTCCACTTTCACTCTCGGCCATAAGGATACAGACGGTAACGACTGTGTTCCGTTCTCAGGCCAGTGGATGTCTTGCGACAACTTCACTCTCACTCAGATTTCTGCCGGTGACAATGAGGGATGGAATCCTGCGACAGGCATTGAAGGTGTAGAGGATGAGGAGAACGCTGATATCGTAGTGCGTGTTGAGAACGGTACTATCGTTTCCAACGGTGTGATATACAGCATCAGCGGTGCACGTGTGGCAAACGGTTCTAAGGTTCCTGCAGGTGTATATGTAGTCCGTCTCGGAAACACTGCAAAGAAGGTTCTTGTAAAATAAGTGACCATATAGATTCTGCATGGTCTGTGCATAGATGCGCAGGCTGATGATAATAAAAAGGAAGCATGTCGGTACGGCTGACATGCTTCTTTTTTTGATTTATGATGAAATGGGGTGTTCTTGGGGCTACAGTCTTTTGCTTTCTCGGCTTCTGCGATTTTTGTTTTCTGATGCAGGCATAAAATATGTTAAATAAACTATTAAAATTCTCCGGTTAATGTATAATGAAACAAAAAATAGACTATTTTTGTGGAATAATGGTTTAACATAGATTCTATCTTTATAGGGATAGTTCATATCCAATGGCATATCTCCTCATCTAATACTATGAATGATGTGTAGTTATGTTCTTTGGGTTTTATAGAGAATGATACAGAAAATAACAAAAATATCATTATTAAAAAGTTATGAACAAACGCTTTTGTAAACTTGGACGCAATTGGCTTAAAGCTTTATGCGTCTTCTCTGTTTGCGGTATAACGTATTCATGCTCGGACGATTACAAGTTGGATGACAGTAATCCTTCATGGTTGGGTTCCAGCATATATGAGTATCTGCAAAGTCAAGGGAACTACACGAATTTTGTCAATCTGATTGACGATTTGGATTATGCGGAAGTGTTGAGCAAGACTGGTAGTAAGACATTGTTCGTTGCCGATGATGACGCTTTCAATGATTTCTATCAGAACAATATCTGGGGTGTGAAGAGCTATAAAGAGCTTACGACAGCACAGAAGAAATTGCTTCTCAACTCTGCAATGGTCAACAATGCTTATCTGCTTGAGATGATGTCAAGTACGGTGGGTCCAGTGAAGGGAGAATGTCTCCGTCGTGAGACTGCTGCTGATGTGACTGACTCGGTACCTCACTTTACAGCAGAAGATCTTCCGGTATCTTACAATGAAGGTGGTCTGGAGAAGGACTATTGGGCACGTTTCCGTCAGCCGGGAAAGGGTGGTATATATATGGCAATAGACAATACTTCGCCAATGATGACACATTTCTTGCCGGCTCAGATGAGCAACAAACATATAACGGATGAGGATTTCCGTATCATTGTAGGACAGACACGTGAAAGCAACGATGCGTTTATTTTTGATTGCAAGGTTATAGAGCAGGATATTACGTGCCAGAACGGATATATCAACAGGCTGGACAAGGTGCTTCTTACTCCACAGAATATGGCGGAAGTACTTCGTACAAGTGGCAAGACAAATATCTTCAGCCACATGATGGAACGATTCTCAGCTCCATTCTATAGTTCTGAATTGACAAACCGTTACCGTCTTCTTTATGGTAATGATGTTGATTCTGTATTCCAGAAACGTTATTTCTCTGCACGTTCACAGGGTGGTGTTCTTGATACAGACCAGAACACGGATCCTGTTTCTAATCCATCTGGTAATGCGGTCACTTACGGTTTGCAGTTTGACCCGGGATGGAATGCCTACAATTCCGGTAGCGGAACAAAGGAAACAGATATGGGTGTGATATTTGCACCGTCTGATGCGAGACTGTATGAATATTTCTTTGAAGCCGACGGTGGTGGACGCTTCCTTCTTGAAGCATACGCACCACAGTATATGCCGTCTGTGAGCGGTCCTGCTGACTATACTAATATATATAAATGTATAGACCAGATTCCGCTGGATGTAATACAGGCGCTTATCAACAACTTGATGAAGGATTCGTTCTGCAATTCTGTACCAAGTAAATTTGAAACTATTAAGGATGATGCACAGGATCCGATGCTTGATGAAACACATCTTGATAAGATTGAGGATGTGTTGTTGGCAAATAACGGTGCCATCTTCCTTATGGATGAGGTGCTGACTCCTGCAAAATATGCTGCTGTGTCTGCCCCTGCATACGTAGGAACGGATATGCATATTTTCAACTGGGCTGTCAACCAGAGTAGTCTGGATGTGCAGACCAACTTCTATGCTTATCTGCTTGCTATGAGTTCACGTTTCAGCTTCTTTGTTCCTCAAGATGAAGGATTCTGGTACATTGACCCGGTTTCGTTTGCAAAGGAGGCCGGAGAGCAGCGTGCGCTTTATTATGAATGGGATGCGACGAAGAGTCAGCCTAAGTGCTCTGCATACAGATATTATTATGACTATACTACTGGTGAGGGCTATA
This sequence comes from Bacteroidaceae bacterium, assembly GCA_017621515.1. GTDB lineage: Bacteria > Bacteroidota > Bacteroidia > Bacteroidales > Bacteroidaceae > RGIG8745. The sequence continues at coordinate 9,220 of JAGASY010000078.1, forward strand.
TTGGAGAACCTCTTACAAATGTGGTGGTGACATCTACCGAATATATGAACCGTCTTCGCGATATGTTGGAAACACACACAATAGTACATGAAGATAATACAGAGACAACTGGTATTGATGAAACTGCTACAGGTATAGAGTGCGATAAGCATTACTTCATTGCAAAGAATGGCGCTCCTATCTATGTGGAGAATGCTGATAAGCGCGATAAAGGATGTATGGTACAGGGAGGATGGCAGAAGGAACGTGACGAATGGCGTGTGGTAAATCGTTTTGATGATAAGACACGTGAAACAAACGGTAACGGTAACGGTATGGCATACAAGATTGATGCTCCTATCATTCCTACTATCGAATCTGTGTTCAGTACGTTGTATAACAACCCTGATGATTTCGGCTTGTTCTATGAACTTTGTCAGACTGACCAGGAAGTGCTTGAAGCTATCGGTATAAAAGGTTCTATGGCATTGAGACCTTACACTATTTTTGAAAATGGTAACGGACTTCCTTGTATTGATAAGACAACAGGAAGACAGGAGACTACTGCAACTAATGTAAGGTTCTTCAACAACTACCGTTATACTGTTTATGTTCCTACTAATGAAGCTGTGGCAGATGCTATATCAAAGGGACTTCCTACTTGGGAAGAATTGCGTGAGATTCTTGAACTTGATAAGGAGCCGGAAGAGAGAACAGAGCTTACACCTGAGGAGGAAGAGGCAAGAACTGCAAAATGTACTGCAATGGTAACAGCTCTTATCAATTTCGTTAAATATCATTTCCAAGACAATTCTGTATTTGCTGATACTCCGGCATTGAAACCTACAGATTATGAAACTGCAACACTTAACAGTAGTACAGGTATTTATTGTAAAGTGAATGTTTCTTCTACAGGAAATGGAACTCTCACGGTGAAGGACGCTGCCGGTAATTCACGTAATATCGTGGTAAAGCATAATATTTTGACTCGTGATTACATCTTGAATACTGCTAAGACAACAATTGATGCTTCTTCATTTGCTGTGGTACATGGTATTGACGGTGTACTGAATTATGAGCCTTTGAAGGGAGGACGTTATGATTCAGAGTGGGCAACAGTTTCAGCAGCCAAGAAATATCTTGCTAAATATCGTATCATCGAATAATAACAAAGGCTATGAACAAGATAAAGTTTATAATAACAACAATAGTGCTGTGCTTGTGTGCAAGTTCAGCAATGGCCCAACAACGAATTACAGGACGTGTATGGAGCGAAATTGACGGTCCTGTCATGCTTGCCAATGTTGTTGAAAGAGATGCTAACAACCGTATCGTTGAGGCATGTGTAACCGATATGAACGGTAACTTCTCTATGGTCATCAAGAATCCAAAAGATAAGCTGGTAGTATCATATATCGGTTATAAGACTTGGAGTGAAGTGATTGGTAACAGAACGAAGTTTGACATCAAGATGCAGGACAACACTATGATTCAGGAGGTTGTCATCAAAGCAAAACCGAAAGTGCAGAGCAATGGTATGTCAATACCTTTGAAGGAAATCTCTGTGGCTACGCAGACTATGAACATGGACGATGTGGAAGGTCTTTCATTTGCTTCTGCAGATGAAGCTTTGCAGGGTAAGATTGCCGGTCTTGATATCATTTCAAACTCTGGTAACTTGGGTGCCGGTACAAGTATGCGTATGCGTGGTGTGAGCACTATCAACGGTAGTGCAGAACCGCTTATTGTAGTGGATGGTAATATCTTTGATTTGCCAAGTGATGCTACTGATATTAACTTTGAAGATCTTGACAATGAGGAACAGTTCTCCACTCTCCTCTCTGTTAATCCTGAAGACATCAAGGATATAAAGGTGTTGAAGGATGCGGCAGCTACTGCAATCTGGGGTTCGAGAGGTGCAAACGGTGTAATTGAAATTACAACTCGCCGTGGTGTGACAGGTAAGACAAAGATTAATCTGTCCTATCGTTTTACAGGCTCATGGCAACCGGAAGGGCTTAGCATGCTTAATGGTGACGGATATACTATGATGATGAAAGAGGCTTATTTTAACCCTCTTCAGAGTACTGCTTCATCTAACATGGTTGAGTTGAACTACGACCAGAGCCGTCCGATGTATTATCACAACTTCAACAAGAATACGGATTGGGTGGATGCTGTAAATCAATTCGGACAGACGCATAACTATTATGTTACTCTTACTGGTGGTGGTGAGAAAGCACGTTTCCGTATTTCCGGTGGTTATGACCATCAGACTGGTACTATCATCAAGCAGGAACTTGACCGTTTCTCTACTCGACTTGTGCTGGACTATGATGTATCTGACCGTATTCGTTTTTCTACTAACTTTGGTCTCACATATACAGACAACCAGCGTAACTGGGATGGAGCTAAGACGACAACTATTCTTGAGAGGGCATATAAGGCAATGCCTAACATGTCAATATATGAATATGATGAGCGTGGTAAGTTGACAGGTGATTTTTATAATATGCTTCCTTCGGCAGAAAATGCGTTGACAACACCGGATGGGTATTCTTCTTTTTATCTTTCAGACCTGAAAGCTAATGGTAATCCTGTAGCTATGGCACATCAGGCTTTCAACAAGCAATCTACTTACCGTATTACTCCGCAATTTAATTTGAAATATAAATTGTTGGGCAAGGATGATGAAAGTCATCAGTTGAACCTTGATGCCGAGGTTTATATGGACGTATATAATGAGTCTGTAAATACATATTATCCGTCAACATTGACTACTGATAGCTGGAGTGGAGGTGTTAATAAAACATCTAATTATGAGTATAAGAGTTTGGCATTTACTAACCGCGAAACACTCATCTTTATTCCTAAGTTCAACAATGAAGATTGGTCAATGAGTGCTATGGGACGTTTCGAGTTTACGACTGGTAGCAGTTCAAGTCAGGATTTGGCAAGAAACGGTATTCCAAGCGGACTCTCTTCAGCTATTTCTCAGGGATATATCACCAACACAGGAACTGGTACGGGAGAATGGAGAAGTGCTTCTTTCATCGGTTCATTCCATGTGGCATATAAAGATGGTACGTATGCTGCTGACATTACTGTACGTGGAGACGGTTCTACAAAGTTCGGTGCAGGTAACAAGTGGGGTGCATTCCCTGGTGTTTCTGCTCGTTGGAATATTAGTCAGGAACCGTTCTTTGAACCTCTTACTAAGGTTGTCAGTATGCTTGCCGTGCGTCCGGGATGGGGACGTGTAGGTCGTCAGCCGGATAAGGAATATTTGATGTATAATACGTATGGTAACTATGGCATTTATGGTACAACTGTAAGAAATATGACTGCTATTAATCCTCAGAATCTTCGTTTGACTGAGCTTAAATGGGAAACTACTGATTCTTGGAACTTAGGTTTCAACTTGCACTTGTTTGATGACCTGTTGCAGTTCGACCTTAACTTTTACAACAAGAAAACTAAGGATTTGTTGATGAAGGATGTAGGTGTTCCGGGTACATCTGGTTTTGGCTCATTGGCATGGAGAAATGTCGGTGAATTGGAGAACAAGGGTTGGGAACTTTATATGAACACAGGTAAGTTCTTGAAGAAAGGTAAGTTCTCTATGTCGGCGTCATTTAATATAGCACAGAATATCAATACGATTACAGCTATGGATGCCACAGTACTTGCTACTATGAATCCAGACTATGGTTATGAGAATGCTAAGTATTTGCAGCGTATTCAGGTTGGTAATGCTGTCGGTTCTATTTATGGATTCAGATATAAGGGAGTATATCGCTATGATTACGACCATAACGGCTTCTCTGCCGAATCTTATGACACATACGGTGAGAATACAGCGGCAGCAGCTGAGGCAAGAGGCGAAAATGCTACTTGTCCAGTAGTTCGCGATGCCAACGGCAATGTCGTTTTTGACGCAAAGGGTAATCCACTTAAGATGTATTTTAACTATGGCGGTAAGAATTATGAGTTCAGTGGAGGTGATGCTATCTATGAAGATATTAACAATGATGGTCAGATAAATGAACTTGATATTGTTTATCTTGGTAACTCAAATCCTAAGTTCAATGGTGGATTTGGTTTGAATTTCAACTATTCTGCATGGACTCTGAAACTTAGCTTCAACTATCGATTCGGAAATAAGCTTGTGAATATGACACGTCTTAACAATGAGTCGATGCGTTCTAATATCAACCAGAGTCAGGCTGTCAGCTGGAGATGGAGAAAGAATGGAGATATAACAGAAATCCCACGTGCTTTGAACTCAGGTTTGATAGATTCATATAACGCACTTGGTAGTGACAGATACGTGGAGAAGGGTGACTACTTGCGTTTGCAGTACGCACAGCTTTCTTATAATGTTCCTGCAAAGGTTGTGAAAAACTGGGGATTGCAAAGTCTTCGTCTTTCTGCTTCTGCAAACAATTTGTTCTGTTGGACTAAGTACACTGGTGTTGACCCTGAAGTCTCTTATGGTTCATGGGGTGTATGTTACGATAACTCGAAGACACCTCGTTCAAAGTCTTTCACTCTTAGTGTAAATGTTGGATTCTAAAAAAAAGAGTTTGAAAACTTTTGACAGATGAAAGGCTGTAAAGTCTTTGGAATGCAAGAGTTTGGAATAAAATTCTAAAAAATGATTGTATGAAAAGAAATATAATAAAAAAGATAACCCTTTGTGGATGTTTGGCTGCCGGAGTCGGATTGACGTCATGTGACGACTTTCTGACGATTACCCCATCTTCCTCTATTGTAGAAGAGGAGTTTTGGGAGGACAGAAATGACCTTGAGAATGTGATTGCAGCTTGCTATACTCGTCTTGTAAAGGATGACATGCTGAAGACTTATATCCTATGGGGTGAAGCTCGTTCTGACAATTTTGAGAAGAATAGTGGTACAAGATGGGTTGCTTTGGATAATCTGATGAATGCCAATCTTCTCCCGACAAGCAATATGTTTGATTGGACACTTTTCTATAACGAGATAAATTACTGTAACAAGGTGCTTGTACATGGTCCGGAAATATTAGAAAAAGATGAGAGTTTTTCTAATAGCGACTGGCTTCCTATGAGAGCAGAAGCTACGGCTCTTAGGGCACTGAGTCATTTCTGGCTTGTGCGCACTTTCGGTGAAGTGCCTTATGTAACTCAGGATTACAATAATGATGGGCAGAATTTCCTGATAGCTCAATCAACTCAGCAGCAGGTTCTTGACAGTATTATCATGGATTTGGAAGCTGTTAAAGACGAGGCAATGAAGGATTATGGTAATACGGTGTATAATAAGGGACGTATTACTCAGAAATCTGTCTATGCAATTCTTGCAGATGCTTATCTTTGGAGAGCAAGTAAGAATGCTTCTGCCGATTCTGTAGCCATTTATGGCAACAAGTCAAGAGAAGACTATGAGAAGTGCATACAGTGTTGTGATTTTGTCATAGAGAAGATGAGAGAGGAGAAAATTGATTACATTAAGAAATATGTAGGTTCTATTGGTGCTGCAAATATAGAGATTTCTGATGAAGACCTTCTCATTCCTAATGAAATCTCTCCTAATTCTAATTTCATCACTTCAGTAGGAGCTTTTGAAAATATTTTTGGATTAGGTAATTCGGATGAAAGTATTTTTGAATTGCAGCTTGATGGTACAAATAATGGGAATATAATGGTTATTGGAGATGACAACAATAGTTATTTCTTGACAAGAAATACCCATTCGGCAAACAAGATTGTATGTTCTGCCGCTATTTTCTCGTCAGCTTTGGAAAATGTAAACACTTTGACACCGTCTGCTGTGTTTCCTAAGACAGACTATCGTTGTTGGGAAACTATGCGATATGTTTCTGCGGAACAGGATGTTTTTGGTTTGGGTAAATATGATGCTACGTTAATATCACAATCTGTAGGAACAAGTGCTACTTCTGGTTTGTCTGATAATAGAGCTACAAATCTTCGTGTCGGTACTGTAACACGTTCATTACCAAATGATGCAAATTGGATAATGTATCGTTTGACAGATATTATGCTGATGAAGGCAGAAGCTATGAGCCAGCTTTATGCTGATGAAGAGCATTTGAAAGAAGCTTTTACTATTGTTCGCAATATATTCAAGCGTTCAAATCCATACGCTTATGCAACTAATAATACGAATGCAGCTACGGATTCCTTGAATTTCAGCACGTTCTCCACTCAGGAAGGTATTGAGGCACTTGTTCTTGCTGAACGTCAGAGAGAGTTTGTCGGTGAAGGAAAACGTTGGTTTGACCTTGTTCGATATGCACAGCGTAAAGGTGAGACTTCTTCTATGATTAGTAAATTCCTTGGAAGGAAGTATGCTACAAATTCGAAAGCGATAAGCGCAAAGCTTGCAACTATCAAGTCTTTGTTTTCACCTATTTATAATAATGAAATAAAGAAAAATTCATTGCTCCATCAAAATAGTATATGGGCAATAAATGAAACTACTTCAAAAACAGATGAGTTATGATAGTTATTGATAAAATAAAAAATTATTGTGGCATTGGGGTGCTGCTTGCATCTTGTGCTGCTCTAACGTTGAATAGTTGCAAAGAAAATATAGACGATTCAAATCTTTACACTTTCACGGGAGAGATGATGATAGATCATCTCAGGGATAACCCTGACTTTAGCAGCTATTATGAGATTTTGGGTAGGGTACATCCGAGCAAACGATCAAGCTCTACGATGCATGAGTTGCTTGCTGCACGTGGAAACTATACTTGTTTTGCACCTACAAACGAGGCTATAGACTTGTATATTGATTCACTGTTGACTATCGGAGAAGTTTCTTCTAAAGAAGTCAGTGAACTGCCTGACTCTGTAGCTGAGTACATTGTTTTCAACAGTATCATTGACCACGGAAACAATGAAGCTATTGCCAGTACAGAATTTGACAAAGCAGAGAATTATGCGAACATGAATGATAGGTACATTACATTTACCTATACAAATGCAGAGGACGGTTCTACTGTCATTTATGCGAATACCAACTCCAAGATTACAGAAATGGATATTGAAGTGGAGAACGGATATATTCATGTCATAGATAAAGTACTTTCTCCTTCAAAGGCTACTGTGGCTGATTTGATTGAGGCTACACCTAATCTTTCTTTCTTTGGAGGATTGCTTGAAATGACTGGTTGGGATGACAAATTGCTTGTTTGGCGTGATGATGCTTATGAGGATTTTGAGGAAGCCGGAGAAGTAATCTCTACTAAAACAGGTAACTCACAGTATCCGGAACATAGATATTTAGGTTTTACTGTATTTGTTGAACCGGACTCTGTTTATGAGGCTAATGGTATAAATAGTGTAGCCGAGCTTATGACATATCTTCAGAATAATGCTTATTATAATGAGGGGACAAGTTATGGTGAGGACTATACAAATCCTGAGAATGCTGTGAACCAGTTTGTGGCATATCATATTCTTCCAGAATTGCTTACTTGGAATAATATGGTTATCTGGTCTAATGAGAAAGGTTATTTTTCTGGTTCACCTAATGACGGTACTTCATTCAACGTAAATGTGTGGGAGTATTATGAAACACTTGACCCTCACCGTCGTTCAATGAAGATTACGGGTATAAGAAATGGCAAACGAATAAATCGTCAGTCAGAATACAACCTTGTTACTTACAGAGAAAGAAATGTGAATATTGAAGGTGTGAAGATTAATGAGACAAATGGAGAAAATGAAAACTATGCGAGAAATGGTTATTATTTTCCGATAGATGAAATTCTTCTTTGGACAAGCGATGTGCCTAACAAAGTGCTTAATGAGCGTATGCGTTATGATATTTGCTCTCTTCTGCCTGAGTTGATGACAAACGGTCTGCGTATGAATAAAACTAATGGTACTGACTGGGTCTTCAAACATGACTACTTTGATAATGTACTTAATATGACGGATGAGACTGTCTTTAATTATCTGCCAAACCAAGGAAATGCTGGAAGTGCGACAACTTGGTTGGATTATCAGACTGATGAATGGAATATTCAAGGTGTATATGATTTTACAATGAAGCTTCCTCCTGTGCCATATACAGGTACATACGAAATTCGTTATGGAATCAATGCTAACGGCAACCGTGGTATGGCGCAGATTTATGTAGGAGAGAATCCTAATAACCTTGCAGCTTATGGTATTCCGCTTGATTTGCGTTTGGGAGGCTCTTCTACTATGGTGAACTGGCAGTCTGATACCTCATTGGGTAATGAGGATGCAATTATGGAAAAAGACAAAGCCATGCGTAACAATGGTTATATGAAGGGGCCTGCATATTTCTTCCCTGCTTCGGGAGTACCGGGACGTGATTGTAGAGACTGTCTCCGAAGAATTGTTTATACAGGACGATTGGAGGCTGGAAAGACTTATTATATACGATTCAAGTCCGTTCTTGATTCAAGCAATACAGAATTCTTCTTTGATTATCTTGAACTTGTTCCGAGGACGATATACAACGGAGATATCTCAGAAGACAAATACTAAAATACAGTTTTAAGGTTCTTGAGCTTTTGGAACCGTTTGGAAGCTAAAAGGCTCAAGAACTTTTGACTAAAAAACTAAAAATAAAAATTCTATGAACAAGAAATATATTAAATGGTTTGGCGGAACTCTTATGGGAACTGCTTTGATGGCAGGACTGGGGGCTTGTTCCGATGAACATTTTAACATCAACCCAGATGTTGCCGGTAGAAGTTCTTTGTGGGAGAATATTAAGTCAAACGAAGAGTTGTCTGAATTTGCAGATATTTTGAGGAGAGTTCATTATTCAAAGTCTGAAGGTTCTGTAACTCCTCAGACTTATGCTGAACTTTTGGATAATGACCAAACATTTACGATTTGGGCACCAAAGAATGGTACTTTTGGCTATCAGCGTTATGATAATCTTTTGAAGGATGGAACAGTGGAGAGTGCATATACTGTGGAGAAAGAGTTGATACGCAATAGTCTTGCTCGTTACAGCTATGTCTTGTCTGGGGCTGATAGTACGGACATTGAATTGTTTAATAGTAAGACGGCGATGTTCAACTGCGCTAAAGGTACTATAAAGAATTGCAATATTGTACAGTCTAACATTGGTGCAAACAATGGAATCCTTCATATTGTAGATCAGGCTATATCATACCAGCCTAATTTGTATGAATATATAGCTACTATACCTGAATTGGATTCTCTCAATGCTTTTATAAAAAAGTATGAGATTATAGATTTCGATGAAGATGCAAGTACACAAGGTCCTACTGTAGATGGAGAGATTACATGGGTGGATTCTGTTACCTTTGTAAATAATGAATTTCTTAACACGATAAGAGCTTATATCAATAGAGAAGACAGTTGCTATGCCATGATTATGCCTACTAATGAGGCATGGAAACAAGCCATAGAAAAGTCAAAGAACTATTATAAGTTCAGGGATTCATACACGCAGACTGTGGTGACTGAGAATGCTGACGGTACAGAATCGACAACATCAGTAACAACAAGTTTCACTCCGGAAGAGCTTGATTCTGTGACAGAGTGGTACACGAAGCGTGCTGTTAGTCAGAACCTTGTATTTAATGCAAATTATCAATATGGAAAATCCTATAAAGATTTTGCAGTACCGGGGGCATGTGACTCTTTGACAAGTACTATTCAAAGCACTTCACTTACTAATACCGCTTTTTATGCTCCAGAGTGTACCAATCTGTTTGACGGTGCAGAGCCGACGACACTTAGCAATGGTTATGCCTACGTGGTGAATAACTTTAATTTTAAGCCGAGCTTATCTTGGGCTTTTGATAAAGAAATTTCTGCATTAGGAACTTCTAATATTGAGACTTACGCAAAATGTTCACTTGTTCCTTATACATGGGAATATCATGTAGTAGGGATGGGTGAGAACGGAGAAGCTATTGACACGACTGCTTCATATAACATTGTGAAAACAGTTCAACAGTCTTCATCTTCGTTGCCGGAAGTTACATTTAAGATTCCTAATACTTTGTCTTGTAAGTATGATATATATGTACTTATGGCATATAATACAGAAGCTGATAAACCTACGAAGTTCCGTGCACAGTTGTCTTATCATACAGAAAGTAAGCCAACTGTCACTACTACCACATTAAGTGTCCCAGAGGGTGGACATGGTAGCGGTACAAGCTTTGAGAATGTAGCTCCACATTTTGATGAAAATGGTAATTTACAAATAATGGATAGTGTATTGCTTGCCAAGGATTTTGAATTTCCAGTTGCTTACATGGGACTTGATGATGCATACGTGACACTTAAAATTGTTTGCTATGTAAGCTCAAGAGAAACCAGTAAATACACTCGTGAAATGTGGATTGATAAAATCATTTTCAAGGCAAAAGACGAATGATTTTTTTGCTAACACAAAAAAAAGAAGACAATGAAAAATATTATGAATAATAATTTCCAACAGGGCTTTTTGAAAGCCGGCATTGGACTTATGATGTTGTCAGGAGCTACAACACTGATGGCGCAAGAAGAATCCGATGCAACTGTAGATTCAATACGTCGCAAACCTGTAAAGGTTGCTCCTAAATATGAAATGAAAGAGGTGAGTGGATACGTGTATGATGCGGCCACTAAAAAACCTTTGGATGGTGCACGAGTTCAGGCATATAATGATAACCGTTATTCTATTATGACAGATGAAGACGGACATTATACAATCAGTGTTCCTGTATTTGTTACATCTTTATATGTGACAGTACCGGAATATAATGATGTGCAGGTTGCTATTGATGGTAATAAAGTACCTTCTGTTGCATTGTATAGTAACAAGTTTAATTCTTTCTATTCATCTAACACTGTATTGACTGCTCAAAAGACAGCTATTATTGATAATTCAAGCTCTATAACAATTGATACGGAAATAGAGAATAAACTGGGTGGTGATATTCGTACAATCAATCGTAGCGGATTGCGTGGACAAGGTGCTGCGATGTTTATCCGAGGTTTGAACTCACTCAATACTAATGCACAGCCACTCTTTGTTGTTGACGGAATGATTATAGATATGCAGCTTGACAGATCTTCTATCCATGACGGTTTCTTCAATAATGTATTGAGTGGTATAGATGTTGAAGATATTGAGAGTGTACAGGTACTGAAAAACGGAACTTCTCTTTATGGTGCACGAGGCGGTAATGGTGTGATTGTGATTAATACTAAGCGTGGTCGCAGTATGGCTACAAAGATTAATGTGTCTGTGTTTGGCGGTGTTGAGACAATGCCGACAACGACAAAGATGATGAATGCCAACCAGTATAAGAGATATGTCAGCGATCTTATCGGTACTACAAAGTACGGACAAGAGAACGGTACGGCTGCTGCTTCGATTCCGTTCTTGAATGATAATCCTGATTATTATTGGTATCCGATGTATCATAATGATACGGATTGGTCTGATGGATTATATCAGAATGCGTTCTCACAGAACTATAAGGTAAATGTTCAGGGTGGTGATGATGTGGCTATGTACAATCTTTCACTTGGTTACGCTCAGTCTCAATCTACTGCAAAAGAGAACTCTTTTGATCGTTTGAATATCCGTTTTAATACAGATATTAAGTTGGTGAAGAACATCAGTACTCAGTTAGACTTGGCATATAGTCGTTCAACTTATGATCTTCGCAGTAACGGTTGGGCTGAGAATTATGAGGAAGGACCTATTTCTTCTCCAAATGTATTAGGGCTTATTCAGGCACCATTCCTCAGCAAATACAGTTATTATACAGGTGAGGACGGAAAGCTTCATCGTTCTGACGTTTATGCAGGAAAGCGAGTGGATGATGACAATTATCCTTTTGGTTTTGCTTCCAAATACAGTACGAACTCTGCGTTGGCTAACCCTTATTGGATTCTTGAGAACGGAGAAGGTAATAATAAGAACAATCAGGAGGTGACTCAGTTCAATCTCAACATTATGCCTAAGTGGGAGATAAACAAACACCTTAATATTACGAACCGTTTTGCTTATCAGCTTAACCGTACAAGCGAGAAGTTCTATATGCCAGTTGCTGGTTCTCCTGTTTATAATCTTGTTGGACTTGGAGATATTACCAATGTAAAACGTAGTCTCTTTGGAAAAGAAACTTCTATTTATGAAGATTTCCGTATTAACTGGCAGAATAATTATGGTGCACACAATGTTGCTGCATTTGGTGGCTTCCGCATGACTTCCAATTCATATTCCGATAACTTTATAGTGGGTTATAACGGTGGTAATGATAAAATGCCGAATAACAGTAACTCGGATTCATTCAGAAATGTAGATGGTACTAATGACGCATGGAAGAACCTTGCATATTATGTAAATGCCAATTACAGCTATAAAAACACTTATTTCCTTGAGGCAACCGTTTCCGCAGAAGCTTCATCACGTTTTGGTAAAGAGGCTTCTGAAGGAATTAAAATGTTTGGAGTAAAGTGGGGTATATTCCCTTCTATTCAGGCTGCATGGGTGATTACGAATGAACCGTGGATGAGAAAAACCGCAGGTGTAGATTATTTGAAGCTTACTTTAGGCTATGATGAGAGTGGTAATGATAATATAGATTATTCAGCAAGTCGTACTTATTTCCAGTCTCGGAATTTCATGAAGACTGCCGTTGGTTTGCAGCTAATAAATATTGAAAACCCTGAGATACAGTGGGAGACTACTCGTCGCTTCAATGCTGGTCTTTCTGGTTCTTTCTTTAACAATAGAATCCAAGCTGGAGTTGATTTCTATGTAAGCAACACTGACAATCTTCTTACTTTGACTTCTCTGAACTATATGGCTGGTCTTAAGTCATATTGGTGCAATGGTGGTTCTCTCCGTAATATAGGTGCTGATATCAATGTTAATGCAATTCTTGTCAATACAAAAAATTTCAAGTGGCAACTTGGTGCTACCGTCGGTCACTACAAGAATGAGATTAAGTCTCTTCCTGACGAAGATTATATAACGAACATCTATGGTGCGGAAGTTCTTACAAGTGTAGGACATGCAGCAGGAGTATTCTATGGTTACAAAACTGCTGGTGTCTTCTCTACAGATGCAGAAGCAAAAGCAGCAGGAAAAGACGGTTACCTGAAATATCCTACAGGAGTAACAAGTGAACCTTATAAATATTTTAAGGCTGGTGATGTTCACTTTGAAGATCTTTCTGGTAATGGTATCATTGATAAAGAGGATAAGACTATTATCGGTGACCCTAATCCGGACATCTATGGAAATATTTATACAAACTTCAGCTACAAGCGTTGGTCTCTTGACGTGAACTTCAAGTATTCACTTGGAAACGACATTTTCAACTATCAGCGTTCTCAGCTTGAGAGTGTAAATGGATTCTATAATCAGACTACTGCTGCTGTCAATCGCTGGACAAATGAAGGTCAGGTAACTGATGTACCTCGTGTTTGCTCTACAACCAGTGATGAGTGGGTGAACAATGAGCGTTTCTCAGACCGTTGGATTGAAGATGGCTCTTATCTCAAATTGAAGAATGTACGTCTTTCCTATAATTTGCCTTTGAATCTTAGCTGGATTCAAGGTTTGACAATCTGGGGCGAAGCAAACAATGTGTTTGTCGTTAGCAAATATACTGGTGCTGACCCTGAGTTCTCTTGTGGAAATAGCGTATTATATCAAGGTATAGATGCCGGTCTTCTTCCGCAGAGTCGTAGTTTCAATGTTGGAGTTAAGATAAACTTGTAAAGAAGAAACATGTATTATTAGATTCACAAGCGTCCATGTTGTATAGTTGATATGGTATATAATAGTTGTACATTATTTCATGTAACAATAACAGTTTGGAGCTGTGAAAGTTTAATATACTAAATAAAGAAACAAAATGAAAAAGAAATCTATTATAGGAATGCTTTCATTGTCGCTGCTGGTGGGTATGTCTTCTACTTCATGTGAAGATATGTTATCAGTCGATACCGGTGACAAGACCTATGTGAATGCAAATGATACCCTTTATTCATATTGGGGTATAATGAAGTCTGTACAAGACATTGCAGAGCGTTATGTTATTCTTGGAGAGATTAGAGGCGATTTGGTTGTTCCTACATCATACACAACAGACACGCTCTCCGCTATCGCTAATTTTGAGAATCCTGAAGACGGCTCATGCAGCATGTTGAATATAAGGGACTATTATAATGTGATTAATAACTGTAACCTTTATATTCATAATGCCGATACAAGCCAGGTAAAAAGCAATATCAAGTACATGCTGCCTGAATACGCACAGGTGCAGGCAATACGTGCTTGGACTTATCTTCAGTTGGTACAGAACTATGGAGAAGTTCCTTTTATCTCAGACCCTATTTCGTCTCTTGATGTGATAAAGAACTTCGACTATAACGCAAATCTGGTGAACAAGGATAACCTTGTCGATAAACTGTTGGATCTTGGACTGACAAGATATATTGACACAGAATATCCTAATTATGGAAGCTATGACAATGGAGCAAGAGCCATTTCTGCAAGCTTGTCGTTCATTCCTGTACGTCTTGTTCTCGGTGATCTTTATCTTCTTCGTGGCAGAGATGTCAATGACTATAAGACTGCTGCACAGTATTATTATGACTATTTGAAGACCACCTCTTCTTCTCTTCCGATGGACTATGTTATGGCTAATAAATCCAGACTCTCATCTACTGGATTCTCTATTACTGCTATAAGTAGTTCTGGGGTATATTGGGGAGAGTATTCCGGAGTCTATACAAAAACAACGGACAGTGAGGTTATCACTTCTATACCAAGTTCTGCAAACAAGCAGTTCGGTACTATGCTGACTCGTGTTTCTGACATTTTTGGTTATATAACCACATCAAGCCAGAGTTCAGAGGTTGGATCTGATGAAAATGGTGATGAGACTGTCTCTACTTCTGGTGCAATCAGTGTTGTTCCTACCTACGATAAGATTCAGTTCACTCCTTCCGATGCTTATCAGGGACTCAGTGATGAACAGACTTATGTTTATTATAGTCAGGTGGGTAGTACGCCAAGACGTGAAGATTATACTTGTGGTGATGCCAGAATGATGCTCTCAGTCTCTGAAGTTAGACATGAAGGTATAGCATATAATTTATGTTCAAAAGCAGCATCAGGATATACATTCTATTATACGATACCAACCTATCGTAAATGTTACATTTGGCTGAAGCTTGCAGAAGCTATCAACAGAGCCGGTTTCCCACAGCACGCTTTTGCAATTCTGAAAGATGGTTTGAGCAGGGCTAACACTCCGTCTATCGTTTCTGTTATGCATGTAGAGAATGTTCTGGATGAAAATGGAGACCAGAAGTATGACGAGGAAGGTAATGCGCTTAAAGATACTACTTATACACGCGAGATGAGATACAATGCCCAAGGTGCGCTCTATTATGTAGATAGCCTTGAGTATAAGTCTTTCTTCCTTGACTTCTCGGATGATGTATGGACACAAAACTATGGTATTCATGCTCGTGGTTGCGGCTTTGGTCGCTGGTCAACAGGAGAGGGACAGTCGCCAATTACAAATATCACAGGTCTGAATGATACTACAGCATACGCATACGATGTGCTTCTTGCTGCTCAGGATGTAGATGTTAAGACTGCAAGTAAGGATGAGATTATCAATGCAGTAGAGAATATCATAATTGATGAGCTTGCTCTTGAAACTTCATTTGAAGGAAACCGTTTTGCCGATCTTGTTCGTGTTGCAAATCATAAGAATGTTGCAGGACAGAAAGGTACAGAATGGTTGGCAAATAAAGTGGCAAGCCGTGGTGTACGTACTGACAAGGAAGATCACACTATTGTTATCGGTACTCGTGATGAAGCAATCTATTCAAAGCTTCTTGACACAAAGAACTGGTATTTTACAAAGCCTGCTTGGAATGTAAAGTAACAAATATTTGATACTAATTTGTAAATCTGAGGTTTTAAGATTAGAGGATTATCACATGTAATATTGTAATCTTTTAATCTTAAAACCTCAGATTTTTTTGAGGCTTTAGAGGCTGTTTTAATTTTCTGTGATTGGTTTTGATGGATTGTTTTTCGTGTTTGTTTAAGTGGATGAGTCTGTGCACGCACCCACAAATACATATACGGAGTATTCTGTTGAACACACCTACTTAACAGTCGGAATGAGCCTTAAATACTTAGGATGCACCGGGGTGCATCCCTACATTGCAATCAATAACCGCATCATATTCGGACAGCTGAATAGTCACTTCTTTTAGTTATCAGATGTTAATTATACGGCTTGAAATCCTTTTTTCGATTTGACAAAATGATATTTTCGCCCAAAATGAAAATTTAACATTTCGAGCGGTTTCTTGTTGACGGCGAAAAGACAAAAAAATGTTATTGAGATAAATAATTGATAATCAATCAAATATAAAAAATCGTCAAAACGCTCAAAAAATCGTGCCGGACGTAATTTTTTGAAATTTCTGTTTATTTTAGTAATTTATTGATTATTAATAAGTTATGGCTAATTCTACTGTTTTTGCCTTCAAATCGCCCCAAAAAATCATTCGTTTTTCAGCTTTTGTTCAGACACTTTTTCAAAACATGAATTATACACTTCTTAACAATTCTACCGAGGTGAACAGCCTTTTTTCCCCTTTCCAAG
>JAGASY010000079.1 GCA_017621515.1 Bacteroidaceae bacterium
GTTCATCCTGAGCCAGGATCAAACTCTTCAACGTAGTTGACTTTATCTTGACGTCCGGCGGAAGCCTCCGCCGGGACGCATGTGTACTAGCGACTTTCGCTCCTCTGACGTACGTCAGCTAAAAAAGTGACGTACGACCCTGCTGCTGTTCCAGAATTTCCAAAGATCTATGCGCCGGAAGGACTCTCGCGGAAGCACCGCGGGGCTTCCCTTCCGAAAGCGAGTGCAAAGGTACGGATTTCCCGAAAAACTGCAACACTGCGGAGAAAATTTATGCGAATCTTATGCCGTTTTTATGATTTTTAAAGAAACAAAGGATAACCACAACGAACAAAAGGACAAAATAAGCAGAAAAACAAAGCGAAAAGGCTAATAAAAGTAGAAACAAACAATCCACCAAAACACATAGGAAAAAGCAAAAAAAGTCTCCGACAAACAGAAATGCTCGTCGGAGACCACAAAAAAACATTATGATAATTAAGAAAAATCCTTTTTATCTTTCAATTGTCTGTTCACGATCCGGACCTACGGATATAATTACAATAGGTGTTTCCAGCTCTTTCTCCAAGAAATCAATATAGTTTTTGAATGCCTGTGGGAACTCAGATTCAGAAGTAACCTTTGACAAGTCCTGATTCCATCCTTGCATTTCCACATATACAGGTTCTATACCTTCTGTAATGTCGTATGGGAAATAATCAATCTGAGTACCGTCGCTCAACTTATATGCCACACATGCCTTCACGCTTTCAAAGCCATCAAGCACGTCACTCTTCATCATAATAAGCTTAGTAACTCCATTTACCATAATGGCATATTTCAGAGCTACAAGGTCAATCCATCCGCAACGACGCTCACGTCCGGTAACAGCTCCATACTCATGACCGATAGCACGTATCTTATCTCCCGTCTCATCAAAAAGTTCTGTCGGGAACGGGCCTGCACCAACACGAGTACAATAAGCCTTCATTATACCATATACATCACCAATTTTGTTCGGACCGATACCCAAACCTGTACAAGCTCCAGCACACACCGTATTGGAAGACGTCACAAACGGATAAGAACCGAAATCTACATCCAGCATCGTTCCCTGTGCACCTTCGCAAAGCACAGACTTTCCGTCGCGGAGCAAACCATTTATTTCATGCTCACTGTCAACAAGCGTGAACTGTTTCAGATATTCGATGCCTTCCATCCACTTCTTCTCCACTTCCGTTATATCATAGTCCGTATAATTGAGCGAAGCAAGAATCTTCTCATGGCGAGCTTTATGGACAGCATATTTCTCCTCAAAATTTTCAAGAATATCACCTACACGCAAACCATTACGGCTAATCTTATCTGTATATGTAGGGCCTATACCCTTACCGGTAGTGCCCACCTTGTTCTTTCCCTTTGCAGCTTCGTATGCAGCATCGAGAAGACGGTGCGTAGGCATAATCAGATGCGCCTTCTTGGAAATATGAAGACGGTTTACAAGCGCATGTCCTGACTTTTCCAGTTCCTTGGCTTCATCCATGAACAAATCGGGA
The DNA here is from genome assembly GCA_017621515.1 of Bacteroidaceae bacterium. GTDB lineage: Bacteria > Bacteroidota > Bacteroidia > Bacteroidales > Bacteroidaceae > RGIG8745. The sequence goes on from JAGASY010000079.1 coordinate 1,536, forward strand.
GCAAGCACCACTCCATTACCGATGATGTTCACCTTGTCACCTTGGAATATACCAGATGGAATAGAACGAAGCACATATTTCTGCCCTTCAAACTCAAGAGTATGTCCGGCATTAGGCCCTCCTTGGAAACGTGCGACCACATCATAACGAGGGGTAAGAACATCCACGACCTTACCTTTTCCTTCGTCTCCCCACTGAAGACCCAAAAGTACATCTACTTTCATATTATTAATTATTTACTTTATTAATTTACACTATCACGTTTTCTCTTCTCCCTGCTTGCCCTTGCCTGACACTTAGAGCACACACCATATACATAGACAGAGCAATGCGTCATTCTGAAACGTCGGAACTTCGACTTTGCCACAGTGTGCTTAATCTCATCATTATAAAACTCCGTCACACTTCCGCACTTCATACAAATCTGGTGGAAATGTTCCGGAACACCATAGCATTTCTCATACTCCATCACTCCGTCAAACTGATGACAGAGAGCCAACCCGGCATCCACAAGCAAGCTCAATGTATTATACACTGTAGCCCGGCTCACACGAAAATCGTCCTTCAACAATTCATACAGAGCATCTGCCGTAAAATGCCCCTTCCTATTATATATAGCATCAAGAATAGCATAGCGTTCAGGTGTTCTCCTGCATTTTTTCTCCATCAGATATTGCGTAAACAACTCCTTCACTTCATTTTTTTTGCCTTCTTGTTCCATTGTAATACGAAGAATAATGCCACAAATTTATCATTTTTCCATATCTGCCACAAATTTATGCCACACATTTCGCAACTTTACGGATAAAATTAAAGTATGCCTGTGATTTATCGCACTGGTGCCGAATCCGTTTTACAACTGCAGCAGAGCCATTCTCTATCAACTTTCAGCAGCTTTCTCAGTCTGCTCGAAAATATTCATCGCCCTCCGCGCCGCTGTTCGCAAATGGGCATTAGACGAAGCCAAAGCCGCATTTGCCTGATCCAGAAACTCATCAACGGAGCGTTCATTGAGTTCGCCGCGTCGCAATACATGACACAAAGTATAGTATCCGCATACCTGAATCATCTCCTCTTCCGAGGCAATCCATCTGAAAGCCAAGTCGGAAGCATAAGTCAAACGTCCGAAAAGATTCAAAGCTGCAAGCTGTGCCACCTCCACATTGCGCACACCTTCCACCCACACATCAGCAAGTTCAGGAAAGAAGGTATCCAGAGGCTGAAGTATGGTTGCCATTATCTTCAGCTCACGCACCTCCTCCTTCCACAGTTCCTGTGCCAGTTCATGATCCGGTTCAAACTCCGCCGCAATGGCATGGATACGCGGCACTTCTATCCCGAAGTTCACACGATAATCCACACCCGCTTGACGCATGGCGGCAGAAGCCACTCCGTTCATATTGGCACGAAGCTCTTTCTTTATCTCAAGAATATGCAGTTTTGTCGTCTCCTTCATATCCACTATTCGTTTACAGAAGGCAGCACGGAATAGTCACGGCTATATCGAAGCATCTGCTCCGCATAACCTTCCGTGTAATCTACTTTCACATCCACAATCGTGCCGTTACCGTCCTTCACCACGGTATAGACCGGATTGATAAAGCCTTTATAAGGAGCAATATCCAAATGGCGATAGCGTTCCAGAATCTCCTTGTGCAGCTCACCGTCAATCTTCACTCCGTAGTTCTCCACCAAATCCCGGGCTGCGGAGAAGTCTCCCGTGCTCTTTATTCGCTGCACCTCAGAAAGAAGCGCACCGAACAACTCACGCAGTTTCTTATAATCATTCACCTTGACAAAAGTCTTGCCCTCACGTTTCACAAGTTCAACCACCTTGTCTTTCTTGCCCTGTTCATACACCCAACGTGCAATCACGGCTCTGTTGCGCATGTGCGCCTCCTCTATGTCATTGCCCGGAGTGATGCGGACAAGCTGCGTCAGTAAACCGTTCATCATATAACTATAATATTGCGCCTTGTATGCCTCTGCATCGGGAACCAGTCCGAGTTCCGTCATCTTTTTGTCAGCAAGATAATACAAAGCAAACAAGTCGGCACGTGCCTCTTCTATCGTCGAACCGTATGCCTTCAAACTGTCAGGGTCAACTCCCGGAAGCAGCTTACCCGAACCGTGTCCGAGACACTCGTGCAAGTCTGTATGCAAATCGTCCGTCACGTCCGCATACTTATCCATCAATTCCACTTCCTTCTTGCTCCAAACAAATTCCTCACGGAAACCGTTGCCCACCGCTGAGCGGTTATATGCCTCCGTCAGATTACCTATTGTCACAGACTTAGAGCCATGTTCCTTCCTAACCCAATCGGAATTAGGCAGATTAATACCTATGGCAGTAGAAGGATAGAGGTCTCCACCAAGAATGGCAGCATTTATCACCTTGGCTGTGATGCCCTTGACCTCCTCTTTCTTGAACTCATCAGCCACAGGAGAATGATCTTCAAACCACTGTGCATTGCCGCTGAGAATTTCCGTGCGCTTAGTTGCCTCCAAATTCTTGAAGTTGACAATCGACTCCCACGAGCATTTCAGTCCGAGAGGGTCTCCATAACATTCGATGAAGCCGTTGACAAAATCAACCAAAGGTTCCGTATTCTGCACCCAGAGAATGGAATACTCATCGAATGTCTTCAAATCTCCTGTCGTATAATATTCCACAAGCTTGTCGATAACTTCCTTTTGCTTCTCGTCCTCAGCATAAGGACGCGCCAAGTTCAAGAAACCCACAATCTTCTTTATCGCCTCTCCATAGAGTCCGCCAGAAGTCCACTTCTTCTCTATAATCTGTCCGTCCGGAGTCTTCACCAACCGACTGTTCATACCGTACATCACCGGATGCGGGTCGTCAAGATTCTTCATGCTTGCATAATACTCCTCCGCTTCCTCCTGACTCACGTTCTCATAGTAATTGCTTGCGGAAGTCTTTATAAGGTCTGCACCTCCCGCCAAATTGACACGCTTTGCCAACACGTCCGGACGGAATATCACCGGACACAGTTCGTCCAACAGCCCCTCTGTCGTCTGTCCGTCCGCAAGAGGCAGACGAGCTGAGTCAATGCTCTTCACTGCCGCACGGAAGAAATCCTCGGAGAATCCGGGTACAAACTTTTCGCAGCCGTAATGATGATGTATGCCGTTGGAGAACCAAACACGTTTGAGATACACTTCCATAGCCTTGAAATCCTCGCTGTCACGATTGCCGGCATAGTCTGTATATACAGCCTCTAATGTGCGGCGCACACGCAGGTTATATTTGCCGTTCTGGTCGAACAATATATCCCTGCCCCACAAGGCTGCCTCCGACAGATAATATATCAGTGTCTTCTGACGAAGCGAAAGGTTTTCAAAGCCTTCCACCTTGTAGCGCAACATCTGCAAATCAGCAAACCTCTCGTTTGCATACTGAAAATCATCTGTCTTCGCCGGAGCGGCAGCAGATGTAGTCATAAATGCCGTAATCATCATGATTCTATTTATCAGTTTTCTCATAATATGTTGTTAAAAAATCATTCAAGAGTTATGTATTTTCAAGAAAGTTCTTCGTGTTGTGTTAAGTGGATGTATTCGGCAGACTCCTCCGTCGAACACACCCGCTAAATATACATGAGGAGTCTGTCAAATACCTCCACTTAAACTAAAGAAGAAACCGTCAAAGGCATTTGTTCGCTTCTTCCCTGCGCCATTTCTCCGGTGTAGTACCCACAAAGCGTTTGAAAGCGGAGAAGAAAGACTGCCTGTTCGAGAATCCGACAGAATATGCGATATCATCCACCGTATAGGAAACCTTGTTCCTGTCGAGCAGATATTTTTTCGCCTCCTTCACCCTGTAACGGTTTATCAGCGAAGAATAATTCTCCCCGAAATTGTCCCGAAGGATACCGGAAAGCCGCGCCGGAGTAATACCAAGCTCTGCTGCCATACTGGCTGCCGAATAGCCCATTTCTCGATAACGGCGTCTCTCCACTATGATATGCCGTATTTTCTCCTTTATATTCCTATCTTCATCTGAACCCATCCTCTTCAAAATCAAAAGATACGTTTCACTCGAACCTGCTCTCCATTGCTTAATGTCACAACCTCTATCACCGTTTGTCCCTTGACAGGAGAAACGACACTGCGTCCATTGAGGTCAAAGTAACGGCGAGAAACCACCTCACTCCCATCCACAGGCAATCTATCAACAGAAGTTGATACTTCATTAAACCGTGCTATTCCTGACACGATGTGCACTGGAATCTCATTGCGGCTGTCTCCACCGACTACATCAGGGAACACCCATTCGTCATACCCCTTCTGGCGAGTGATGACACGCAGCACATAGTCACCATCCGGATAAGATTTTGGAATGGTGCAATATACACCGAGCGTCTTATAACCATACCACGGCTGCAACGAAAATGTATTGTCCTTGTCCTCTGCCAAACTTACCGGTTCAAGCAGTCTGCCCTCCTTGTCGAAAAGTCCGATACCCACAGTCCATGTCTGGGTATAAAGGGTACGACTGTATATCTCCCGTACATTGACAGTAAATCTCAGACCCAGTTTTTTGGAAGAGCTAAGACATACCGGAGCGTCCTCCATCACAAGCCGAGTCTGCGGCACAGCTTCATCGCCCGTACCGGGAGTGATGCCAATCAACATCGTCTGCCCCTCGCTGAAAGTATATCCTGTACCAGTCGGAGCAAGACGAACCACATCATAATATCCGTCACAAGAACCGCTCCAGCCCCAGTTCACATGCACCAGCCCTTTTGCGTCGCTACCATCTATCACAAAGGCATGTCCTGCCGCGTCACCTCCCCCTCCTGTCGAGGAAGCAGCACAGAAAAGCACCGGTCGTCCGGCAACAAGCTCGTCAAGCAGCACTTCATTCCATGCCAACTGATTGGCAAAACAGTCCCGGAAAATCAAACGCATGGTCTCCGCATTATAGCGGAAGTTCTCACGGAAAGCAATCATTGCATTCTCTTCGTATGCCCCGCTACCGTCTGCCGCATATTGCATCTTGGCTGCAATGCCACAGTCATAACTCAACTGTGCCACTGCCTTCTTGGCAGAAGGTGTTCTGTTGCCGGCCTCCGTTGGCTTCATGACAGCCCAGTCATATACATGGGCATCGCCGTTCAGGTCTTCCTTGATTACCCCAATGCCTGTCACATTATACAATACAGTACCCCGAGCACGCTCCGGATACTTCCATTTATACATAATCTGAGCCATCGCCGTGGCAGTACATCCTACAGGAGTCCTTTCGCCATCGTCCAAAGGACAGTAGGCATTGAAAGGGTCATCCTGTCCCCATGTACTATTGCACAATGGCGACACTACCGGATAAGACAAAGAGACGGTACGCATCCGCTCCGATTCCGGTTTGTCTGCCAATCCGCTCCTTACATCCGCCACATAGCGGCTGTAAGTCTCCAGATAATCGAGCAGTGCCGGAGGCATCACCGTAGCAGAAGAAAGAGTGCCACTGTCGGAATAGCCCACCACCGAAGGAAAATCGTCATCACCCGCCACAATGACAAACCCTTTGCCATCCTCTGCATTAAAAGAATAGAAAGCAGGAGTCTCTATGGGACTGACAGCCATACGGCTCTTCACCTCGTTTGCCATATCTGCATGGACAATCTCCACAGCCTTCCCCCTGCCGTCTGCCAATACTTGAGCAGCCACCTTTCTTGCCTCAGAAACATCTATCGGATCTGCGTGTCCTGCAAAGGTCGCTGCCATGAAAAACGAGAACACAAATAATTTTCTCATTGTAACTATATTCTATAAATTATTATACTTTCCCTATCAGAATGCAAAAATAGCATTTTTTTCGTTGCCATATAGAAAGTGTTTTAATTTTTTGTGAATACGAAGGGGTATAGGAGATTCGCATATATATAATAATAGGTATATAGGTATAAGTATCATGTTTATTTAAGCGGATGTTTTCGGCAGCCACCTCATGTATATTAAAAACAGTTTCTTAGATAGGTTGCCAATCTTATTCAGTGTTTAAGTGGGTGTGTTCAATGATTTAAGTCTGTGAGTACACCCGCTTTAATAATATGATGTATTGATTGTCAATGTAGGGATGCACCCCGGTGCATCCGCTTCTCCGCTTCTCCATTTCCTTGCAAAAAAAACATGTCACAGGGGCGGATGCACCGGGGTGCATCCCTACAAGTGGTTCATGGACATTCAATTCGGATTGGTAAGTACTTACA
>JAGASY010000080.1 GCA_017621515.1 Bacteroidaceae bacterium
CCAAGCGTGCCGCCTTCTGGGGTGACATCATAGGTGACTGGCGAGAGGAACTGATTCTGCGCCACGTGGAGAACGGAACCTGTGTCGGAATTGTAGGGTTCACTACAGACTACCCTACCCATGTGGATAACATCTATTGTCTTCAGGAAGATCCGGCATACCGTATGCAATGTACGACCAAAGGTTATTACCAAAGTCCGAACACCGGATTTTATTTAGGTTATGACATGCCGCGCCCACAGTTGCCACCATGTATGGTAACAGATCTTATATGGAAAGGAGAAGGCGAATGGACTCAGGGAAGTGCTTTCAGCAATTATGACCGTTCATCATCCGTTGCATACACTGACGGAAAGAGCGTACTGATAGACCTTACTTCGGGAACAGACATAAAAATAAACTCCACGATTTCTCCGGGTATAGTATATGCCATGCCTGTGAAGGGACAGAATGTACGTCTGTCGGGAAGCGGCAAACTGTCCGGTGACATGGACTTATGGAAAAGCCAAGCGGGAACTCTCATTTCGGACATTCCTCTTGCATACAGCGGAACAACCTATATTTCAGAGGGCATTTTGGAAGTGAACTCTACCATAAGCGGAAAGACCGAGCTTAGAGCAAGAGGTACGCTTGCGGGAAATGCGACTGTGGGCGACATCGCGTTTGAAGGTGCACTCAATCATGAGGGTTGCCGCATTGCTCCCGGACAGACAGGCAAGCCGTCTGATATAGGAGTCATTACATTTACCAAAGGACTGGACACAAAGGGAAAACGCATTTTCATGGAAATGAATATTCGCACAGAAGATTCCGGCGAGAACCTGTCAGACTTAATCAAAGTGGAAGGCGACCTGAAGGTCAACGGAAATATAGTCTTCACAATCGTTACGGACGAAAAAGAACCAACTCCGGGCAAGTTCAAGCTAATAGAATACACTGGGGAGCTGGACGGAGAGATAGAACATTTTTCTGTCAATGGTTTGAAAGGCATATCCTATCACATTGCCAATGAGGACAAGGCGATATGGCTGATTATAAACGAACAGAGAGAAGCTTCTGCAAATGTGGAATGGGCAGGAAACGTAGATGGCAACTGGGACTACCGGACTGAGAACTTCAGTATTGACGAGAATCCTACAGGTTTTGTGGCAAACGATGCAATAGAGTTCAATGACAAAGCTGCTATCACAACCGTCAATGTAAGCGAACTTATGCCAATACAGAAGGCGACCTTCAACAATGAAGAAAAAACATATATATTCAATGGAGACGGCGGCTTCAGTGGTAACGGCATGTTGATAAAGAACGGCAACGGCAAACTGACCTTGAATACCACAAAGAGCGACTATACGGGAGCAACCATCATCAACGGCGGTACAGTTACTGTAAAAGAACTTGCCGACGAAGGTATTCCGAGTTCGATAGGTGCAGCCTCATCGTCTGCCGACAATCTGAAAATCGGAAAGGCGACACTCGTCATAAACAACTCCAACACAGCCACAAACCGTGGAATGACCATTACTGACACTGCTTCTATACAAGTAGCAAACGGAACTACGTCTTTGAAAGGTATCATAAAGGGAAGCGGAACACTTGTGAAAAAAGGAGCCGGACAACTGAATATCACTTACGGAGGCAGCAACACTTGGAGTGGAGGTACGATTATTGAAGGCGGAACACTTGCCATGGGAACATGGAATACCACTTTCGGCAGTTCCACATCGAAAATAACAGCGAAAGGAGGCACTATACGCATTTTCGATAACAACACTTCATCCGCCATACCAGTGTTCAACAACTCGCTCGAAATAGAAAAAGGAAAAAGCCTGACTTTCGTCGGTGGCAGCCGATGCAAGGTACAAGGCAAACTTATGGGTGAAGGCACAATAAAAATATCCTTCCCATACGTACGCGGGGATGTATCGACCAATATGTCGGCATTTAAAGGTACATACGAGGTGACATCCGGACAATTGCGACTTATCAGTGCCACCGACCTGTCGCAAGGAACATTGAAACTTGGCTCCGGAGTATATGTAGCGCACTACAAGAGCCAGAGCGGAACGGAACAGAACATGACGACCAAAATAGGAAGCCTTGTGAGTACAGCAACGGACTGCACTCTTTCTACAGGTACATATAATGTAGGCTATCTCGGGAACAATGACAGTTATGCAGGTATATCCAACTCTAATGCCATTATCAACAAATATGGTAGCGGAACACTGACGCTAAGCGGTAGTTGCCAAGGTAAGATAAACATATACGAGGGTTGCATATCGGCTTGCGGTACAACATCTGCAATTACAGGAAGCATTACCGTCAATAGCGGTTCAACATTAATCGGTACAGGTAATATTGCTTCTGTCACTGTCAACAAGGGAGGAACAATCAGTACAGGAAAAAATCTCACATCTACAACTGTCAGTACACTGACATTGGATGGTGTACTGAATGTGAAACAAGGCGGAGAGATTCTGATAAAAGCACGCCGGTCTGCCTACCTGCGTTGTGATGCCTTAAAAGTCAGCGGAAAGACAAATCTTGCCTCTCCAGTATTTAACATTACGCACTTGAATGGAGAGTTTACAGAAGGTGACGAACTAAAAGTGTTCACCGGTGACGGTGAAATCCAACTTACGGGAACTCCGACACTCAATCCGGCAGTACCCGGAAACGGACTGCTTTGGGATACCTCATCATTAACAACCGACGGAATCATACGCGTTATTGCTGACCCTGTAGGTATAAACGGTGTAGAACAAGACAGCCAGCAGAATTCAGAAATATACAATACCTCCGGACAGAAAATACACAGAGCGGACAAACACGGAGTGTATATCATCAACAGGAAGAAAGTATTAAAATAACATGGTAAAAATATAAGTGATTATGTGAGGGAGAAGCACTGATACATTCATCAGCTTTTCCCTTACATCTTTTACATGAATGGTTTCAATGAAATTGATTACACATAAATGCAACAATCCAAATCCACACATGAGCCTTCCACAAATTCGTACATAAAATCAAGCCATTTCCTAAAAAGAGATTCCAATGCAGACTTTTTTGTTTGAGTATTTTTCATTAATGGTTCAAAAGATATATCTTTGCAAAGTGGTACGCTATTGTTTCGATGAGCACAGGGGGAGAAGGGCAAAAGAACAAAGTGTCCCACAAAACTATTTGTCTAAAAAATAAATTAAATAATAATTGTAATGAAAAGAATCCCATTATTGATGACTATTTTGTCAATGTTTTTCGTGGTAGGCTGTACATCCTACAAGAATGTTCCGTATTTGCAAAATAGCGATTATGTAGATTTGTCAAACTCGGCAGGATTATATGATGCCAGAATAATGCCGAAAGACATACTCACAATTACAGTCAATTGTCCGGACGAGCCAATGGCTGTAGCGGTATATAACCTTGCTATACAATCCAACAATATGACGAACAGTTTATCGCCAGATGCAAGCAGACTTTCCTCTCAGGTATCACTACAATCTTACCTTGTTTCCAATGACGGATATATAGATTTCCCAATTCTTGGCAAACTGAAAGTTATAGGAATGACAAAAACAGAGCTTGAAAGTTATATAGAAAAAGCCATTATGGCAAAAGATTTAAAAATCAAGCCGATTGTAATTGTCACCATGTCAAACTACAAGATTGCAGTCATGGGAGAAGTTGCACGTTCAGGAATATATACAGTGCCTAATGGCAAAGTCAATATTTTTGAAGCCCTTGCCATGGGAGGAGATATGACTATATACGGAAGAAGAGACTGTGTAAAAGTCATACGAGAAAATGCCTCTGGAGAAAAAAGCATTGCAGAGCTGGATCTCAATGATGCGAATGTCATTAAATCACCATATTACCAACTTCAGCAGAATGACATTGTATATGTAGTGCCAAACAAGACCAAAGCAAAAAATTCTGGAATCGGCCAGGAAACATCGTTATGGTTTACATCTACAAGTATTTTGGTATCAATGGCAAGTTTGCTATACAACATACTTAAATAAAAACTTCAATAAAAAAGTATTCAGTCTTAAAGGTCTGCCAAGCAAGATTAATCTGCCGCAGATCTTCTTTCTTCTTATATAACAATCATCACACAGTAAAAAATACACGGAATTTCTATATGGGAAAAGAAAGTTTTTGTTACTGATAAATAAAATTACTAATTTTGCACCGTTTTAAAGAGAGAAATAAAAGAACTATATTAATAGGATAATAAAAAACATGAAAGGACTGACAAAGCGCATAACTTTGGATGAACTCACAAAGGGCAATATCTGGACGCTAAATGAAAGTGATTTGAACCAGATGCTTATTGAAGGGAAAAAGCATGAGGAGTATATAGAGAACGAAGCTCACTACATGAATATAATTCGTCCGGTCTTCGATATCGTATATCTCAACAGGGATGATGAAAAAAAGGTTGCAGCATTAGAAGCTCAACACTATGAAGTCTTCTCTGCACCAAATGAAGGAGAAAACAACGCTATAGCCATACGCAAAAGACAAATAAAGAAGATAACTGATTTGACTCTTGAAAATATTCACCATTTTGAACCATACGAGGTTCTTGAGTTAATAGAGAAGAATCTTGGTACAGGTTGGAAAGGTCTTCCATTGGCAATACAGGACATTATAGAGTCAGCATTCTATGTAGATTGCAGCGTACTTCCTGCATACGCAATGCATCGTGCCGGCGGAGTGATTGACAGAAGAAAAGCTGACGGATACGAAGTTCTTGAACTTACCCGCGGTGGTTGGATTGAAGCAATCTTTATCAAAGCAAAACCACGCATCGAAAAAGTACGTTATGAACCGACAGCATCTTCAGAGGACAACTATGACAAAGACGAAGAAGACAATGACGAAGATGATGATTCCGATGACATGGACGATTTGAAAGACGACATGGATGACAATACTGAAGATGAAGACAATGAGCTTGACGGTGAAATAGAAGAGGATGCCAAGTTTGAGGACATTGACAATATTGATGTTGTTGACATTGACGAAGACGACGAAGAATAATCAATAAAGGAACTGAAAAGTTCTTCATTTTGAGTTCAGAAGAATTCAAAACAAAAGGCGGTTGATTTGTAATAAATCAGCCGCCTTTTGTTTGTATATTACATCTTGCTGTCTGTATTCTCCAACACAACGAAATGCTAAGCTTATGTTATTTTCAATATTCAGCTCTGTGTCAAGCCCCAAACAGCAGGTTTTTCGTTATTTCCATTCCGGAACCATCTCCAAGAGAAGAGTTCCGACAAAACGTCCGTTCTTGCCCATTTGGTTGCAGACAACCGATTTTCCGTCAGCATTCACTACAGACTTCGGTTCGGCAAAATAAGTATGAGAGTGTCCTCCTATCACAGTGTCAATATATCGTGTAGCCTTAATGAGACGGGCATCATCCATCTCCGCAATTCCCCAACCAAGATGTGACAGACAAATTACCAAATCACATCCTTCCGTAAGTTTCAGATGCTTTGCAACTCTATTAGCTTCTTCTATAGGGTCAAGGTATCTGACTCCCTTATAATTCTCTCCGGAAACAAGCCCTTCAAGTTTCGGAGACAAGCCGAAGACTCCAATCTTAATGCCTTTACGGTGAAGGATAACGTATGGCTTCACAATATCCTGAAGTACAGTACCAGTGAAATCATAGTTGCAACACACCACCGGAAAATCCGCCATGCGAAAGACACGCGCCATATTCTCAAGTCCGAAATCGAACTCATGGTTGCCTATCGTACAGGCATCATACTTCATATAGTTCATCAACGAAATCTCCACCTCTCCTTTGAATATACTATAATAAGGAGAACCTTGCGAGAAATCACCACAGTCAAGAAGCAACAAATCCGGTTCCTTTCTCCTTAGTTCAGCCACCAATGCCGCACGGCGCAAATAACCGCCCTTATCAGCCTGAAGTGTATCTGCATAATTAGGATTGATTGGCATGACACAGCTGTGTGTGTCATTTGTATGAACTACCAATATATTCTTACGTACTTCGTCCTGTGCCCATGCTACCACTGAAAAACAGGAGAGAACGGCAATCAAACCAAAGACAACAGAAAAATATTTATATGCTTTCATTTTGCACCTCCTTCTATAATAATTCTATTCTCCATCTTCGAGCCAATCATTTTTCCTTTCTCACTCTGGCTTCTGATAAAATTCATAAGCACATCACGTATCATTATATCCGTATTTTTACATTCCACAGCATCTTTCAGAGCCATCATACCATCATTTCCTTCCGCAAGATAATTAAGAGTAGCTATGGTGTATTTTTTGCTCTTCTTTATCGGCTTTCCATTGAGTCTGACACTTATCACATTTCCGTTTCCGTCAGCAACAAGTTCTACTCCATGACTTACCCCTTCCCCACCGGATGCAGCAATCTGACTCATCAAAGTCAGCAAGGCATCGCCACGAAGTGTCAGCACACAAAGACTGTTCTCAAAAGGTGCAACCTCTATCACATCGCCCACAGTTACATTTCCTTCGGAAAGTGCAGCACGAAGTCCTCCGATATTGCACAGACCGATGTCAGCAGGACGCTTCATGCCATCCACACTTGCAGAAGATTCACGAAGCACATCTGCCACCCAATTGGAAAGCAAGCTTTCCGGACGATTGGCATCCATGAACATGCTACTCCTACCAAGTACCGGGCACATCAAACTATCAACCGACGCTTTATACGGAGCAATTATATCTTTTATGTCTTCCGGAATACAACCATCCAATGTCTTAGTAACCTCTATACGCTTTCCCCTTACTGCGTCAACCGTATAGCGTGTCTGCGCCTCTACATTTGCCGCAATGACAGTCAGAAGCAAAGACACTGTAAAAACATATCGTCTCATTTATTTATCATTATATTTAGAGTTCAATTATAAATCTACAAAGAAGGAATCAGACACTTGCCGCCTCTATCTTGCCATATAAATCCTGAACCACAAGTCCGGCAAGTACGAATCCGAATGTAGCCACCGCATGAACAACAGTCCCGTTTGTCCTTACCTTATGAAAATCCGGATTATCACCCGAACAATCTTCCATATCGGCAGAAACACCACGGTTCTCCAGCAGCTCTTCACTATATACACATTTGAATTTATGCGCTGGAAGCTCGCCCTGCTTCTTAAACTTACGACGAAGAGCCGCCGCAAGCGGACATCCGCGAACTTTCCAAAACTCCGACACATCGATTTTCAAAGGATTCATTTTGAGTGCTGCCCCCATAGACGAAAACAACACTGCATCTGTACGACAGGTATGTCGAATAAGATTCGCCTTATGTTCAAGAGAGTCTATGGCATCAATGATATAATCATACGTATCAAGGCTGAAATCTGATGCAGTTTCCTTGGTATATATTTTCTGAACAGCCTTTATGGAAGCAGCCGGATTTATATCAAGCAAACGTTCACGCAACACTTCCACTTTAGAACGTCCTATCGTCTTCGTTGTCGCCATAAGCTGACGGTTCAGATTAGATACAGCTACGCAATCGCTATCCACAATCGTAAGATGACTGATACCGGAACGAACAAGTGCCTCAGCACACCATGAGCCAACTCCGCCCACCCCGAACACAATGACATTTGTGGATGCCAACCGTCTCATGACTTCGGCACCCACCAATAATTCAGTACGCTGAAAAATATCTTCGGTCATATTTCCGGCACTACGGTTCATAGTCTCTGACAACAACCAGTTTGTCACCTGTTGTATCTACAAGGAAAAAGTGAGGAATGCGCAAATAATGACCTTTTCCAAGATCTTTGTGACTATGAAGCGCCATCAGTTGCTTACCATTAAAAGTACGGAATAACATTCCATGACCGAAGTCAGGTGGAGTTATAGGATCTTCTTCCTGCACCCAAGGACCATCGAGTGTTCCGCTTTCCGAATAAGCCACACCCTGCGTATATACATTGCGTATCCAGCTTGTCCACAACATTCCAAGCTTGCCTTTAGAGGTGAGAAACACAAACGGGCCGTCAGTAACCTTATTGGGCTTTATACTGCCGTCACTGGTATTTTCCCTGCTCCAAGGAGAGTCGCTTGCACGGAAAAGAATCTTCCCCTCCCCTTCTGTTCCGCTAAAATCCGGACTCAATGCAATCTTCTCCACTGTTCCGTTCAGGTTCTGCAACCACTCATGACAATATATCATATACGGCTTCTTGTCTTTGTCAATCCACAAAGTAGCATCAAGTGTCGGTTTGTCAGCGGGAAGATAAGTAGGTTTCTCCATCGGAACATACGGGCCGTCAGGCTTGTTACTTACAAGTACATGACACGCACGACGCTCTATCACATTGCCGGCTACAGTGTCAATATTAACCTCACGATTGGTGAAAGTGGCGAAATAATAATATTTTCCGTCGTGCTCATGAATCTCTGCTGCCCATATCATCGGACGCGGCCCCATCCACGAGTTCGGGTCTGTCTTCACCACCATATAAGGACCGTCCCATGTTCGGAGATTCTTGCTCTTCCACATCATACCTCCCGTGCCGGTCATATAGTATGTCTTGGTCTTTTTGTCTGCCAAAACAAAAGGGTCGCTCAAACGTATGGAATCAAGCGGAACATTTTTTCGCGGAGTTATCTTTCTGTCATAATCTTGTGCAAACGCAATAGTTGACACAATTAAAGACAACACAACTGCAAAGATTTTCTTTTTCATTTCTATAGATTTTTTATGTTCATATATGCAAAGAATACTGCAAAAATAATGATTTATTACGGATTATACTCTATATTTGAACGGTGTTTTACTCCACCGATATAGCAAAAAGCAGAACAAACAATAAGATTTTTCGTATGGATTACCTTTATTCATCCCCTGTGGGTACATTACTTATCAGATGCTGCGACAATTTCCTGTCCGGCATATCTATCATCACAGAAACATCAGGCATTTCAGATATGGCATGTCCCGATATTGCAGAAAAGGAGACCGACAAGTATCCGCACATTGTAAAGGAGACCTGCCAATGGCTTGACTGCTATTTCAGTGGGAATATTCCTCCAAATGTCCCACCTGTCAAGCTCGAAGGAACTACATTCCAAAAACAGGTATGGAACATTCTTTTGAGCATTCCATACGGAGCAACAACGACTTACAAAGATATTGCAACAGAAATCGCCTCGGCAATGAAACGGAAAAGCATGTCGGCACAGGCTGTAGGACAGGCGGTCGGGCATAACCCGATAGGCATCATCATTCCCTGCCACAGAGTTATCGGGTCTGACGGAAGTCTCACTGGATACGCTTGGGGAACAGACAAGAAGAAATGGCTGCTACAACATGAAGCGCAGACTCTTGCTTCAAAAAAATGTTTCTAAGAAACTTTCTTTATTTTTATATTGAGGTCTATACGTAGATGTATTCACAGACTCTTATGTGAATACCCCTGAACCGGCATAACTCACAGACTCCTCCTGCTTATGCGAACACACGTCACATAAACAGGAGGAGTCTGTCGAATATACCCACGTAGCTATAACAAACAAATTCAAAAAAACGGCTTCTAAATCACTTTATCTGCAAAGTGATAATAGCCATCTTTGGCATATCAACTACAAGCTCGCCGTTTTTGTTAATCTTTGCGCCCTTGAAATCTACAGGAACCACCTTGTTCGGAACTTCAAAAGTATTATGGTCTTTCATATCTTTTGAAGTGAGAATACGTGCATTAACCACTTTTCCTTTCATACCGTCAAGCTTCACCGTCACTTTATTGGAGTTATCAAGGTCTGCATTCACCAGATTCACATTCACCGTTCCGTCCGACATTTTAGATGCAGAAGCACTGATGTAAGGTGCTGTGCGCCCCGACTCTTCCCTCTCGTTTTCAGCAGTAAAAGTATCACAATTGACAGCTACAGGAATATTCACAGCCTCCATATTATCGACATACATACGGAAAACATGATAAGTAGGAGTAAGCACCATCTTGTCGCCTTTGGTGAGCACCATGCTCTGCAGCACATTAGCCACTTGGGCGATATTCGTCATCTTCACACGCTTGGTGTATTGATGGAATGTGTTGAGTGAGATTGCAGCAACCATAGCATCGCGCATCGTATTCTGCTGATAAAGATGCCCTCTGACGCTACCCGGTTCTTCATCCCACCATGTACCCCACTCATCCACAAGAAGAGCCACACGGTTTCTCGGGTCATACTTGTCCATGATGGCAATCTGCTTCTGCAACACTTCCTCTATTCCTACTCCACATTTTGCCACAGTCCAATAGTATTGGTCACGAGTGAAATCCGTCGCACTGCCCTTGCTCTTGTTCCATGAATAGCAGGTGTAATAATGAAGAGAAAGTCCGTTCATACGATGCCCCACATTCTTCATCATGACTTCTGTCCAGTTATAGTCATAGTCGCTCGCTCCACTTGCAATTTTGTAGAGACGATTTCCATTGTACTCACGGCAGTAAGTGGAATAACGACGATAAAGGTCGCCATAATACTCCGGGCGCATATTACCTCCGCATCCCCAACTCTCATTGCCTACACCTATATAATATACTTTCCACGGATTCTCTCTTCCATTCTGCTTTCTGAGCTTTGCCATAGGTCCGTCTTTGGCTGTCATATACTCAACCCACTTGGCAGTCTCCTCCACTGTGCCGCTTCCCACATTCATACTGACATACGGTTCGCAACCCAACAATTCACACAGGTTAAGAAACTCGTGCGTACCGAAAGAGTTGTCCTCCACAGTACCGCCCCAGTTGTTATTCACCATTCTCGGACGGTTCTCTTGCGGACCAATGCCATCCTGCCAATGATATTCGTCAGCAAAACATCCTCCGGGCCAACGCATGACCGGAACACGAATATCCTTTAATGCCTGAAGCACATCATTCCTGTAGCCGTCAGTATTAGGTATCTCTGAATCCTTTCCAACCCATATACCACCATAGATACATGTTCCGAGATGTTCTGCAAACTGTCCGTAAATTTCCTTGTTGATTTTTTGCTTAGCCTCATCCATGTGCAAAGTGACGTCCGAGGTCTTTTGTGCCATTGAAGGCATAGCAAGAATCATGGACAAAGCTATCATTATTTTCTTCATGATACAAAATGATTTTAAAAAGGTTATTAATAAAATTTTCTTTCTCCGGACAAAAATAGCAAAAAAGAAACAATCGCAAGACCAATTCATTAAAATTATTCAACAGACTCCTTCTTTATCTTTATCAAAGTTGTCTTTGACAGACTCTTCCGTCTTGGCTTTTGCTGTTGTATTCAACCGAAGAATCTGTCGAAGACACCCACCTAAGATATGAAAAAACATCTATTCCAAAAGTGTTTTTATTCTAAAGTTATTCTTTTACATTTATTTACTTTCAACGAAAAGTCTTTCGAAAAAGCTCTAAGTTTCGCAAATTGAACTTGCTCACAAAATGAAAATATCTATGCTGGGAGGAAGAAAACACTACGCAGAAATCTCAAATCAACAGTGCTGTTTTTATAATCCACACTGCTGTTTACAAAATCAGCACTGCTGTTTTTATAATCAGCACTGTTGATTTGAGATTTTTGCGCACTGTTTTCGATTTCTCTCTGCACATACAATAGGTTTTCAGAGCATTTCCGTACATAATTAATAGTCCGTTAAACTTTCAATTAACTAAAACAAGAAAATTGAAAACAATTTCCAAAATCTACTACATAGCGAAACATATTGCACTCTTTGATTTTTAAGATTTTTGATTTAATTTTGCACAGCAAGAATATGGGTATCCCAAACATGATTTTTGATAAGCGGATAAAATATATCCAATATCTAAGATTACCGATTTTGCCGGTATCATTTGTTTCATTTTTAACCGATTGTACTGTATCAGATAGAGGTACAGCTTTAATTTATTTGTGACATGGATAATATCAGAAACATAGTCTTTGATTTTGACGGTACGTTAATGGATACAGCCCCACTCATTTTGGGCACAATGAAGGCGACGATTGAGAAATTGGGGCTGGAACCGCATACAGACGAAGAGTATAGAGCCACCATCGGGCTTCGTCTTGAAGAGATTCCCGCAGCATTATGGCAGGCAACACCTGAGGTTGGCAAGCTTTATGCCGCTACCTATCGTCGCATTTTCAATGAATTGAAGCAGTCATTTCAAATCGAATGTTTTCCCGGAGTAATCGACACATTGAAACTGTTGAATGCAGACGGTTACAGAATGGCAATTGCAAGCAGTCGCAACCGCAAGTCTCTACAGGAGTATGTGGATTCGTTTGACATATCCGATTGTTTCACGATGCTTGTGGGAGGAGATGATGTGTTTCAAGGAAAGCCTGCTCCAGACCCGGTGCTGAAAATACTTGGAAGCTGTGGATGGAAAGCAACTGAGACAATTACTGTCGGCGATGCCTCGGTTGACATACTGATGGGACGTGCAGCCGGAACTGCCACTTGTGCCGTGACATACGGGAATGGAACGATGGAAGAATTGCTGTCGTCAGAACCCACATTCATGACAGACACATTCAATGCTCTCAGACCGATTGTCAGGGGAGTGAACCCGGAGATTGTCAAATATGTTGAGCATTCGATAATTCCACGATATGATGATTTTGACAAGGCGCACCGACGCGACCATGTACGGATGGTCATAGACCAAAGCCTGTGTCTTCTCCGAAGATTGCCGGAGCTTAATATCGACATGGCATATTGCATTGCTACTTTTCATGATTTGGGTTTGGTGGACGGACGTGAGAAGCATCACATTGCGTCGGGCAAAATACTTGAGTCCGACAGCTTCATTCGTACATATTTTACCGAGCAGCAGATAGACATTATGAAAGAGGCTGTGGAAGACCACAGGGCATCAGGCAAGACGAAGCCTCGCAGTCTCTACGGCATGGTGGTGGCTGATGCCGACCGTTTCATTGAAGCTGAAACGATTATCCGGCGGACAATCTAATATGGATTAGCCAATTACCCCGACCTCGACCGTGCCGGACATCATACTCGTGCCTTGCAACATTTGAAAGTCAAATATGGTCCGGAGGGGTATCTCAAAGTTTGGTTGCCGTGGAGTGAAAACAGCGAGCGTCTGCAACATTTACGCACGACAATTGAGAATCCACATCTTCTGGACGATTTGTTCAATCGAATCTTTGACGAGGAAACAAAGAATAGAGGTTAAAGTACTTTAAAATAAAAACTCTGATAGTTGATAGAGTTATCCTTTTTCCTATTTTTACGGAATATTACATAAATGGATGGCTTATGCGCATAAAAAAAGTACTTGTTACTTTTCTGCTCCTTTGTATCTTTCTACAAGTCAAGGCAACAGGACTATCAAGTGATATTATATTTCTTGATGGCGAAGAATGGTTTTTAATGGCAAAACCTATTAATATGGATTCGGTTTTGTACAGCCGGATGATGAACTTTTTGCCACAAAATCACTGTGTGACGACTGCCAATTGGGAAGGTTATACAGCCTATTGGGAGGTTCGGGAAGGTTGTTTATATTTACAGCACCTTGAAATATGTGTGTATGACCAACAAAAGAAAGAAGAACTTACTTTGACTTATACTCCCAAACAGTTGAAAAATTTATTTTCTCCTTATTATAAGCGAGGAAGAATTCGTGCTCACTGGTTTAATGGAGAGTTACGGGCTGGAAAAGGAAACTTGCTGCGGTATGTTCATTCCGGATTTAAGCGAAATATGGAGACAGAACAAGTGATGACGTTGCGGCAAGGAAAGATACAAAGCGTTCAGAAATTTCATAACTCCAAATGTTCGGGAATAAATCTGCTTCAGTCGCAGGATGAAATCACGAAACGATTTCCTTGGTGTCGTTTCCCGGAATACAAAGGGCAACGTCTGATATTTAATATAGGTAAGTTCCAATGCACAGCGGATGGAAAACTATTGGATTTTGATGTGCATTCTGTTTTTGCTCGCTCCAAACAAGAAAATATCAAAGAGAGCAACCATCTGTTAGTGGAAGCTTTCAAGGAAACACTAAAGAGTATTTATCCTTGGGAAGTTCTTTTAATCAATGGAAAACTTATGGTAGAACCTCAAAATTGTGTATTAGTTATTGAAGAAAAGTAGATTCTTCTTGCAAACAGCCACCATAAAAGCGTAAAAAGTGAAATTTTACAGGTCTTATGTGAAACAAAAGTTCTTGAATATGTTATTATTTTTGCATCGGAAATAAAAACAAAAGAATCAAGAATATGGAAACTGTAAAATTGAGTAATGGTATTGAAATGCCAATCGTGGGTTATGGAGTCTATCAGGTTGACCCTGCCGAGTGTGAACGTTGCGTCAGTGATGCCTTGAAAGTCGGTTATAGGATGATTGACACAGCTCAAGCATATTATAATGAAGAAGGTGTAGGTGCAGCCATTGCAAAAAGCGGAATACCTCGTAAAGATATTTTTCTCGTGTCCAAAGTTTGGATTTCAAACTATGGCTATGAGAAAGCGAAAGCTTCAATAGACGAAAGTTTGCGCAAATTGAACACGGACTATATTGATTTGATGTTGCTCCATCAACCGTTCTGTGACCGTTACGGTGCTTATCGTGCTTTGGAGGAAGCTTATAAGGAAGGGAAACTCCGCGCCATCGGTGTCAGCAATTTCTATCCGGATCATTTCATTGACTTTGCAAACAATGTAGAGATTAAGCCTATGGTCAATCAAGTGGAAACTCATGTTTTCAATCAGCAGGTTCAGGCACAGAAATACATGGAGGAGTTTGATACTCAAATCATGTCGTGGGGGCCGCTTGCGGAAGGACGCAATAATTTCTTCACTAATCCTGTTCTTGAAGAGATTGGCAATAAATATGGTAAATCCGTAGCACAGGTTGCTCTCCGCTGGCTCACTCAGCGCGGTGTGATTATCATTCCGAAGTCTGTACATGTAGAACGTATGGAGCAGAATCTCAACATCTTGGATTTTACTTTGTCAGATGAAGATATGGCTGCTATTGCAAAACTTGATACCGGCAAGAGCCTTTTCTTCGATCATCATGATCCGGAGATAGTCAAGTTCTTCATGACTTTGCGCTAACTTTAAAATCATCCGGCAGTATTTATCGAATTAATTGGACATAATAGAATAAAAGAATATATAGAAATGAAAAGACCGTATATTATCTGCCACATGGTAGAATCTATTGACGGAAGAATTGATTGTGGCATGGTTGATAAAATCAGTGGTGATGAATACTATGCTACACTCGAATCTCTTGATTGCAAAGCTTCGGTAGAAGGGCGCATTACGATGGAGCACTATTATGCTCTTCCTGTAAAGTTCGATGCCAAGAATTGTGTTCCTATCGGAAAAGAGCAAGTTTTCAAGTCAACAGAACGTAATGATTTTCACATCTGTCCGGATTCTAAAGGTACATTAATGTGGGAGAGCGAGACGATGGAAGATACTCGTCCGTTGCTCATCATTACAAGCGAAAGTGCTTCTGAGCAATACCTTGAGTATCTTCGTCAGAAAGGAATTTCCTATATTGCAGTAGGGAAGGACACAATTAACCTCAAGCGAGCGATGGAAATATTACACGAAACTTTTGGTGTAGAACGTCTTGCCGTGTTGGGTGGCGGACTTATCAATGGTGGTTTCCTTGCGGCGGGACTAATTGACGAGGTCAGTCTTCTGCTCGCACCCGGAATTGACGGACGCGAAGGATGGAGAGCCTTGTTTGACGGTATCGCCGACCAGTCCAAACTTCCTACAAAACTTGCTTTACGGTCTGTAGAAAGATTGGACAATGATGTGCTTTGGATAAGATATAATGTACTTTAATTCTTGTTATGCTGTGGCGAAGTCTGAGAATATCTATGGGTGATACATCAGACTTTTGCACCGGCAAGGCGGAACTGTGCCGGTGACATGCCTATATGTTTCCGGCAATAACGACTGAAATAGCTGACGGATGTAAAATGCATTTCGTCGGCTATTTGAGTAATTGACAAACGGCTGTCTTCAAGATATGCTATAATTATTAAACTTGTTGCATGGTTGATGTGATAGGATATACTGTGCCCTGTCACTCTCCTTATTGTATCCGAAAGATACTTGGATGTGACATTCAGTTTATTGGCATAGAATGTCACTTCTCTCTCTGTTTTGGGAGTTCCAGCCTCTATCATGGAGAAAAACTGTGATGTGATGTAACCAACGCGGTCTGTTGTCAACACGTTGTCGTTGACTCGGGTATGAAAATCAAAGAGGTCATACACCATTGTCTGCAAAAGACTTCCTATCATTTCGACATAGAACCGATGTTCCGTATCGTTAATTCTTCTTCGGATATTATGCAAATCCGTTCTGAATCTCTCTGCGTTTCCTTTATCTACGTTTATTATCGGATTTGAGAACAGGCTTATGCCACCCTGAATAGAATAATTATTTGCCGGCAACAGATTCTGGAGAAATTTGCCGGGAGCGGTTATGAACTCACACCGGAAATCCTCGGTTGCTTCAATTGACTGTATGAGGCGAGGCTGTGACAGTACAGCAATCTGTCCTTGGGAAATGTGGAAAACCTGTTTGTTGTATGTAAAAGAAGCATTTCCTTCTATACATATCAAGTGTACCACACAATCATAGAAAGCGGGTGAATTTATCCGGTTGATATCTGTTGAATAAACAATATATTCATGAATACTTGTTTTCATACGACAAAATTATCATTTTCTCTACAATTATGCAAAACTTGTAAAAGTGAATGGTATGATTGCTATATTGTCTTTTTTTAACATTGAAGAACTTCTGTAGTTCTCTTTAGGTTATATTTTTATTGTATGTTTGGACGATACTTTGGGCATAAGTCCGATTTTTCTCATGAGACTTTCCTATTGCAAAAGAAACCTTGAATAGACTATCATGTGGAGAATGAAAGAATCTGTCGGATATAATCACATAAATGGCAAAAACTGAATCAGTACCGAAGGTACACTAAAATGCAGTTTCTCATTTTGACAAAATGATATTTTCGCCCAAAATGAAAATTTAACATTTGGAGCGATTTTTTGACGAGGACAAAGAGAGTGAAATTTTGGCTTGAAGATAAATAATTGATAATCAGTTGAATACAATTCTATAAAAATTACTCAAAAAAATGCGTTGGACGCAATTTTTTGAAAATTCTGGGCATTTTAGTAATCTACTGATTATTAGTGCGTTATAGCTAATTCTGCCATTCAGATATCCAAACATCACCCTATAGCCACTCACTTTTCAGTTTTTGTTCAAACACGCTTCCCAAACAAACAATTATACACTTCTTAACATTTCAGCCGAAGTCCACCGACTTTTTTCCCGCTTCCCGGTGCATTTTCAAAAAATCTACACTGAAAATTTCTCCAATCTACTAAGCGCGCAAATTTGTAGCGCACTGTCGTTGCCGGAACAGTGCGCTGAAAAAGTGACGACAGTACGCTGAAAATATCAGAACTTAGTAGATTGGAGAAAAGAACTCTTCGCCAAAGATAAATAAATGTAAAAGGACTGTCAAAAACGAAACACTATTTCACATTTCGATGAGGTGTTAGAAAACGTGCATAGAATCCCCGTTCTCCGAGAAAAGTTCGGCGCGGTCGATTTTGACGCGTGCCAGAGGGCTTGGA
Organism: Bacteroidaceae bacterium; assembly: GCA_017621515.1. GTDB lineage: Bacteria > Bacteroidota > Bacteroidia > Bacteroidales > Bacteroidaceae > RGIG8745. The sequence continues at coordinate 17,694 of JAGASY010000080.1, forward strand.
ATTTTAACATTTAAAAAAAATCAAAAAGATAGTATTTTGACACAAAATCAGCAAACAGAGCTCTATTTACTGAAATATGCTATCATTTTGTCAGAAAATAATTTTGTTAAAATGTGTATATAAAAAATTTTGTTATGGGAACTTTTTCTGACCATCTTGCGATGAAGGAATCTATCGAATGCATACACGCAAAATACACGGAAAAGTCTGCTGAACATACCCGCGTAACGACAACAAATTATTAAAACAGTCGCTAAATTTCATATTTTGAATTTTATTCTATATTTTTGCATTCATAACATAAAAAATGCAGACGATGGATTTTAATCAGCAAACGGCAACAATAGTCAAAGAAGCTATCAGAAAAGCTATAAACCAATATACAGACACGGAAGAAAGCAGCCATGTCGTCACAGACTTTCATATCTTTATAAAAGAGAACAAAATCGAAATCTGTGATGACGAAGACACTCTGCTTGCAGCAGCCGACCTTCTGCCACAGACAGAAAAAGCTGATATGTCGGACAAACAGATGAGCAAACTGCTGCGACATGAGCTGCACAACATGAACAAGGAGGAAGAGTTTGACAAAATCAATATATTCAAACCGTTCTCGTTTCTGCTGGAGAATCCGGAAACAGATACTTTCGAGGAACTGCTGATTGTAGATGACAATAATGTCGTCGTATGTGAAGAGCTTCTCAAAGGACTTGACAAGGAGCTTGATGATTTTCTCCATCATCTGTTGGATGAATAGACAAGCCGTATCTTTCAAGTCGATATTCCTATTTTGACAAAATACCTGCGGAAATGCCATTCCTATATAAATATGGTACATCCGTTTTTTGACATATTCTTCCAGAAACAGACGAATATGCAATTGAAAATATAATGAACAATAACAATTAAAAACAAAAAACAGAATTATGGCAATACAGAACAACTACATTACAGTAGCTTACAAACTATACGTGAAAGACAGCGAAACGGACGAAACGGAAGCTTTGGTTGAAGAGTGTACAGCAGAACATCCGTTCCAGTTTATCAGCAATCTCGGTGTCGCTCTCGAATCATTTGAGAAGATTGTGGCTCCTCTTGCCAAGGGAGAAGCCTTCGACTTTGTTATTCCGGCAGCAGATGCCTACGGTGATTTTCAGGACGAACTGATGTTTGACGTAGAAAAGAGTCTGTTTAAAGTGAACGGACGCTTCGACAAAGAACATATCTTTGAAGGGAATGTGATTCCGCTTGCCGGTCCCGATGGTGAGCGTTTCAATGGAACTGTCATCGAAATAAAGGAGAATGCTGTCACTATCGACCTGAACCATCCTCGCGCCGGACAGGATTTGCACTTTGTCGGCACTGTAGTGGAAAACCGTGAAGCTACCAACGATGAAGTAACCGGCATGATTAATATGCTCAGCGGAGAAGGTTGTGGCTGCGGATGTGGATGTGACGACTGCGGAGGATGCAGCGACGGACATCACCACGATGAAGGCTGCGGATGCGGTCACTGTCATTGATTTTTCCGGCAGACAAACTAACGGACGGGACAGACTGAAAAGGAAAACAGATGTGCATCCATTAGCTTGTCTGCCTGTTCACTAAACAAGAATTATGCGCAACACAATTGGTAATGTATTCACCCTGACCACTTTCGGCGAAAGCCACGGGGCAGGTATAGGCGGAGTGATTGACGGATTTCCGGCTGGTATAGACATTGACACGGACTTCATACAGAACGAACTGGACCGCCGCAGACCGGGACAGAGCCGTATCACTACAGGAAGGAATGAAGGCGACAAGGTGGAAATCCTTTCCGGTGTATTCGAGGGGAAATCAACGGGATGCCCGATAGGTTTCATAGTCAGGAACACCAACCAACATTCAAATGACTATGAGAACATACGCAATGTATATCGTCCTTCACATGCAGACTATACCTACACGCAGAAGTATGGCATAAGAGACCACAGAGGCGGCGGACGTTCATCGGCAAGAGAAACCATTTCACGTTGTGTGGGAGGTGCTTTTGCCAAGCTCGCTCTTAGGAATATCGGAATCACCGTCACTGCATATACCTCGCAAGTGGGGCATCTTGAGCTTGAACGCGATTACCACAAATATGATTTGTCCGTCACAGAAACCAACCCTGTCAGATGTCCGGACCCGGAAATGGCGAAAAAGATGGAAGAACTCATCTTCGACATAAAGACACAGGGCGACACCATAGGCGGAGTGATAACTTGTGTCGTAAAGGGATGTCCTGTCGGCATAGGTGAGCCTGCATTCGGGAAGTTACATTCCGCCCTCGGATGTGCCATGCTCAGCATAAATGCTGTGAAAGGATTTGAGTATGGAGAAGGATTTGCAGGAGTTTCACAAAGGGGTTCTGAACAGAACGATATATTCTTCAATGACAACGGTTGCATACACACACGCACCAACCACAGCGGAGGCATACAAGGAGGCATAAGCAACGGAGAGGACATTTATTTCCGTGTAGCTTTCAAGCCTGTTGCCACCCTGTTGCGCGAACAGCAGACGGTCAACAAGCAAGGGGATGACACTGTGCTCACAGTGAAAGGTCGCCATGACCCGTGTGTGCTTCCGCGTGCAGTACCGGTAGTCGAAGCAATGGCTGCAATGACAATACTCGACTACTATCTGCTTAATAAAACAGTTATATTATAACATCACCAAAAGGAAGAGAGATATGTCTTTAAATAAAGTAATGCTTATAGGGAACGTGGGGCAAGAGCCGGTGGTCAGATATTTGGACCAAGGTGTATGTGTAGCCACAACCAGTCTCGCCACCACAGAAAGAGGTTATACCTTGCAAAACGGCACACAAGTACCGGAACGCACCGAATGGCACAATCTTGTCTTCTGGAGAAAACAAGCAGAAATAGTAGAGAAATATGTACATAAAGGGGACAAGCTTTATGTGGAAGGGAAGATACAAAGCCGTACATGGAATGACAAACAGGGAGTCCGCCACCAGATAGTGGAAATTATGGTGGAGAACATGGAAATGCTTTCTGTAAAGTCATCTCAAAACAATCAGCCCGGCAATGCTCCACAAACCATAAAGCCTACAAATTCGTCTCCACAAAGCACTCAAGTGGTACGTCCTCAGGACAATAACGATCAATATCCATTCTGATGATTCTGTTCGACAAACATACAGATGAGTTCCGTCTTGCTGTGTGGAATGTGGAGGAAGACATTGAGACATTGCTCTCCATGCTTCCCGACAGCAAACATGTATGTACAGAAGCTGACAAACGATTCCGTTCCGACACCCGAAAGAAAGAGTGGATTGCAGTGAGAGTGCTGTTGCATTCCATGCTTCAAAGGCAGACAAAAATAGAGTATGCAGAAAATGGAGCACCACTCCTTCCGGAAGAAGACATGAACATAAGCATATCGCACACCAGCAGGAATGCGGATGGAAGGAATGTGATGTATGTGGCTGTAGCTCTTTCCCGAAACCATAAAGTCGGGATTGACATAGAATGCCTGTCGAAAAGAATCATCAAGGTGAAAGAAAGATTTGTCGGGAATGAAGAAAAGGCGGAAACACTGACCAGTCTTTTATTGCACTGGTCTGCCAAGGAAAGTGCCTTCAAGGTGTTGTCAACTGAAGGTGTAGATTTCATCAGACATCTGCATATAGAACCATTTGAGGAAGCCAACGAAGGTTCTTTTGTCCTTACGGAAAGTAAAACGGACAAGAAGTGCCTTATGAATGTAATATATAAAATATTCGACAATTTTATACTTACCTTTATTTGTACAGATTAAAAACAGACCATAACAAAAGAATTATGCATAACCACATTACACTCATAGCCGGACCATGCGTAATAGAAAGCATGGAAATACTGGAAACAGTGGCAGAAGAACTTGTGCGGCTGAATGAGAAATACAGAGTCAACATCATATTCAAATCGTCCTTTGACAAAGCAAACCGGACTTCCATCAGTTCTTATCGCGGTCCCGGGTTGGAGAAAGGACTGAAAATGCTGTCTGACATAAAGGAAAAATACAGACTGAAAATTCTTACGGACATTCATGAAAGCTGGCAGGCACAAGCCGCTGGTGAAGTGGCTGATGTACTTCAAATACCGGCATTCCTGTGTCGGCAGACCGATTTATTGGTAGCGGCAGCACGCACAGGACGTATTGTCAATATAAAGAAAGCGCAGTTCCTTTCGGGAGAAGACATGAAATATCCGGCGCAGAAAGTTCGGGAAAGCGGCAACGACCGTGTATGGCTCACAGAACGTGGCAACATCTACGGTTACAACAATCTTGCCGTAGATTTCCGTAATATTGCGGACATGAAGCACTACAGCGACACGGTTATCATGGACTGCACGCATTCAGTGCAGCGACCGGGAGCAGCAGGAGGAAAAACCGGAGGAAACAGAGAATTTGTTCCGGCAATGGCACTTGCCGCCAAAGCATTCGGAGCAAACGGTTTTTTCTTTGAGGTACATCCCGATCCGGACAATGCGCTCAGTGACGGTCCGAACATGTTAAACCTGAATGACCTTGATGCCGTAGTGGCATCACTTATTGTCTAAGTATATTACACAACAAGAAAATGGTAGAACCATTAAATATCAAAGAGTTTGCGGAAAGATGTATAAGGGATGAAGCACAAGCTCTACTTGACCTTATCCCTCAATTGGACGAGAATTTTGACAAGGTCGTAGAACTTATATTCCGATGCGACGGTCATGTAGTGGTCACAGGAGTCGGGAAGTCGGGACATATTGGTGCAAAAATAGCAGCCACACTGGCAAGTACCGGTACTCCGTCCATCTTCATCAATCCTCTCGATGCTATGCACGGGGACTTGGGAATGATTATGCCAAATGATGTCGTACTGATGATTTCCAATTCCGGTAATACAGACGAACTGCTACGCATTATTGCATCACTTGAAGAAAGAAAGATACCGGTTGTCGCGATGACAGGTAATCCGGAATCATTGATTGCACAACATTCCAACTATCACATAGCTGTGCAGGTGAACCGTGAGGCATGTCCGCTGAATCTTGCGCCTACCTCATCAACGACCGCAGCCCTTGCAATGGGAGACGCTCTTGCATGTACCTTGATGGAAATACGTAAATTCAAAGCAAACGATTTCGCCATGTTCCATCCGGGAGGAAGCCTCGGACGCAAACTGCTCACTCGGGTAAAAGATGTAATGTACACAGAAAATTTCCCTATTCTTCCGCCGGAAATGAAACTCAGCGAGGCCATCATCCTGATTAGTAACGGAAAACTCGGTCTGGGTATCGTGATGAACGGAAACGAGATTCTTGGTATAATAACAGATGGTGACATACGTCGCGCAGTTGAAGGCGCACAATCGAATTTCTTTAGCCTGCACGTATGTGACATTATGACAAAGAACCCTAAAATAATCAATCCTGATGCCAAACTGACCCAGATACAAGCCATGTTTCGTAAACATAAAATACACTCGCTGCTTGTAGTCGATGAAAACAAGCATCTTGCAGGCATCGTAGATTACTTCGCTATCATGAACTGACAAAAGACAAAAAAAAACGGAAAATAAAATTCTAAGACATGAAAAATAAAATCATAATACCGGCTGTTTCTGTTCTAATGATGTCGAGTTGCCTAAACAGCGGAAAGACACAGGTAGATACGGCAGAATTAAGCTCAAACGAGGCAATGGAAATGCTGCAAGAGATAGGTAAGCCCTCATTTCTTCTGACAGACAGTTTATTGCCCAAACATATAGACACCAAGATAAACATAGACCATATCTCGTATGGAGAGCTGAGACTTCTAAGAAGTTATCCATACGCTCTCCACGGATTCTGGTTTAAGGAAGCCGATATTAACAGTTTCTTTTGCAAACGTACAGACTGGTACTATGATTTATGCGAAAGCACTGTGTATAAGAGATACGAAGAATATGCAAAGAAGCATAACGGCGACTGTGAAGGTGTAGAAGACTTCATTCCATACAGCGAAGTAAAACTTACTGAAGAAGAGCAAGAATTTGTAGCCAGAATAGACAAACGGATGAGGGAAATGGAACGTGACTCCATCACATCGAATGGTCTTCTCAACCCCAATCTGTGTGTAAATGTTTTTCAGGTAGATGAACCGGACAGCCAATTTGTTAGTCTGATAGCCAAAAACAACTTTGCCATCGCACCGACGCAATGCGAACAGTTGTTCAACATATATGAAGAAAACGATTATGCCGTAATGCCCAGTTTCATTACAACCGACTTGTATCTTCAAGCGGTGCACACCTATTTCAGCTATGTATTGAAAAGCCTTGAACGCAAAGCTTTCTGTCCGGCACTCCAACATTCCATAAAGTCCTTGTATGCGGAAGCAATGCAAATAGCCAAAACAACCGATGATAAGGAACTGAAAGATTATGCAGAATACACCGCCACGTTTTTTGCCATAGCAGGCAAACTTTTGTCCGGCGAAACGTATGAGATTCCGGGAACATACAGCAAAGAGTTTAATGATGAGATACAAAAAATCATGAACGCAGAAGATGCGCTCTCCGAGTATCTCGGATATGCAGAGGTGGTCTTCCCTTACAGTCTTTTCAAACCGAGAGGACACTATACACGCAACGAAACTGAGAGTGCATATTTCCGTACAATGATGTGGCTGCAAACAGCCTCTTTCTGTCGTGAGAAGAAAAACGAACTTCAGAAAGCAGTATTCATTGCACAAATATTCAACAACATTCCAGACTCGGCACAGAAAGACTGCCGTAATGTATATGATGTCATTTCATTCTTGATGGGCGAACCGGACAATCTGTCCATCATTGAAATAGCTGACTACCTGAAGATAAAGGAGATTGTTAGGGTATCGGCAGCCACAGACGACAATGTACTGAACGATGTCAATGAAATGCTCATCGAAGCTTTCAAGACACGGAACAAAATTGCCCCTAAAATTCAAATAAGCTGTGCGGACAAGATAAACTTCATGCCGCAACGCTATGTGGCAGACAATGAGATTCTGGCAACCATGACCGATGTAGAAGTAAATGCCAAACGCGCTTATCCGAAAGGACTGGACGTATTCGCAGCATTCGGTGTAGCAACAGCAGACTCCATACTTGACAATTGTTATAATGAGGCACAATCATGGAAAGACTATGAAAAGGAAGCGGCAAAAATGAAAAGCCGCTTCGACACCGGGCTTAACTGGAATGCCACCATGTATAACAAATGGATTGAGAATCTTCTGTCTCTTCAGCAAGATGACAAAAACTATCCAAGATTTATGCACACTCCGGCATGGCAATGCAAAAACCTAAATACGGCACTCGCTTCATGGGCTACACTCAAACACGATGCTGTGCTGTACTCGGAACAACCGTTTGCGGCAGAATGTGGAGGAGGCGGGCTTGTTCCTCCTGATGTTATGGGATATATAGAACCGAATCTTCTTTTCTGGACAAAAATGAAAGAACTGATTGCGCTCAATCGCAAAATGCTGAAAGATGCCAATATGCTCACGGCAGACCTTGAAGACAAAACTTCGGCATTGGAAGAAAAGATTGACTTCTGCATCAGAGTTGTAAGAAAAGAAATAGCCGGAATCCAGCTGACAAGCAACGAATATATGGAAATCCAAAAGATGGGAAGTTCTATCGAATGGTACACATTATCTGTCCTTGATCCGGATGAAACATTTTACCTTTGGCAGGATGTACGTGGAGCAGACCGTTCTATTGCAGTCGTATCGGATGTATATACACGCAATGTCACAGGATGTTCCAAGAACGGGATTCTGCATGAAGGTACGGGAAATGCCGATGCTATATATGTAATTGTAAACATCGGCGGGACATTCTACATTACACGAGGCGCAGTATTCTCCCATTACGAATTTGTGCGTCCGCTCGGTGAACGTCTCACAGACGAAGAATGGCAGAAAATGATTGAAGAAAAGAATATCCCGATGCGGCACGAATGGATGCAGCCATTCATCATAAACAAAGAACCGGAACTAAACGAAGGGGTATTTTATAGCTCCGGATGTTGATTAATATGTCCAATTCATAGTCTCGTATGAAATGAAGTGCAGAATCTTCATGCTCATAACAGTCCTCTCTCTGTCCGTCCTCTCAACATCGGAGAAAGAAAACATCAGACAAACTGCTGATATGACAGAGAAATACGAGGACTCCAACAAAGACACATTATCTATAGTTTTTACAGGTGACGTACTTCTCGACAGAGGAGTACGTCGCCATATTGAGCATGAGGGAATTGAAGCACTATTCGCAGAAGTAGAAAATGACTTCAAGAGGTCTGACGCTGTAGTCATCAATCTTGAGTGTCCTATAACCGACACCATATCCCCATTAAACAAGAAATTTATTTTTCGTGCAGACCCGGATGTAGCCCCCAAAATGAAAGGCCTTGGAATAACCCATGCCGCACTTGCCAACAACCACACAATGGATCAAGGAAGAAGAGGACTGGTCTCTACAAACAGGCATTTACTACAGAACGGAATCGTTCCATTAGGATATGGATATACATTTGAGGAACGTCTTGCACCCACTATCATAGAAAAGCACGGAATAAAGGTGGCATTGTTCAATGCAGTACTACTAACCATTGAAAATTGGTCGCCCATAGTTGAGAAACAAGCAGGTGTTTGTCAACCGACTATACATGAGCTATCCGAAGTCATACGGCGATATAAACATTCACACAAAGACACATATTGTGTTGCCATACTGCATTGGGGAGCAGAATATCAGACATCTCCTTCCGTAAATCAACGTTATGAAGCCGCCAAACTTATCACTTCTGGAGCTGATGCCATTATCGGACATCATCCGCACGTAATACAAAAACCGGACAGAATCAGCGGCAAACCAGTATATTATAGTCTTGGAAATTTCATATTTGACAATCCCCACCCTCTCGCACAGCGTTCACTGATGGTACGTCTGTGTTTCACAACAGACAGCGTGACATGTGAAGAGACCCAATTGCACATACAACGCTGCCGTCCTATAAGAAAAAAACAATAAGCTATTATTAGAAATTATTTTATTCTTACTTATCATAGCAAGCGGTCTAAAGCGAGATATTTGCCTGTATCGACAAAAGCATACTATACTCTATATGCACCGACAATGCCTTGAAAACCTATTGTATGTGCAATAAGAAATCGAAAACAGTGCGCAGAAATCTCAAATCCACAGTGTGGATTATAAAAACAACACTGTGGATTTTGTAAACCACACTGTGGATTATAAAAACCACACAGTGGATTTGAGATTTTTGCGTAGTGTTTTCTATTCCTCTCTGCACAGATATTTTTATTTTGTGAGCAAGTTCAACTTGCGAAACTTGAATCATTAATTCTACTGTCCTTGTTTTTCGTATATCACATTTTTGTAGTACATTTGCATTAATAAAAAACAAATCAATAACGCAAAATAACAAAACAAAAAATTATGGACGTTGAAAAGGTGGAAGAAACAAAGTATGAACCGCTCAACTTTGTTGAAGAAGCAGTGAAGAAGGATTTGGAAGACGGCAAAAATGGAGGACGTATCCAAACTCGTTTTCCGCCTGAACCAAACGGCTATCTGCACATAGGCCATGCAAAAGCAATATGCATAGACTTCGGAATTGCAGCTAAACACAATGGTATATGTAATCTGAGATTTGATGACACTAATCCTTCAAAGGAGGATACAGAATATGTAGATGCCATCACAGAGGACATCAAGTGGCTGGGATTCAAATGGGAAAACATATATTATGCTTCCGACTACTTCCAGCAGCTTTGGGACTTTGCCGTAACCCTCATCAAAGAAGGGAAAGCATATATAGACGAACAGTCGAAAGAAACAATCGAGCAGCAGAAAGGAACACCACAGCAGCCGGGTGTGGAGAGCCCTTACCGTAACCGCCCTGTAGAAGAAAGCCTCGACCTCTTTGAAAGGATGAACAAAGGCGAATTTGAAGAGGGAAGCATGGTGTTGCGTGCCAAGATAGACATGACAAGTCCGAACATGCACTTCCGCGATCCTATCATCTATCGCATCATAAAGACTCCTCATCACAGAACTGGAACCACATGGCAGGCATATCCTATGTATGACTTCGCACATGGTCAGAGCGACTACTTCGAAGGTGTGACACACTCTATCTGTACACTCGAATTTGAGGTGCATCGCCCACTCTACAACTTCTTCATCGACGAACTGAAAGAAGGCAAGGACTTGGAAGACAACCGTCCTCGCCAGATTGAGTTCAACCGACTGAACCTTACTTATACGGTGATGAGCAAGCGCAAGCTTCTCGCACTTGTGAAAGAAGGACTTGTAAGCGGATGGGACGACCCTCGTATGCCGACTTTGTGCGGATTCCGCCGACGCGGATACAGTCCGGAGTCGATACGCAAGTTCATCAAGATGATTGGCTACACAAAATATGAGGCTCTTAATGACTTTGCCATGCTTGAAGCCGCTGTACGCGAAGATTTGAATACAAGGGCCACACGTGTGAGTGCTGTCATCAATCCTGTGAAACTCGTCATCACCAACTATCCGGAAGACAAAGTGGAAGTGCTGGAAGCGATAGACAACCCAGAAGATCCGGAAAGCAAGACACATACCATAGAGTTCAGCCGTGAACTATGGATAGAAAGAGAAGATTTCATGGAGGATGCACCGAAGAAGTTCTTCCGCCTGAGCGTAGGAAGAGAAGTACGACTCAAAAACGCTTATATCGTAAAGTGTACTGGAGTGAAGAAGGATGCCAACGGAGAAATTGAAGAAATATACTGTGAATATGACGAGAACACCAAGAGCGGAATGCCGGATGCAAACCGCAAGGTGAAAGCCACACTGCACTGGCTCAGCTGCAAGCACTGTCTGCCGGCAGAGGTTCGTCTTTACGACCGTCTGTTCATGGTAGAGAACCCAAGTGCCGATGAACGTGACTTCAGAGAACTGCTTAATCCGAACTCATTGGAAATACGTACAAACTGCTATGTAGAAAAATATCTCACAGAGTTTAAGCCTCTTGACCACTTGCAGTTCCAGCGCATAGGATATTTTACTCCGGACAAGGATTCTACTCCTGAAAAACTGATATTCAACCGAACTGTCGGACTGCGCGACAATTGGGCTAAGATATTCAAATAAAGTCATCCGTGAGGTTGTAAAACTTGCAAGATTCATTTTTCTTCAGTTTTACAACCTCCTGTTTTATTATTTTCATGTTCATAATCAAAGAACCTAAAAACCTTACAACCCTATATTTCCATGAACAAAGACTTCTTTGAATCACAAGAATTTCAAGACAAGCTCGCAAGCTATGAACTTGCAGACACACTCGGACAAAGATGCTACTTTGACACAGAAGATTTTGTCGATATTTCCGACTATTATCTGGATAATAATCGTCCGGATGATGCCATGCGCGCAATAAATCAGGGATTGCTCATACACAAGGACAACAACCATCTGCTGGCAATCAAAGCCGGAATATTCATATACAAACATCAATTCACGGATGCTTTGGACATCATAAGCCAGATACAGGATTATCCAAACAGTGAAATACTCTATATCCGGGCACAGCTTGCTTATGCCTTTGACCATGACTTACAGAAAGCAGAGACCTTATTCTGTGAATGGCTTGAGAAAGAAGAAAAAGAGTTGGCAACAAACTATGAAAAGAATGAAAGCGGAGATATCATAAGGGATGATTACATCCATGTCATCATGTCGTTTATCGACCTCTCGGATACAAGAGACGAGGAGGCGGTACGGAGATGGATAGACAAATATATTGAGCGTTTCTCACCTCTCGGCAATTATGATTCCGATTTGCTTTTGGCGGACATCTGCCGCGAAGAAAACATGATAGATTATGTGGAACGAGTATATACCCTTTTGCTTGACACCAATCCTTATCTTGATTCGGCATGGGCAATATTGGCTGCCGCACAAAACATCAACGGGAAATTTGAGGAGGCAATAAACTCTGCGGATTTTGCCTTGGCAATCAATCCGGAAGATTATGACGCTATTCTGACCAAAGCGCACAGCTACTATGGCATGAACGATTCAAGTAATGCGCTTCCGCTATTTCAGAAATACATTGACAAAACAGATGACCACAGCCAATATCTTTATTTAGGGCTATGCCATGTGTTGGAAGAACATACGGAAGAAGGATACAAATATATAAAAGGTGCACAAGACTTTTATGAGAGCAAAGGCATAGAAAACAAATCCGTATATGCCTCCATGTGTTATGAGATTGCAGATGTTTATAATACAGGCAGATTTTATACAGAAGCAGAAGAGGCAATAGACAAGGCTCTGAGTATTGATTTCGACAATCCGGATTTCCTTCTTCTGAAAGGAAGTATAGTACTTGCGTTCAATGAAATCAATGAATCGCTCAGATACTTTGCAAGAGCCGTGACGAAGACTCATGACAAGGTACGTACTTATATATATATAGGTGTACGCTTCATGTCATTCGAAGAATATGAAGTTGCCGTATTCATGTTCAACAAAGCTCTTGAGGAGAAGAATGATCCGAACTGCACAATGGCACATGCTTATCTTGCCTACATATTCTTTCATACGAAACAATATGAAGAATTTCTCAACCATCTGAAGATTGCATGTAAAGAATATCCGGATATCACAAGAAGCCTGTTTGGTGACTTGTTTCCGAATGTGAAACCGGAAGAGTATTACGAATTTGTTACGACAACGAAAAAAAATTGGACAAAAGATACGGAGAGTGAGGACAAAAAAGAAGAATAAGCATCGTCTCCGAAGTTTATCTTTCCCATCACTCATAAAGCTTATATTGGGGACACCACCCAAATCTTATACCATCCGAATCTTATAGAAATATTTTCAAAAAAGACGGTTGAGCAATGTAACTCAACCGTCTTTCTTATTTTATTATTCTGACAACTTCTGCATATCAATCATTCCATGCAACAATTGTCTGAGGAATATCAAATCAATTGAACCATTTAACGTAGCAGAAGTCCTGACGATGAGGCAGATTGACATTCTTAGGATACATACGGTATGCAACCTTGAAGCTTCCTGAAGTAGGAATGCAATGAGTGCCTTCGAATGTGAAGAGATTTCCATCGCGCTTTACAACTTCCAGCGGTTCAACGCTATATACATGTTCTCTGCCGTCATCATCAACGCGTACAGTCACAAGTTCCAAACCGACAGCATCATCAAGTCCCTGCTCGTCAACAACGTAGCGAATCTTATACTTCTGACCGCTCTGTACATTTCCGTTCAAGACATCCTGCTCCTTCTCAGATGAAACTACAGTGATGTTACCCCAACGTTCTGCAACCTGCTCTTTCCAAAGTACAATCTCCTTTGCCTTCTTATAGTTGTCAGCAAACAGAACCTTAGAACGCTCAGCAAGTTTAGAATAGAAACGATCGTAGTAATCATCCAACTGACGCTTCATTGTGTAATGTGGAGCAACCTGAGCAATAGAGTTCTTTACTGTACGAATCCATCCTTCGCTATATCCCTTAGCATTACGTGCATAATAAAGAGGGAGAATCTCATTCTCAAGCAAAGAATATATTGTTGCAGCATCAAGCTGATCCTGCTGCTCCTGATTCTGGTATGTACGCTTTTCTGTAAGAGCCCAACCAGCACCCTCACGATAGCCTTCAAGCCACCATCCGTCAAGAACAGAAAGGTTGACAACACCATTCATAAGAGCCTTCTCACCAGAAGTACCTGATGCCTCAAGAGGACGAGTAGGAGTATTCATCCAGATATCTACACCTGTAACAAGACGACGTGCCAGTTTCATATCATAGTTCTCAAGGAAGATAATCTTACCAAGGAACTCAGGACGACGGCTGATTTCATAAATCTTCTTGATAAGTCCCTGACCTGCTCCATCATGTGGATGCGCTTTTCCTGCAAACAAGAACTGCACAGGATAATTAGGGTTATTGACAATCTTTGCAAGACGGTCAAGATCTGAGAACAGGAGGTGAGCACGCTTATATGTAGCAAAACGACGTGCAAAGCCGATAAGAAGAGCATTCGGGTTAATCTTCTCAAGCAATGAAACGATACGAGAAGGGTCTCCCTGATTCTTCAACCAGTCTTCACGGAAAGCACGCTGTATGTATGCTATAAGCTTATTCTTCAGAGCCTGACGAGTCTTCCATATTTCCTCATCTGGCACATTATAGATAGCCTCCCAAAGTTTTGCATTGCTCTGGTCGTTATAGTATGACTTGTCGAAATGTTTGCCATAAAGAGTCTTCCACTCAGAAGCACTCCATGTAGGGAAGTGTACACCGTTTGTTACATAGCCCACATTGTCAAGTTCTTCAGGGAAGTATCCTTTCCATATACCGGAGAACATATCCTTTGAAACTTTTCCGTGAAGCCAGCTTACACCGTTCACCCATGAGCATGTGTTACATGCAAATGTGGACATACAGAAACGCTCTCCCTTGTCCTCTGGATTAATACGTCCCATTCCGATAAATTCATCCCAGCTTATGCCAAGTGCCTGCGGATAACCTCCCATGTACTTGCCAAAGAGACCTTCGTCAAAGTAGTCATGACCTGCAGGAACCGGAGTGTGAACAGTGTAGAGAGAAGAAGAACGAACAACCTCAAGTGCCTCATTGAATGAAAGTCCTTCTTTCACATAGTCAACAAGACGCTGTACATTGCAAAGTGCAGCATGACCCTCGTTGCAGTGATATATATCTTTCTTTATTCCAAGCTTCTTGAGTGTAAGTACACCACCTATACCAAGAAGAATCTCCTGCTTCAAACGGTTCTCCCAGTCACCACCATAAAGATTGTGAGTGATAGAACGGTCAAATTCGCTGTTGAGTTCATTGTCTGTATCCAGCAAGTACAGCTTGATACGTCCTACATTGACGCGCCATACGTATGCATGTACAGTATAGTTGTTATAAGGAACATCCACTACAACCGGCTGTCCGTTTTCGTCCAATTCGTGTTCGATAGGAAGACTACCGAAGTTCTGTGCTTCATATTTAGCCACCTGCTGACCATCCATAGACAATGCCTGAGTGAAGTATCCGTAACGGTAAAGGAAACCAACGGCACACATGTCAACATTGCTGTCCGAAGCCTCTTTCAAATAGTCACCGGCAAGGATTCCAAGACCACCAGAATAAATCTTAAGAACATGAGACAAACCGTATTCCATACACAGATATGCCACTGACGGACGAGTTGCATCAGGCTTTACATCCATATATTTACGGAAATCAGCATATACTTTATTTACACGCTCCAAGACCTTCTTGTCTTTTGACAATTCTTCAAGTCTCTCATAATTCATCCGAGCCAAAAGAAGTACAGGATTCTGTCCAACCTTCTTCCACAAATCCGGATCAAGATCATTGTAAAGATCTGTTGCTTCGTTATTCCATGACCACCACAAGTTGTGTGCAATTTCATCCAATGGCTTCAGTCCCTCTGGAATAAAAGATCTTACGCTAACCTCTCTCCAATTAGGAGTGTTAGCATTACTTGCCTGAATTCTCATAATCTTTTTTATTTGTATATTATATTATTGTTTACTAAAAGAACTTCCAAAGCACAAATCCTATACTTTTTGCAAATGACAAACAGGATTTTGCCAGAAAACATCCCTTTATCTTTATTTTCTATTTCTTATATTCAATATTCACTTTGCCACCCTCTTACCAGCGTTTGTAAGAGCAATGTCATACGCCTTATAATAATACTTGATGAAATGCTTCCACAAAGCCTTCTCAGCAATCGCAGCAGCCTTCTTCCTAATCCCGGCAACAGCCTTGTCGTCCAGTTTTGAAAACTCAAGCAATGTGGCACAAATAGAGTTAGCCACTTCCTCAAAGTTGAAATCAGAACGGTGTACAGTCTTTACACCATCAGAAATCTCGCTCTCACCTTTCTTCAGACTATTAGCCCAGAGTCCAAAACCGGCAAGATCAGTTGTAATACAAGGAACATGAAAAGCCACACTTTCTGTAGGGGTATATCCCCAAGGTTCATAATAAGAAGGATAAACACAAATATCATTTCCAATAAGAATATCATAATAGTGCATATTGAAAATGCCATCATTTCCATCAAGATAACACGGAACAAATATCACTTTCACCTTATCTTCTGGTCTATTATGCATATCAAGCCAATTCATCTGCCCTAAGACAGAATCTTCATTCTGATTATGCAGCTCATGGGTAATACGCGGATTCTCACACGCACTTCCGTCTGATTTTTTTGAAGCAAGCTTAGCTTTAAGGTCAGCTCTCGCCTCTTTCATCCATGCAGGCACCATAACAAAAGCCAGCACTTCACGTTCAAGCCTACTGTCATGCCTTAACCTGTTAAGCGAATCTACAAACAAATCAATTCCCTTATTCTTATATTCATACCGTCCGCCAGTGCTAACAATCAGGGTGTCGTCACCAAGATTTGTCCCCATCAAGGCATTTGCCACAGCGAGCATCTTTTTTCTTGCAGCTTTACGTGCCTCATCAAACGGTGTACCGACTTTCGGAACAAAATCATTCTCAAATCCATTCATCAAGACCACATCTGCAGGACGATCCAGAAGTTCCTCGCACTCACGCGCTGTAATATCACTTACTGTTGTAAAGCAATCCACGTTAGCAGCGGTCTGTTTCTCTATCGAATGCTTCGACTGCATGTTCAGCTCCAGTGCCATCTGGTCGCCATTATACGCAAACAAATAATCATAAAGCGGCTTTCCGTTTCCTGCAATCGAGCGTCCTATACTGGTCGCATGTGTCGTAAAAATCGTAGCTATCGAAGGCACCGCTTTCTGCACATACAATGCCCCAAGTCCAGTCATCCACTCATGAGCCTGATAAACCACTTTATCAGACGGCTTCACATCATAGAACTTATAATAACTTTCCACTACCTTTCCGGCAGCGTATGAAAACATGGAGGCTTCATCATAATCGCCGTAGGCATGTAAAGAATCTACTCTGTAATTGTTCCATGCCCAAGCATATATATCATCTTTCTGTTTGAAAAAAGGATTGAAATCCACCAATACAGCTATCGGCTCCCCGGGTATAAGCCAACGTCCTACACGTATATCAAGTCCGTCTATCTCTTTTGCATACTTTCTCCATTTGGAAAGAAGCTGTTTGCTTTCTTTAAAAAGAGGATTCTTCTTGTCAATCCAAAAATCCGGCCCTATAAATATCACCTTGTCAGCCATAACATCCTGCAAAGTCTTTGCTCTTGTGGACAATACAGTATAAATACCACCGACTTTATTGCATACTTCCCAACTTGATTCAAAAATCAAATCTGGGGATAAAAGTTTCTTCGGCATAATTCTTAAAAATAATTTTTTACCTTTAACTTTATATATAAAAGCGTGGCAAAGGTAGCATTTTTTTTTCACATTACAAAAAAACCATCCATTTCTTAAGGTTTCAGGACATCACCCCTATGAAAAAGCAAGCAAAACGAACTAAAAATCAGCCCAGAATATAGTTTATATACATCTACCCTCTCTTAAAAGCAACACTCTCACAACAGAAAAAAAAGACAGGAACTACAATTTGTAATTCCCGTCTTTGAGCGGAAAACGAGACTCGAACTCGCGACCCCAACCTTGGCAAGGTTGAAGGATAGTTTGGAATTTGATGATGCTGTTGGTAAGCTTGCACTGGATATGAAACAGGCTGTACAATCGCTTGCTCGTGTCGATTGGAGAAC
>JAGASY010000081.1 GCA_017621515.1 Bacteroidaceae bacterium
TGTAAGTACTTACCAATCCGAATTGAATGTCCATGAACCACTTGTAGGGATGCACCCCGGTGCATCCGCCCCTGTGACATGTTTTTTTTGCAAGGAAATGGAGAAGCGGAGAAGCGGATGCACCGGGGTGCATCCCTACATGTCAATCAATACATCATATTGTTAAAGTATGTGAATGCATCCACGAGAACCGCACGGAGGAGTCTGTCGAATACAACCACTAAAAACATTTGTATAAATTCAAACAACCAGAAAAACTTGTCAGATACATTAAAGAACCAAACACCTGTGGAGTGTCCAATTTTTTGACACCTACTGTCCAATTTTTTGACACTTTTCAAAATCTTGTTTTTGTTTCTCTGTTAATAATCAATTACTTACGATTTCTGGCACGTTTTTTGTATGTATATAGGCAAAACAAATGATACGAGATGAAAACATTGATGACCACAGCTGTATTGGCTGTATTTTTCAACTACTCTAAGACACTTGCACAGGACGTGGAGGCTGACGTATGGAATGCAGACCGTTGCATGGCATACGCAGTGGAGCACAACCACACTGTGAGACGGCGCGAACTGAGTCTTGACAATAACAAGGCAGACAAGTTGCGTGCGATAGGTGCGTTCCTTCCGGGAGCAAGCCTCGGGAGCGGACTACAATATAATTTCGGTCGTTCTGTCGATCCGGAAACGAATATTTATAAGGATGTATCTACTTTCAGCAACAACTATTCCGTTTCAGCCTCCATGCCGCTTTTCAATGGAGGCGGGCTTGTGGCTCAGTTGCGCATGGCACAGATAGGGACATTGCTCGGGAAGGCGGCACTCGAACAGGCGCGCGATGAGGTAGCCCTGAACACATTCGATGCGTTCATACAGGCGGTCTATTATCAGGGATGTGTAGAGATAGCCGGACGCAAACTTGCGGAGACCGACTCCCTGCTCATGAAGACCAGGCTGATGGAGGAGCTTGGAATGAAAGGGGAAGCGGACGTGGCGCAGGTGGAGGCGCAGAGGGCGGCCGATGCCTACACGCTGACACAGCAGGAGAATCTGGCTTCGACTGCCATGCTGACCCTCAAGCAGCGGATGAACTTTCCGGAGGACAGTGTACTCTGTGTCGCTGCCGGCAGAATGAACCTGTCGCATGAGCCTCTTGAGGACAAGCAGGGAGTGGTGAGCATTGCGCTTGCGCTCAATCCCGGTGTGCGCTATTCGGAACTGAACATGAAATATGCCAGCGTTAACCGCCGTTCCGCATGGGCCAGTGTGCTGCCTTCTCTCAGCATGTTCGGAGGCATATCCACATCCTACTATAAGACACGTCATGTAGATGGATACCCGAGGTTCTCCAAGCAGTTCCATGACAACAAAGGAACTTATTTCGGATTCAGTCTGAACATTCCGATATTCAACCGCTTCTCCGGTATCACTTCCATACGTAAGGCGCGTAACAATTTCCGGATGGCACAGGAAGACTATGAGGAACAGAAGGAGAGTCTGCGCAAAATGGTGGTTCAGGCTATCAACGATTGCAACGGCTATTGGAAAGAGACCATACAGATGGAGCAGAAAGTGAAGTCGGATTCGATCGCCCATCACATCACGCTTCGCAAATACGAGGAGGGCATGATGACCTCGCTCGATGTGCAGAACACGGCTTCGACACTGATGGAAAGCAAGGCAAGGTTGTTGCAGAGCCGGCTTACCTATATGCTTAAATGTCGGCTTGTAGGCTATTACAAGGGAGAGGGCATTGTCCGCTACCCTACGGGAGAAGAGAAATAGAAGTATTCACACTATGGTATTGGAGTAACGGTATCTGTGAAGAGCTGCGGCAGTATTGGTTAAGTTAAACGATAATATTAGATAAGGTTAAGAAGCGAACAAAAGATGCTTCATGAGCCGCACTCCATTACCTTTTTTAATAACACAAGAATTATGGATATACAATTGGAAAAGAAGAAGGGTATTCAGAAGAAGCACATACCTTATATAGCAGGAGGAGCTTTACTGCTGGGTCTTGCGGCATGGGTCATATTAGGCAATCATGCTTCTACATTGTCCGTGAAGGAGGCGTCTCTTAACATCGTGACAGTGGAGAAGGGACAGTTCAACGACTATATCAGGACGAATGGTTCCGTACTGCCGTTCTCTGTTGTGCAGGTAAGTCCGGAAGAAGGCGGAATAGTAAAAGAAAAGGTGGTTGAGGAAGGTGCACAGGTGAAGCAGGGTGATGTGATTCTCCGCTTGTCCAACTCCAACCTTGAACTTCAGATTCTGAATGCGGAGTCGGAACTTGCCGAGAAGCAGAACTTGCTGAGAAACACGCAGGTGGCGATGCAGCAGGACAAACTCAACAATGAGACGGAACGTGTGCAGCTCGACATGGACATCCGACGTAAGCAGCGCACTTATCAGCAGTATGAACGTCTTTATAAGGAGAAGCTCATCAGCCGGGAAGAGTATCTTCAGGCAAAAGAAGATTATGAGGTGTCAACCAAGAAGCACCGCCTTGTCACGGAACGTCTGCGTCAGGATTCCATCTACCGCACGGTGCAGATGGAGCAGATGGAGGACAATCTTGAGAACATGAGGCGCAATGTGATGCTTATCAGGGAGCGCAAGGCGAAACTTGATGTACGTGCCGCTATCGACGGTGAACTCGGATTGCTGGATGTCGAACTCGGACAGAGCGTCAGTGCCGGAATGAAGGTGGGACAGATTAACGACCTGAGCAACTTCAAGATTGAGGCATGGATTGACGAACACTACATAGACCGTGTGACGACAGGGCTTGCCGCTTCGTTCACTCGTCAGAACAAGAAATACTTGCTGAAGGTGCGCAAGGTTTATCCGGAGGTGCGTAGCGGACGTTTCCGTGTGGATTTTGTGTTTGAAGGCGAGCATCCCGACAATATGCGTATCGGACAGACTCACTACATCGACATGCAGCTTGGCGAACCGACCGAGGCAGTGCTTATCCCGCGCGGTACATTCTTCCAGACTACCGGAGGCAATTGGATTTTTGTGCTTGACGAGAATGGGCATACGGCTTACCGCAGAAGCATAAGAATCAGTCGTCAGAACCCGAAGTATTATGAGGTGGCGGAAGGACTTGAACCGGGCGAGCGCGTCATTATCTCCGGATATGAAGGCTATAAGGACAATGAGAGATTGGAAATTAAGTAACAAATAAAAAATAAGTATATGAAAAATAGATTTATGGTAACATTGTCAGTACTGCTACTGACTGTAATGTCGGCTTTTGCCGATGAGAAACAGGTTGTGGATATATTCAATGACCTTGAAAGCTTTACGGAGATAAAGACGACGGAAGGTTTTGTCGGACGTATCTTCCTTACGCAAGGCGATGGGCACAGTGTGATAGTTAAAGGCTACGAGGAGAAAGTGAAAAAGGTGACAGTTGAGGTAAAAGACGGTGTGCTTGTGCTTAATCTTGTCGGTGTAAGGGAAATTAAAAATCACGATATGGACAAGTCCGTTGCCGTTTATGTGATGATGAAAGACATCCGGAACATCCACCTTAAAGGAGTCGTCAATCTCACAGCTAACGAAAGACTGAATCTCGACAAGCTGGAAATGAACCTTGAAGGGGTATGCAACGCAGCATGCAAGGATGTTCACTGTGATGTTTTGTCGGCAAAACTCAGAGGTGTGAGCAATCTGACGGCTTGCGTGAAATGCAATAATGCGAATGTCTCTTTGGAAGGAGTCTGTAACGGCACGCTCGATGTGAAGTGTGACAAGCTCGAAGCTTCGGTGCGAGGTGTGGGCAATCTCACATTGAAAGGAACGGCAGTGAAAGCAGAAATCAAGAAGGAAGGTATCGGGCATATAAACCGGAAAGGTTTGAAAGTAGAGAATTAAGGAATGATGTTCTTGCAAAACAAATAGAAAAGTTATGAAAACATTATTCAGAAATTTCAGGTATATGTTCCGCCGTTTCTTCACGGCGAGCATACTCAATTTGTTCGGAATGGCATTGTCGCTTGCTGCTTTTGTGGTCATCATGATGCAGGTGAACTATGACTATAATTATGACAAGGGTATAAATGATTATGACAAGATCTTCCTTGTGGAGAGATACGACTCTGTAAGTAACGAGTCTTCTATCTATATGGCGCGTCCGGCTGGCGAACTGATTGCAGGTTGTTCGCCTCAAATAGAGTCTGCGGCACTGATGTCTAATGGATATACCTCCTTATATGATGTCATGGTCAATGAAAACAAATTCAGTATGACCTTCTTTTGTGGCTTCAAGGACTATATGAAAGTCTTTCAGCCGGAAATGATTTGCGGTTCGGTTGATGCGCTTGACAGAGAAGTGCCGGACAGGGTTCTCATCCCTGAATCGGCAGCCCGGCTTATGTTCAGTTCTGTGGATATATTGGATCAGCCCATCCATGTATATACGGACTATGATGAGACTGACTATTTTGTGGGCGGTGTGTATAAGGACTTTCCTGAAAACTCGACCATGAAGAACGTGGCCTATGCTGCGTTCTGGCCAGGAAGCAACGAAGGAAACTGGCAGAACTACAACTATGCTTTATATGTCCGACTTACCGATGCCAGTGCAGCGGAGGCTGTGGCGAAAGCCGGTGCTCAGAAGTTGAACGAGGTAGCCAACGGTGAAGTCAATCTGCGTCTGGTTCCGCTTGCCGACTTGCATTTCAAATCAGGCGAAAGCAGTAAGTTCATGGTCTATCTGCTGATATGCGCCTCTTTTCTTTTGGTCATCATTGCAGCGGTCAACTATATGAATTTCTCATTGGCGGAGACCCCTATGCGTCTGAGAAGTATCAACACACAGAAAGTTCTCGGAGCAACGACAGGCAAACTGCGCGCCATGCTCATCGGTGAGTCTGTGTTCGTTTGTCTGCTGGCTTTTGTGCTGTCCGTCGGTATTCTGTTGTGTCTTCCCGCATTGGGTTTGCAAGAACTGGTCTCTGCAAATGTCAGTCTGCTTCATCATACGGACATTATCAGTTGGACGCTCCTTTTGTGTGTGGCTATCGGTCTTGCGGCAGGTGCTTATCCGGCATGGTATGCCACTTCTTTCCCTCCGGCACTTGTGCTGAAAGGTTCATACGGATTGTCTCCACAAGGTAAGGTGCTGCGTACAGCACTCATCAGCATACAGTTTACCGTTACATTCATCTTGACTGTTTGCATCGGAGTGATACTTTTGCAAAGCTATTTCATTAGGAACTCTGACTACGGCTACGACAAGGAAGTGGTGCTCACAGGCTATATGACCAATGAGACGAGAACGCAAAAGGAAGCTGTACGTAATGAACTGATGAAGGTAGAAGGTGTTGAAGGTGTGGCATATTCATTGGTTATTCTCGGTACACAAGATGCATACATGGGATGGGGACGTAGTGATGAGCAGCACAACATGAATTTCACGTGTATGCCGGTGGACCACCACTATCTTTCTGTCATGGGAATAAAGATTACGGAAGGGCGAGACTTTCAGGAGCACGACGGTGATGTCTATATTTTCAATGAGGCAGCTCACAAGCAATATGACTGGCTGGAACTCGACAAGCCGGTGTTGACCAATGATTATCCGGTGGTTGGTTTCTGCGAGAACATAAAGTTCGGTTCTTTCCGCACGGACAGCAATGCGCCGATGGCATTCTTCATTCATGGTAAAGACCATCAGGGTTGGCAGAGAGACAACTGTTTCAATATACGCATAGCGAAGAATGTGGATAAGATTGAAATGATGAAAAAGATACAGGAGGTATTGGAGAAATTCACACCGGACCACGACTTTGGAATCCGCTTTTTCGATCAGATTCTTAATGATACTTATAAGTCGGAGCTGCGTTTCCAGAAGCAGATGGTGCTTTTCTCTATTCTTGCCATTATAATCAGCCTTATCGGTGTATTCGGACTGACCATGTTTGAAAGCGAATATAAGAAAAAAGAAATAGGACTGCGCAAGATTATGGGTAGCACCACATCTGCCATATTGCTGATGTTTAACTCACGCTATATAAAGATTTTGTTTTGTTGTTTTGTTGTCGGTGCGCCTCTCGGATGGAAATTCTCTTCTGAATGGCTGAAGACTTTTGCTGAGCGAACACCTATATATTGGTGGATATTCCTCGCGGCATTTGTACTGGTGGCATTGATAACGCTTCTTACAGTCACATTGCAAGCTTGGAAAACAGCCAATGAGAACCCTGTGAATAGCATCAAGACGGAGTGATTCTCTCCGGAAGATGCTTCTCCTGAAAAAGCAAGCAACTTATATATAAGGAGTATGTCTGCAATAATAGATTTCAAATTAAACAAATAAGGAAACAATATAAAAACTAATTACAATTATGATACGTATAGAAAATCTTACGAAAATATTTCGTACAACAGAAGTGGAAACCATCGCTCTTAATAATGTGAGTCTTGAAGTGAAAGATCATGAGT
Organism: Bacteroidaceae bacterium; assembly: GCA_017621515.1. Classification (GTDB taxonomy): domain Bacteria; phylum Bacteroidota; class Bacteroidia; order Bacteroidales; family Bacteroidaceae; genus RGIG8745. The sequence continues at coordinate 6,465 of JAGASY010000081.1, forward strand.
TTGTAGCTATCATGGGGCCTTCCGGATGCGGCAAATCAACTTTGCTTAATATCCTCGGACTACTTGACAGTCCGACAGACGGAACATATTACCTTGACGACAAGGAAGTGGGCAAACTGAAAGAGAAAGACCGCACTGTGGTGCGTAAAGGAAATATCGGTTTTGTATTTCAAAGTTTTAATCTGATTGACGAACTGAATGTTGAGGAAAATGTGGAGTTGCCGCTTACTTATTTGAATGTGCCTGCCGATGAACGCAAGAAGAGAGTGCAGGATATTCTCAGAAGAATGAATATAAGTCATCGTGCCAAACATTATCCGCAGCAGCTTTCGGGAGGTCAGCAGCAGCGTGTTGCCATTGCGCGTGCTGTCATTTCCAATCCTAAACTTATCCTTGCCGATGAGCCTACCGGTAATCTTGATTCCAAGAATGGTCTGGAGGTGATGAACCTGCTTTCACAGCTGAATCAGGAAGGGACTACCATTGTGATGGTGACGCACAGCCAGCGTGATGCCGGGTTTGCCGGGCGAATCATCAATCTGTTCGACGGACAGATTGTGGCGCAGATGAAAGACTTGTAGTCTGTAAGTGTCGATGTCATTAATTAGAATCTCTAAATTCTTCAAACCTATGTGTAGATTCTTTTTTCTTTCAATGTTTTTGTTTGTCTCATCTGTGGTCATGGGACAAAAATGGTCCAGCACATGTATGGTGTATGGGCATGTTGCGGATCTGATTACTCGCACACCAATTGACAGTGCATGGGTTTTTCTGATGGATAAAGAGCTTAATGTCATCGACTCTGTACAGTCTGTCAGAAAAAATATGAACGGGAGAGACGGCGGATACATGTTTAGTGGCAGGCGTCCTAAAGGTAGTGAATTTATTTTGAAGGTTACCCACCCGGACTACCATACTCTCACGCTCCCCATTAAATTGAAAACGTCAGACCCTCTGCCTGTTATTTATCTGAAAAGAACTCCGCCAAAGCCAACATGGGAACTGGATTTGCCGGAAGTGGCGGTTACGGCGACAAAGCTGAAGTTCTTTTATAAAGGAGATACCCTCGTCTATGACGCGTCGGCATTCAAACTACCCGAAGGTTCTATGTTGGATGATTTGATACGGCAATTGCCCGGAGCTGAACTGCGCGAGAACGGTGAGATTCTGGTCAATGGACGGAAGGTTGACCAGCTTTTGCTGCAAGGGAAGCGTTTGTTCGACAGTAACAGACAGCTTATCTTGGAGAACCTGCCGTACTTTACGGTGAAGAACATCAAGGTGTTTGAAACGGAAGGCAGTGCACTCGACCCTTTGAGCAAGCTGTATGTGATGGACGTGAATCTCAAGAAAGAGTATATGGACGGCACTATTGCCAATGCAGAGGTGGGAGGTGGAACTGACCAACGCTTCATGGCGCGTGCCTTTGTTCTTGGTATGACAGAATTTTCGGTGGCAAGTGCATATATCAATACGAATAATCTGAATGATGTTGCGAAACCCGGTGAAAGAGGAAACTGGAATCCGCAGAGTGCGGGTGACGGAATACCTAAAAATATTTTGGCGGGTATCAGATATGAAACGAAGAGTAAGGATAATACCGTCCGTGCCGACGGCTCCGTTGATTTCTCCCACACAAGCAAGGATGTGGAGACGACGTCGCTCCGTGAGAATTATCTGACGGGCGGTAATACGTTCCAGAACTCATTCCATACGACACATAACCGCAATCTCTCGTTTAACACACGGCATCATGTGAACTTGAATGGGGTGACAGGATGTATAAGCAGAATGAGTTTTTCTCCGGTGTTGACGTACCACAAGTTCGACAATAAGTCCCGGTATATCTCCGCGTTGTTTAACGAGAATGTGACATCCGCTTTGGGCAAGGAATGGATTGACAGCATCGCATCGCCTCAGGCAGGAGGTCTGCTGTTTTCCAAGAGCATCAACCGCCTTATGACCAAAGACAAGCGAACAGGTCACTCTCTATATACGGAACTTGAATTTGATCCGGAATTGGGCTTTCTGAGTGATATGCGTACATATACGTTCTTCAATTACAGTTACAGCAATTCTGCAAGCAAAGATTTTGAACATTATAACTTGGACTTTCCATCGCAGACAAGTTCTGTGCCTGTATTCAAGAACAATTATATGGACAGAGGAAATGAGACGCATAGTTTGCGAGGTCAAATTCGCAAATCAATACAGTCAAAAAAGGGGCTTTTCTTGGATAAATACGGTTGGGACTTGATGCCTCGCTATGAATATTCTGCCACGTGGGGAAACAGCCATGACCGAAAATATCTGCTGCACCAACTCGAAGACTGGGACGAAACGGCTGAACTTGGAATGCTCCCGTCTATGGCAGAGTTGCTTACTGTACAGGACAATGCCAACAGTTCATGGCAGAAGACGGTTAATCAGAAGCATACTGTCGGAGCATACGTTTATTTCTCAGATGTGAAAGACAAGAATCTCAGCCTCTATCTCGACCTTCCTGTCAATGGTTATGTCAACCGTCTCGACTACAACCGTATGGCATTTTCCACTCGTGTTGACAGGCATTGGTGGTTCTTTGAACCTCACTTGAACCTGAAATATAAGGAACACCGCCGCAACTATGAGCTGAATTACAATGGTAGAGCCTCCATTTATTCATTGGTGAATATGATTCCGTTGAGCGACACCAGCGATCCTCTGAATATCTTTACCGGAAACCCGGACTTGTCCGCAGGATACCAGCATAGCCTATCCCTTAATTTGCGCAGCGACCTTTCCGGTCAACGAGCATACAATGTGGGCATGTCGTATGCCGTCTCCACCAATAGTTTAGCAATGGGATATGTCTATGACAGGACGACCGGTATCAAGAATATCACTCCGCAGAATGTTGATGGCAACTGGAATGCGAATATTCACGGAGACTACAACTGCCCTCTTGACAAGGCACACCGCCTGACATTAGGTTCTTCTGCATCCGCCGCCTACTTCAATAGCGTAGATATGATAGGTGTGGCGGGCAGTGATGCTACAAGGATGGTGACTACGAAGAGCACTGTGGGTACACTTTATGCCAATGCGATGCTGCGAATGGACTACCGACTTATGGACAAGCACACTTTCGGGGTGAAAGGAAATCTGCACTATACACATTCCGGCAGTGAACGCGAGGACTTCGTTTCTGTCAACGCATACGACTTTGACTATAGTCTGGTTGCCAATATAGAACTTCCATACAACTTCCGGCTGTCAACAGATATCACCATGTACAGCCGCCGGGGATATTCGGACGAAAGTATGAACACCAATGATTTGATTTGGAATGCAAGGCTTACCAAACGGTTTATGAAAGGCAGACTTCTTCTCATGGCAGACGGATTTGATATTTTAGGGAATCTGAGCAACATACGGCGCACCATCAATGCGCAAGGCAGGACAGAAACCTACTATAATGTCATATCGAATTATGTAATGTTTCACATTCAATACACTTTTACCAATTTCAAAAAATAAAACAGACTTAACAAATGACTTATCTTACATACCTAAGCAGAAACAAACTGTTTGCAATTGTCAACGTGGCAGGACTGAGCATTTCGCTGATGTTCGTACTGCTTATCACCAACATGACCGTCCGTCAGCTGACGGTAGATGACAACCAGCCTGACAAGGAGCGCACTTACATGTTCTCCAATGAAAAATATGTGGCAGGACACTACCGGTACGGATTGGAAATTGAAAGCTATTTGCCTTTCGTTGAAGACTGGTGTGCCGCGTCGAGTCAGTTCCATGTCTCTGCCGACTATGATGGCAAGCGATTTGACATGAAGACATATCTTGTCAAGAAAAACTTTTTTACATTCTTCAGCGGATTCAAAATCTTCGACGGGACAGCAAAGGATGCACTTGTTGGGGATGACAATGTAGTGCTTACGCGGAAAGCAGCCATCAAACTATTTGGTACTGACCGCAATGTTGTGGGAAAGGTGATTCGTCGTGAATATTTTGAAGAGAGAAGCATGGTTGTCACAGCTGTCATAGAAGACATAGACAATTCCATTTTTCTCGATGATACCGAAATGTTTTTGCCTTTTGAACAAATGAACGATTTTAACCCTTCAGCAGCCATTGACAATGTTTCGGTAAGTAATGCCGCGTCCGCGCTTCTGTTTTTCCGTTTCACCGAAGGGGCAGACCCGAATGCAAATGAAGAAGGACTTGTGAAGAAGATGAAGGAGTTTGCATGGAATTACACAAACGACCATACGAAAAGAGCTTTTTTCATACCGATGAAAGATTTTTATTTCAGTAAGGGTGAGTTCTTTTTGAATTTTTCGCACTATAACTTCACTGTCATATTGGTGTTTATGATTGTCGGAATCATCATACTCCTCATGGCTGTGTTTAATTATGTGGGCATGAGTGTGGCGCAAACCTCATACCGCGCAAAGGAAATGGCTACCAGACGACTGCTCGGTTCTTCCAAGCAAAGCATCTTTTGGCGAATGATTGGCGAATCATCTATTATGGTGACCTGCTCATTCTTTATTGCGCTGCTGCTTGCATTGGCTGTAGAACCGTATGCTATGGATTTGTTGCAGCTGAAGATGGACATTGCGGGCGATGTGTCTCCTTTGTATGTCGCAGTGTGTCTGCTGTTCATTCTGCTCCTGTCGTTTGTTTCCGGTTTCGCCCCGGCATCCATATTGTCAAGCTATAACCCGCTCGATGTGGTAAAAGGTTCTTTCAGGAGAAAAACAAAAATGTTTTGGCTCAGACTGTTAGGCATGTTCCAGAGCGGACTGTGCATAGGACTGCTTGCCTGTGTGGGCTACTTGGGTGTGAAGATTTATCGTGTGCTCCACACTCCTCTGGGATACGAATATGGAAATGTGCTGCTCTACCAAAGCTATGGGGAACTTCAAGGAATGCTTAGTTTTCGAGGAGAGGCTTTGAAACTTCCGTTTGTCAAGCATGTCAGCTTTTCACAAGGAACACCCTACGACGGAGGCAATAACAGCACCGTTTTCTATCAGGACGGTGACAGCACAGTGGGTATTCCCTTCCGTGTTTTCACGGTTGATTCTGCATTTTTGGATATTTATCATATTAAGATACTGGAAGATCTACATAACGGTGCACCTCTGTTCTCCGAAGCAGCTTTAGAGGCAACGAAGAAGATTTCTGATGGCAACTATATAAGAGGTGATGGATGGAGCATACCTATAGGAGGTTCATTTAAGAACTTCACAGCCAACTCCGTGCTTGATTACGGCGGTGTGCCGCAACCATTAGTTATCAACATTGCTCCCACAGATAGTCTCTATCCTTGGATAATATCGGTAGAAGTGGATGACGGAGACTTAAAAAACTTTCGGCATACACTTGACCGATTGTATGTAGAGATGACACATGCAACAGATGCCAGTTCCGACTGGTATGATGACTTGATGATGGACGAGTATGCCACATACACCACAATGGAAAAGGTGATAGTGACATTCACTCTCGTAGCCTTGCTTATTTCTTTGCTTGGTCTCATGGCAATGAACATCTATTTCATAACCCAGCGTAAGCGCGACATTGCGGTGCGCAAGGTCTTCGGTTCGTCCGCCTTTGCAGAACAGGTGACACTTGTCAAATTCTCTTTCGTGTCATTGCTTTTCAGTTTGCTTATAGCTGTTCCTCTGATGCTTTTCGGTTTCAAGCAGATAGACGAAGTGCTGTCGATAGAAGGTGCATTCCCTTTCTGGGTTCCTTTTGCAGCTTTCGCTATTGTCGCGTTTATCACGGCAGTATCAGTCATTCTCATCAGCTATAAGGCTGCGAATGAGAATCCGGTGGAGAATCTCAAAACAGAATAAGAAACTGTTTTTAATTTTAGTGATTGTTTTCGACAGACTCCTTTGTATAGTTTAAACGGATGTATTCGACAGACTCCTCCGTCGAATACATTCACATAACAAAATTTTTTATATATATTTTTTAACAAAATTATTTTCTGACAAAATGATAGCATATTTAATCATTTGTGATTACAAATTGCTGATTTGATATTAAAATACTATCTTTTTGATTTTGTCAAATGTTAAAATTCCAAGCCCTCTGGCACGCGTCAAAATGAAGCGCACAGAACTTTTATCGGAGAATGGGGATTCTGTGCGCATTTCGTGAAACCTCCGCGAATTGTAAAATAGTGTTTCGTTTTTAGGTAGTTCTTTTACATTTATTTATTTCTGGTGAAGAGTTTTTGGAAAAACACTACTGAGTTTTCAAATTTTCAGCGCGCTGTCGCCGAATTTCCAGCGCACTGTTTTTTTATTTTCAGTGCGCTACAATTTTACGCGCTTAGTAGATTGGAGAA
>JAGASY010000002.1 GCA_017621515.1 Bacteroidaceae bacterium
GCAAATTTGTAGCGCACTGTCGTTGCCGGAACAGTGCGCTGAAAAAGTGATGACAGCGCGCTGGAAATATCAAAACTTAGTAGATTGGAGAAGAGAACTCTTCGCCAAAGATAAATGAATGTAAAAGAACTGTCAAAAAACGAAACATAATTTCACATTTCAATGAGGTGTTTGAAAATGCGCATAGAATCCCCATTCTTCGATAAAAGTTCGGAACGCTTCATTTTGACGCGTGCCAGAGGGCTTGGATTTTTAACATTTGACAAAATCAAAAAGAAAGTATATTGGTATAATTTCAGCAAAATGCAACCAAAACAGTTAAAGCAGTTCTCATTTTATCAAAATAGAACGTCACTCAAAAAAAACGATGTCAAAAATTTTTTTATGGGAGCATTTTTCGCCTATATCTGACATTCATTTTTAGGCAATCCTTTATCTTTTGCAAGCCTCTTCTCCGCCACTGAACATCTTATACAGGCAAGTGCAGACGAATCTGTGCATGTCATTCTGTATATTCAGGCACATCCCTTGTGGAAACATCTGTAACAGAGTGATAAAACTTGTCAATCCGACACTTATTTGCAAAAAAAAGCGTAGCTTTGCAGTCGGATTTGAAAGGAAAAAATTATAATGAGGGATAATCTGTTCAAGACATTCCTGCTGACCTTAGTTGTCGTAGCGGCACTGATTGGAATGTTCTTTATGCCGAAGCTCAGTTTTGGCAACACAGAATTGAGACGCGTAAACATTCTGGCCGATGTGGAAAAGCGCGACAAAGATTGCAGGATAATAGAATATATAAACAAAGATTCGCTCAAAGCCGACAACGCGGCAACGGCTGACAGCGTGCTGAACAAAGTGAAGCGGCAGCAGAAGTATGTTGACGATGTACCCTCGGGCATGGTAGCCATTGAGGACAGGATTGATTCTGTCAGTTCCGGCAGGGAGATGGACAAGTTCTATTGCGCCTTGTCGTGTGCGTCCGAGCGCAATGTGCGTATCGCCTACTTCGGAGATTCATACATCGAAGGCGACATACTGACCCAAGACCTCCGTCATCTGTTCCAAGAGCGTTTCGGAGGAAAGGGAGTGGGATTCGTCGATATTATGTCGCCTACGGCAGGCTTTCGCCAGACCGCGATACAGAGGGCTTCCGGATGGAGGGCGCACAATGCCAACGACACAAAAGGGCTGGGTTTCGATGCCAGCTGTCAAGGCATTAACGGACGCTATTTCATTCCGTCGGGAAAGGCTTCTTTCGAGTTGAAAGGACAGACAAGATTGTACGGCACACAACTCGACACAATGGAGCTGGCTACCGTCTATTTCACTTCCGGCAACGGACTGAACATTTCCGTGTCTGTCAACGGGGCGGAACACTACACCTTATTTGAGGAGTGCGACACGACAGAAGAATTGCACGACCGTGTAATGGCGCAGTCGGTAGGCGGACATATCGGTTCTTTCGGCATAGAAGTGGAAGGCGGACAGTCTGCCCGCTTCTACGGAGTGGCACTGGAGAATAAGAGCGGTGTGACACTCGACAACTTCAGTATGCGGGGAAGCAACGGCTGGCACATATCCGGTATTCCCTACGGTACGATGCGACGGTTTGCACAACTGCGTCCGTATGACCTCATCATTCTGCATTACGGACTGAATGTAGCATCGCCAAAGATGTCGGACTACAGCTATTACACCAAGCGTTTTGTCAAGACCATCACTCACTTGAAGTCGGCCTATCCGAATGCGAGCATACTCGTCATCGGTGTGGGCGACCGCGATGCGAAAGACGAATACGGCGAAATGCATACGATGGGCGGTGTGAGAGAGCTGTTGCACTACCAACGCAAAATGGCAGAAGAAACGAATGTGGCTTTCTGGAGCCTCTACGACGCGATGGGCGGAGACGGCAGCATGGCACGGATGGTGGAAAAGAAACAGGCAAATCTTGATTATACTCACATAAACTTTGCCGGCGGCAAGCACATTGCACGTCTGTTGTTCGATGTGATGATGAACGGCAAGGAGAATTATGAAAAAAGAAAGGGTTTATGAACAAGAAACAATTATTGACAATGATAGGTTTTGCGGCAGTCATGATATTGGTGGGCACATCTTCATACAAGATGATGTCGGACGATGATGACCTCCTGCCGGGAGACTACGAGACAGCCTACCATGACAAGGAGCATGGAAGGGAGACGGCTGATGCAGAGGGGCTGTTTACCGAACCTAACGAGGACGAAGCGGCACGGACATTCACGGCAAGTGCGGTGGAGTTCACTCCTGTTGACATACCGGTTTCTTTCCGTGGCACAGGCGACAACAAACTGATTGGCGGAGAAAATCTGAACGACATATTCAATCTTATCGCCCACGGCGACTCGGTAGTACGTATCTTGCAGATTGGCGACAGCCATGTACGCGGACATTATTTCCCGGTGGCTGTGAGACAGACACTGGAAGAGAGTTTCGGTTCGCAGGCTACAGGCGACGACAAAATTACTTATCACACGGACTGCATCGCCTCGGAGACGGGCGAGAGCGGTATCGTATATAGCGCAATAGGCATAAACGGTGCGCGCGCCTCACGCTTTGCGGAGGACGACATGATTGAAAAAATTGCCGCACAACGTCCGAACATTGTGATTGTAAGTTTCGGAACCAACGAAAGCCATACGAAAGGATATGACGAAGAGACACACAGCGGAACTATCGACACACTGCTTACACGCATAAGCGAAGTTTGTCCGGATGTGCAGTTCCTGCTGACCACCCCACCCGGCTCATTCATATCGCAACGCTCCGGACGCACTTATCGCGACCGCCGGGGACGTCGCCGGTATTCATACGTAAAACGGCAGAACACTGTGACTTCGCGCGTGGCGGCAAATATTGTGAACTATGGCAAGGAGCACCACATTGCAGTGTGGGACATGTATTCCATTGCCGGAGGCGAACAGTTCGCCTGCACCAACTGGCGCGGAGCCGGACTTATGAACAACGACCGAATCCATTACACAATCAACGGCTATCGTCTTCAGGGACATCTGCTGGGCGAAGCATTCCTTAAAGCATATAACGAATATGTGGAACATTGACTGGCAGCGCGTTCTTGAACAGTTGTCGTATTTGCCGCAGCAGCCGATGATATTCAGCAGCGGCATCTTTCTTTTTTTGTTTTTGGGATTTTCATTCATTTACTGGTGTCTGGGGAAGCATGACACGCTGAGACTGCTGTTTGTGACAGCTTTCTCCTACTACTTCTATTATAAGAGCAGTGGTATCTATCTTGTGCTGCTTGCCCTTGTCACGACCACCGACTTCTTCATCGCCCGTGCCATCGCGGCAGACCAAGAGGAACGTGCGGCCAGACATCGGGAGGGGCATTCCGCCGTGCAACGGTTGCTGCTTCTGCTCAGCCTTGTCGTGGATTTAGGATTGCTGTGCTATTTCAAATACACCAATTTCTTCGGAGAAATGCTTGCCCCGCTGTGGAACGGCACCTTCGAACCGCTCGACATATTCCTTCCGGTGGGCATATCGTTCTTCACATTCCAGTCGATGAGCTATACGATAGATGTGTATCGCGGCAATCTGAAACCGCTTGACCGCTGGCTCGACTATGCTTTTTACGTATCGTTTTTCCCACAACTCGTTGCCGGCCCTATTGTACGCGCCCGCGACTTCATTCCCCAAATCCGTCGTCCGTTGGCTGTCACCAACGAAATGTTCGGCTCGGGAGTCTTTTTCATTGTCGGCGGATTGTTCAAGAAAGCGGTAATTTCCGACTACATCAGCGTGAACTTCGTGGAACGAGTGTTTGAACAGCCGGACTTGTATTCCGGACTGGAGAACCTGCTTGCCGTATATGGCTATGCCATGCAGATTTACTGCGACTTTTCCGGCTACAGTGATATGGCGATAGGTATAGCACTGTTGCTTGGTTTCGAATTTCCCATGAACTTCAATTCTCCTTATAAATCGGCGGACATCACAGACTTCTGGAGACGTTGGCACATTTCGCTGTCTTCATGGCTGAAGGACTATCTGTATATTTCGCTTGGAGGAAACAGACACGGAAAGTTCAGACAGTACCTTAATCTTATCATCACGATGCTTCTCGGCGGACTCTGGCACGGTGCTTCACTCAATTTCATTGCGTGGGGAGGACTGCACGGTGTGGCACTTGCACTTGACAAAGTGAAGAACAGTGTGCTCCATCGCCCGAAGGGATACAAAAGCCACGGAATAAAGCGCGTAGTGGAAGTGCTTGTGACTTTCCATTTTGTATGCTTCTGCTGGATATTCTTCCGCAACACCACATTTGAAGGTTCATGGACAATGATAAAGCAGATATTCACCCATTTCCAGCCACAGATATTCGGGCAGTGGATTGAATCGTATTGGGCTGTAGGCAGTTTGATGCTTCTCGGCTATGTGCTCCACTTCCTTCCGTCCGGCATGTCGCTGTCGGTACGCAGATTGGTAGTGCGTATGCCTTTGCTCCTTCAGGCACTTTTGATTGTAATTGTCATCTTTATCGTGATACAGATAAAGAGCAGCGATGTGCAGCCGTTCATCTATTTCCAGTTCTGAGCCTTATCCATAAAATGAGTTCGACACAATGACAGCCAGAATATTCGTTTGCATATTATCCCTGTTCCTGAACATACCGTATGCCGTATCTGGTGAATGGGTGTTCACGCGCAAAAGTACAGTTCACGGACTCAGCGACAATCAGGTGCAACATATTCTGCAATTGCGCGACGGACGCATGGCAGTGACCACCAAAGGGAACATCAATCTTTTCGACGGCAGTAGTTTCAAATATATACACTATGCCGGAGACTGTGAATATGCCCTGAAAGATTACAAAGGGGCATACCATGTGTATGAAGACAATTGCCATCGCCTGTGGATAAAGGACTACGGACGGTTGCGGTGTTTCGACCTTACACATACAAGATATGTGACAAATATTGACAGCTTGCTCCGTGCATTCCATCCGGAAGGTAAAGTAACCGACCTGTTTGTTGACTCTGACGGTGGGCTTTGGTTAGTGACACCACAGTATATCTGCAACGAAAAAGGGGACATTCGCATAACCAAACAAGTTTCGTGCGGCGAATTGCAGGATTTAGATACTTCGGAGGAAGGAGTATTTCTGTTTTATTCCAATGGAGAAGCATGGTGCCATTTCTTCAAAAAGGAGAAGAAAGCATGGCATATAGCCGCCTATGATGAAGAGAAAGCGAGACTGAGCGATGCCTCATCGCTTGTGGTCAAGGCAAAAGACGGAGGTTTCTATCAGCTAAGATGCGGAAAGGAATCCGTGCTTCTTCGCTATTCAGCCGACTTGTCGGTATGTTCGGAGTTGCTGAGGACAGACTATATTCTGCACACTCTCGCTATTGCCTCCGACAATACGGTATATATCACAAGCCAAAAAGGAATATGGCATATCAATATTTCAGAAGACACGAAAGAACTTATCGACAGCATTTCGGGAGCGGGAGGAATTCGTCTTTCTTCGGAGAAGTTCAACACGATTTTCTTTGATTCTCAAGGCGGAACATGGCTCGGTTCATACGACAACGGACTGCTGTATTCTCATCCTGACAGATTCCGTTTCCAGTCAGTCACTTCGTTCAGCTCACTCGGCATGGACGGAAGCGTGCTGCATAAAGTTAAGGAACAGCCTCTGCATGAAGAATATGCCGACGGACATTATACAGACCTCATACGTGACCACCGAGGATGGGTATGGGCAGGAACGGTTGACGGACTGTTGCTTTTCCGGCACGGAAAGAAGAACCCTGAGAAATTCTATGCAGAAGACGGGCTTTCAAACAACTACGTTCATTCCATCGCTGAAGATTCTTTCGGGAACGTATGGCTCGGAACAAGCAACGGCATCACAAAAATAAGTATTGCAGACAAAGACGCTGCGCATCCGAAGTTTGAATGCTTCGGACATGAGGACGGTTGTCTTGCCGGAGAATATGCAACAGGAAGGGCTTGGACACTTCTCGACGGTGCTGTACTCATGGAAGGCATGGGCGGATGGACTAAATGGTATCCAGACAGTGTAGGCGGTACTCCCATGCTGCTTCACCCGATACTCGCCGGAGTGACGGTCAACGGATGCAAGTTGAAAGTGGGTGACAAGCTCTTGCCAAAGGCGGAGAACTTCATGAAACATTTTGATTTCGACACAGAACAGAACTCACTGGTATTTGAGATTTCACCGCTCAACTATGCACATCCCGCCCGCACAGTATATGCCTACCGGCTTTCGGACGGGAACAATGCACAGTGGAACATGGTCAAACAGAGCGGAACAGCAACTATGCCGGATGCAAACGGAACGTTACGGCTGTCATTTCTATATCTTCCGCCCGGAGATTACGAGCTTCTGGTCAAAGCGGCTGTAAGCACTGATGTTATGCGGGCAGAACCGTTGTGTATCACATTCTCCATACGTACTCCGTGGTGGCAGACCGGATGGGCTTATACCTTATATATATTGTGGGCGGTATTGTGCATTGCCGGCGGCTTTCTGCTGTATAACAGAATCACGAAGATGCGTCTCCGCCGGAAATACAAGGAGGAACTGCTGTTGCTCAGAATCAAGAGCCTCATCGACCGATGCAATGAATACAAACAGGAAATCAGTCGCAAAACGGTGGAGGAAGAAGTTCAGAGGACAGACACTGCCGAACAGAATATGTCGGCTTCCGACTATGAGTTTGTGAACAGAGCGATGGCACTTGTGGAGCAGAACCTCGACACCCCGGGCTATGGTGTGGAGCAATTGAGCCGCGACCTTTGTATGGAGCGAACAGGACTGTATAAGAAGATGACGCATTTGCTTGACAAATCGCCAAGCGTCTTCATCCGGAATATCCGCATACACCGCGCAGCGGAACTCCTTCGTTCTGGTACGATGAGCGTGGCGGATGTGGCAGAAAAAGTAGGGTTCAGTTCGTCCAGCCACATGAGCAAGTGCTTTGCGGAAGAGTTCGGATGCACACCGTCCGAATATGTATCGAATTAGTTGCAATTTTCTTTCCTAAACACGGATAAAACGCTGAGAAACCGTTGATTTCAACATATTTGTTGTTGGAATCAACGGTTTTGTTATTGAACAGAGAACTTTAATCCGTACTTTTGCCGATGAAAATCTATTTCTAATCCATAAAACGAATCAAAATGAAACGTTATCTATTTTTATCCCTGATGATGTTCGCTGCTGTGGTTGCCAGTGCGCAGACCGTGGTACGCAACAAAAACGGAGTGAAAGTCAGTACAGGCAAGGCATCCGATTTGTGCACGGAGGTGGTGTTCTATTCACCGTCCGCAGTCAGAGTCGTGAAGTATCCCGGCAGCGAAAGCAAAATGCCGGAAAAGACAAGCTACAGCATTATAGCCGAACCGACAGACTTGACACTTGCCGTAGAAGAAAAGCAGAATGAAGTAAGCCTGAAGTCGGAATGTATGTCGGTTACGATAGACAAATCTACAGGTGCAGTGCGCTTTTCCGACCTTTCGGGCAAGCAGCTTATTACAGAAAAAGATGCAGACATGCAACTTATTGCAGAAGGAGTTGACAAGGGACAGTATAAGATTCGCCAGTCGTTCGTATTGGACAAGGATGAAGCCATTTTCGGTCTTGGACAGAGACAGTGCGCAGAACTGAACCAGAGAGGACAGAGAATACGTATATGGAGCGGCAACACCAATATCACAATTCCTTATTTCTCTTCTGAAAAAGGATACGGATTATATTGGGACAATGCTGGTGATTCCGGTTTCGAGGACACTCCGGAAAAGACCACTTTCACATCAGAAGTGGCACGATGCGTTGACTATTACCTCATGTACCGCGACGGAAGTCAGGACGGAGTGATTGCGGCTATTCGTACCCTGACCGGACAAGCCACCATGTTCCCACTATGGGCAATGGGACACTGGCAGTGTCGTGAGCGTTATAAGAGCAGCGACGAACTGTGTGAAGTGCTGGACAAATACCGTGAGTTGCAAATTCCTCTCGACGGAATTGTGCAAGACTGGCAGTACTGGGGATGCGACTCTAACTGGAATGCCATGCAGTTCATGAATCCGCATTATATAAACAAGATGGGCGACGAGAAATGGATGCGCTATCTGCCTAACGATGAAGACCGCAACGCACGCTATCCGGAACCTCGCATAAAATCACCGAAAGAAATGGTTGATTACGTACACAACCACCATGCGCACCTCATGATTTCCATCTGGGCAAACTTCGGACCGTGGACACAGCAGGCAAAAGAGCTTGAGAAAATCGGCGCACTCATGCCGTTTGACACTTGGCCGCGCAACCGTGGTGTCCAGCCATACGACCCATTCAACCCGAAAGCGCGCGACATATACTGGAAATACCTCCGCAATCTTTATGACATGGGCATGGACGCTTGGTGGACAGACTCCACCGAACCAGACCATTTCGAGAAACCGGGCGACTCCGATTACATGACGCACGACGGTTCATGGAGAAGTGTGAAGAATGCCTTTCCTCTTATGACCAACCGCGGAATCTATGAACATCAGCGCAAGATGAAGAATAACACAAAGCGTTCTCTCCAGATGACTCGCTGCGGTGCATTCGGCATACAGCGTTACGGAACATTCAGCTGGAGCGGCGACGTCGTGTCCGACTGGCATGTCATGAAGAATCAGATTCCAAGCGGACTTAACTATGTCATTTGCGGCATTCCGTTTTGGAATACAGACATAGGCGGTTTCTTCGGATGGGACTACAATAACGACCCTCACAGCCCTGCCATGCAAGAGTTGCAAGTGAGATGGATGCAGTGGGGATGTTTCATGCCATTGATGCGCAACCATTGCTCCAGCCCGATGGTGAATGAACTTTACCGTTTTGGAAATCCCGGAGACTGGGCATTCGATGTACAGAAGAAATTCATAGAACTGCGCTATCAGCTTCTACCTTATATATATAGTACTGCCGGCGATGTTGTGCTGAACAGCGGCTCCATGATGCGTCCGCTTGTCATGGACTTTGCTTCCGACAAGAAGGCAATAAGGCTCAACGATGAATATATGTTCGGACGCTCACTGTTGGTAAAACCTGTAACAGACCCGCTATACACTTATCGCGACGAAAACAAGAACGGACATACTATCTATCCGGACATCACAAAGGCAGCAGCTCCAGTGAAGGTTTATCTTCCTGCCGGTGCAGACTGGTACGATTTCTGGACTGGCGAGAAGAAGCAGGGAGGAAAAGAAGTGATGCGTCTTGCTCCAATCGACATTATGCCTGTTTATGTGAAAGCCGGCACAATCCTGCCAATGGCACCGGTCATGCAGTATAGCAATGAGAAGGCATGGGACAATCTTGAGATACGTATCTATCCGGGAGCTGATGCAGACTTCACTCTCTACGAGGATGAAGGAGACGGCTACAACTATGAAAAGGGCAAATATACTCTTATCAAATTCCACTGGGACGACAAGAACCGTCAGCTTACCATAAACGACCGTGAAGGCGACTATAAGGGAATGCTGGAGAAGCGCAATTTCAAGCTGACAATGATGGACAAGTCTGCCACAGTTGAATATACAGGCAAGAAACTTGGAATTAATTTGTAATTGTTTCTATTTTAGAAACTGTTTTTAATTTTAGTAATTGTTTTCGACAGACTCCTCCGTATAGTTTAAACGGAGGAGTCTGTCGAATACACCCACAAACACATCCGCTAATACTATAAAATTCCACAGGCAACTTCTCAAAACGGTTTACTTACCCGCAAAAAAGGGCGATAAATATGTATTTAAATGTTATTTTGAAACAATTCTGACATAGAAATGAAATAATATCGCTATTTTTGGAAAAAATATTCCTTAATCGAATAAAGCAATTGGCATTTCTGCATACATCAGCAGTCTGGAGTTGCTTCTGACAGACCATAACAAAACCTATCAGACCATGAACCAAAACACGGACATCGAAATAAGGGGTTTATTAGACAATATGACTCCAATCACATTGGAGGAGATGTCATCGATAAGACTCATGAATAGGCTTGACACCAAGTATGTTGCATCCAAGCGACAGCTTGTAGAACTGCTTAAACTTGTACAGGGGAAATACTATGTACAACAAATCAACGGCGACCGTATAAGTCCGTATCGAACTACCTACCTCGACACGGACGAGCATGTAATGTATATGCTACATCATAACAGACGGGCAAGAAGAGTAAAAGTGAGAGTACGCACTTATCTTAGTTCGGGCGACCTGACATTTCTTGAAGTGAAAAACAAGAACAACCATAGCCGAACAAAGAAAAAGAGAGTACAGGTCAGTTCACTTGAAGAAGGAATGAAATCGGACGCAGCGGCTGAACTCGTCATGAAACGTGCCGGACTCGCCTTGTCAGATCTGCACCCTGTGGTGCAAAACCACTTTGAGCGCATCACACTCGTGAACTATGGAAAGACAGAAAGACTGACCATTGACTTCAATGTGCAGTTCCATAATTTCGAGACAGGCAACGACCGCGACACAGGCAACATCGTCATCATTGAGTTGAAACGCGACGGAAATGTGTTCTCACCCGTATGCAGTCTGCTCCGCGACATACATGTTCATCCGACAGGCTTCAGCAAATGCTGCATCGGAATGGCAATGACAGACAGCACATTGAAGCAGAACAATTTCAAACTAAAACTGAAACAATTGGAGAAAATTAATTCATACGTCTGAGAAACATGTCGCAGCATCACATGATGTATGACATTACTCTGGGCAAATCGTACAATATCAAAAAAATACAAAAACAATGGATTCTATCAACTACTTCTTGTCTGTGCTGACAAGCGACACGTGTCGTCTCATCGACCTCCTGTTGAGATTAATCATCAACACAGCATTCACAGTAATCATCGCAAGAGCTTTCTACTTTCCCAAAAGCCGCAGAAAGGATTTCTTCTTCACGTTTATACTCGTAGGATTCTGTATCTTCATGCTGATACACCTTATGGGAGATGCAAAGATAAAAACAGGTATCGCAATGGGACTGTTCGCCATATTCTGCATCATGCGATACAGAACGGAGTCTGTGCCTATACGTGAAATGACTTACCTGTTTCTTGTCATTTCACTGTCTGCCATCAATGCTCTTGCGTGGGAAGCGGACATATCGGGTAAGCATCCTGAGTTTCTGATACCGGAGCTGACCGCTATGGGAGAGCTTCTGTTGACTGACATTCTTTTTGCTGTCGTACTTTGGATTGCAGAGAGAGGAAAGTGGGTCAAGGGATTGGCTTCTAAGTATATCAAGTATGACAAAATTGACCTTATCACTCCGGAACGTCATGATGAGCTGATTGCCGACTTGAAGGCACGTACCGGACTTAACATCACAAGAGCGGAAATAGGTTCCATCGACTTCCTCAAAGATATGGCTTTGATAAAGATATATTACAATGCCGAAGAAACGGAGTCGGACGACACATTAACCAAAATGCCTAAATTGTACAATTAGTTTTTAGCCGGCAATAGAATAACATGAAAAAGATATATATCCTATTATTTGCATTTATCGCAGGATTAAGCGGTAAAGCAGCAGCACAAGAAACTTCTGACAAGAATGATTTCGGAACAGATTTAAGCTTGGGCATAGACAAGAAGCTTGCACCGGGGCTTAGTTTAGGCATTGAAGGAGGTATGCGTACGCAAAGCAACTCGGAACGTATCGACAGATATACAATTGGGGCAGACCTGTCTTACAAGTTCTTAAAACTGAATAAGTTCAGTATGAAGATAGGCGGAGGCTTCGAATACATGTGGGTGCAAAAACTGAGCGAAACAAAAGAGAAGCATGGCGATGTACTTGACGAAGCAACAGGAGAGTTTGTCAGAGGGGTAAACGGATATAATATCACGGACAGATACTGGCGCAACCGCCATCGTACTACACTCAGTGTATCAGGAGAATATTCGCCGTCCAAACGCTGGTCGTTCTCTCTGAAAGAAAGTGTGCAATATAACCACTATTGTGAGGAAGACTCTGTGGGACGTACTAAAATACGTTACAGATATAATGACGACGACGAACCATATACTACGACAACACGCGATTTGAAAGCAGTCAATCCCAAAGACAGGTTCGTGCTGCGTTCCAAGTTCACAGCCGAATATAATATCAAGGGACTGCCTATCAATCCTTTCGCATCCGTTGATTACGGATGTGGTCTCAACTATACTGCTCATAAATGGAAAATATCGGCAGGAGCAGACTACAAGATAAACAAAAAGAACAAGCTTACAGCGTTCTACCGTTTCCAGACCGATGATGACGATGACGAACCAAACGGACATATCGTCGGTGTAGGATATAAGTTGTCATTTTAAGTCCTCAACACATTGACTTTTCAATAAAAACAGATATGAAACGACTATTTACCACCATCATGGCAACTGCTGCACTAAGTGTGGCGGCATTTGCCGATAATTACAGCCTCTACCTCGAACCGACAGAAGGGACTACATCGGAATGGACAGTGGCATCACTGAGCAAATTGACGTTCAGCAACGGAAGCATTGTGCTCACCGCCAAAGACGGAACAGCGAGTACCATGCCTATATCAGGAGTAAAACGAATGTTCTTCAGCACTCCTGAAATACAAGGCATAGAGAATATTGGCACAGGGAACAACGGCGCATGGGACGGAAACTGCCTGCATACGGATGCGCAGACCGGTGTTGTTGCTACAATCTACAGTACCACAGGGACTCTTGTTGCCAAGCAAACAGTGGAGAACAACGGTTCTGTCAACCTTTCTACTCTTGACAGAGGAATGTACATTGTTCACATAAACGGAAACAGCTATAAAATATTCAAGCCATGAGAAGAGCAATACTTTCGATAATAGCCCTCGCCGTGTCGTGCATGGCGGTCTATTCACAGAACAAGGTATATGTGTGTGAGGGATTCGACTATGACGTACTTGAAATCGCTTCGTTGGGAGACATCACGTTCTCTGCAGACGAAACGGAGATAAATATCGGAGAAGGGAATATATATAAGGTGGCAGACATAGACAGCATCACCTTCAGCGAACCGCAATTCCCTAAAGTACGCATCGTATATAATGAGACATCAGCCACAGTCAGTGTACCAGCCTCATACAAAGGAGTGACTTACAGCATCAATGGGGCAGACGTGGTGATAAATTCCACGACACTGACGGATGAGTATATGTACAGCATCGAGGGCAGTTCCAAGAACGGTTCCTTCACTCTCAACGGAAACTATAAGCTGACACTTGAGCTTGCAGGCATCAACCTGAAAAGCGAAAAAGGGGCGGCGGTTGACATTGAGTGCGGAAAACGAATTGCCGTCATCATGCCGGAAGGCACAGTCAATACATTTGAGGATTGCGCAAACGGCATACAGAAGGCTGCATTTTATACATCGGGACACCCAGAATTTAAGGGCGGAGGCACTATCAACGTAAAAGGAAACACCAAACATGCTATCGGTGCCAAAGAATACTTGCAGTTCAAGAGTTCCACCGGCTATGTGAATATTCTCGGTGCGGTAAGCGACGGCATACACTGCGGAAAAGGCAAACAGAATGATGACAACAGCCATTTCCAAATCAACGGTGGAGTAATCACTGTCAATAACGCCGGGAGTGACTGTATAGATGCTGACGATTACGGTTGCATGATTATCAAGGGAGGAGTACTCAACCTGAATGTATCAACCACAGACGGAACCGGACTGAAATGCGACAGTATATTGCGCATGACAGGAGGAGAAATAAACATCAATGTCACAGGAGACCTCAGTGAAGGAATACGTGTATGCCACACCGGATATTTCGACGGCGGAAAGATTACAGCTACAGTAGGCGGCAATGGCTCCAAGGGCATAAAGGCAAAGAAATGCAGCAAGGCAACCGACACTGTCCTCAATGGGGGTAATCTCTGCTTTGGCGGAACTGACGCAAATATCACAGTCAGCGGAGGTACTTACACGGCAGACCAGACTAAATGTATGGGAATACGTGCAGATCAGGATTTCACACAGACAGCTGGTACTATTACACTTGATGTCACCAACAGTGCTGCCAAGGGTCTTGATGTGAAAGGACAGAAAAATCTTATCGGCGGAACCCTGAAAGAATAAGCACAGAACCTATAAAAAGATTTCACCTGCCCCCTCCGAAACAAAACGACACACGCTTTTTGTATTGGAGGAGGGGGCTTGTTTATGATTATATATGCCGACAGGCACGAATATAAACCATCATTAACCCAATTACAAAATGCTAACCATACACAGAATCAAGACGGAAGATACTTCATACTATCAGTTCATGGAAAATTTAATCGTGGAATCCTTTCCGCCGGAAGAGTACCGTGAACTTGCAGAGCTACGGAAATTTACAGATGAGAACAAACTTTTTCACAATAACGTGGTTCTTGACGGAGAACAAGCAATAGGAATCATCACATACTGGGACTTCGGCTCTTTCTGTTATGTGGAACATTTCGCCACACATCCGGAAGCACGAAATCATGGTTATGGGAGCAGGGTGCTCGATTGTCTATGCCACAAGCTTGCCACACCGATAGTACTTGAAGTGGAGATTCCGGACAACGAAACCGCAGTACGGAGGATAGGATTCTACGAACGTAATGGATTCAAACTTTGGGGCTGTGAATATCTCCAACCGCCATACCGCCAAAGCGATTCATTTCTTCCCATGCGCATCATGGCTTACGGTGCGCTCGACATGGAAAAAGATTTCCCCAATATATGCAGCCGCATATATAAGGAGGTGTATGGAATAGAGAAAGACTAAAAAGTTAATCAAGAAGAGTCTATTGAATACACCCGATTGAACTCATAACATACACCCACGTAAAGAACAAAAAACATAGCAAAAGTGGGTTTTTCAATTTGACAAAATGATATTTTCGCTCAAAATGAAAATTTAACATTTGAAGCGACTTTTTGCCGATGGCGAAAAAACAGGATTTTCATTATTAAGATAATATATTGATAATCAATACAATACAAAATTTCTCAAAATGCTCAAAAAATTGTGCCGGACGCAATTTTTTGAGCATTTTGGATATTCAGATAATCTATTGATTACTAATGTACTACGGTTAGGTACATCGTTTTTACCTCAAAATACAACCCAAATACCATTTACTTTTAAGTTTCTGTTCGGACACACTTTTCAAGCAGACAATTATATATTTCTTAACATTTCAACCGAAGCAAACTGCTTTTTTCTCCGCTTCCCACTGTTTTTTTATTTTCAGTGCGCTGTCGTCACATTTTCAGCGCACAGAAAATAAAAAAGCAGCGCACTGTGGCTAAAAAAACAGTGCGCTGAAAATATGACGGCAGTGCGCTGAAAAATTGAAAACTTAGTACTTGTTTTCAAAAGACTCTTCACCGAAAGTAAATAAATGTAAAAGAACCGCTCCAAAACAAAACACTATTTCACATTTTCCGGCGACTTCAGAAAATGTGCGTAGAATCCCCGATTTCCGATGAAAGTTCGGTGTGCCTCATTTTGACGCGTGCCAGAGGGCTTGGAATTTTAACATTTGGTAAAATCAAAAAGATAGTATTTTGATATAAAAACATCATTTTGAAATCAAAATCACCAAAATCAGTTTCGTTTTGTCAGAAAATAATTTTGCTAAAAATTGTATATAAAAAAATTTGTTATGGGGAGTGTTTTGAAGCAATTTTGCGGGGTGTCTTTGACAGACTTCTCATGTATTAAGTAGATGCATTAGCGACGGAGAAGTCTGTTGAACACAACCATCTAAACAATAATACATCCACCCAAATCAAATATATTAAAAAGGATTCCAATAAAGAACTGCTATCAGTTGCCGAAGTCTATTTTCAATTGTCTCTCATCTTCGCCTTTCTTCTTTGGCGGAGAAGGAAGCAACATTCTTTTCACATTCTCGGGCTTTAACTCATTGATGCCCATAAACGAAGAGGAATTTCCGTCTGTAAGTTCTCCGCAGGTAATGAAATACTTCGCTTTCTTCATCACCACTCCCATTTTCTTGAGATGAAAAGATGTGACACGACCAAAGCGGCGAGATGCCACAATCTGTGCAGCAGACTTTACTCCAATGCCCGGTACACGCAAAATACATTCATAGTCCGCCACATTTATATCTACAGGAAAGAACTCCGGATGGCGCAATGCCCATGACAGCTTGGGATCGACATCAAGATCAAGGTTCGGGTCAGCCTCATCTACAATCTCTTCTACCTTGAACTGATAGAACCGCATCAGCCAGTCTGCCTGATAAAGGCGGTTCTCACGCACCAGAGGCGGCTGTTTAAGTATCGGAAGACGAGCATCATGAGTATTTACAGCTACATATCCCGAGTAATACACACGACGCATAGTGGGCTGTGAATACATGGCAGAGGAGAGACGAAGAATATCACGGTCTGTCTCTGCCGTGGCACCGACAATCATCTGGGTGCTCTGTCCTGCCGGAACAAAGCGGGGCGCATAACGAAATTTCTTCCTGTCTTCCTTGTTCTCAAGCACTCCCTGCCGGATAAACTCCATCGGCTTGTAGATGCTTGCAAAGTTTTTCTCGGGAGCAAGCCGCTGTAAAGATTTCTCGTTGGGAATTTCGATGTTCACACTCATCCTGTCGGCATATCTGCCGGCTTCTGCCACCAGTTCACGGCTTGCGCCCGGAATACTTTTCAAATGAATATGCCCGTTGAAACGGTATATAGTCCGGAGATCTTTGGCAATACGTACCAGACGCTCCATCGTATAGTCCGGACTGCGCACCACCCCCGAGCTTAGAAACAGACCTTCTATGTAATTTCTGCGATAGAACTCCATCGTCAGTTCTACAAGTTCGGACACAGACAATGTAGCCCTGCGTATATCATTGCTTCTGCGGTTAATGCAATAGGCACAGTCGTACATACAATAATTCGTAAGCATCACTTTCAGGAGAGAAATGCATCTTCCGTCTTCTGCAAAGCTATGACAGATGCCGATGCCTCCCACAGTGTTGCCCACTCCGCCCTGTTTGTTGGAGCGCACAGTGCCGCTTGACGAACACGACACATCATACTTTGCCGATTCCGCCAATATTCTAAGTTTCTCCAATGTATGCTCTGTCATGCTCTCTATTTTTCAACAAAAATACGAAAACCTCTGAGATTTTTCACTACTTTTGCCACACAATCAAATTAAGAGAACCCGAAGCTGCAAGATGAGAATATGCCCGGCATCCGGTTCTGCTCACCTTATAACCTATCATATAGAGAAATGAGAAAAATACTCCTTCTAATCACACTGCTATTCTGTACGGCTGCAATGAAAGCCAAAGACTTCCGCATTCCTAAAGACAGAAACGTAAGAATCCTTGTCAGCGAGACTGATGCTCCGGTGGTACGCACCGCATTGTCTATCCTTGAGAAAGACATAAGAACTGTTCTCGGTTCGAAAACAGAACTAATGTTCGGAAACGAAACGCACGATGCAGACATCATTGTGACAATAGATACGACAACCGGTGTGCGACAGGCTTTTTCGCTCCGTGTGACGAAGAACGGACAATTGCATGTATGCGGCAACGATGCCCACGGCACGGCTTACGGACTGATGGAAATATCCCGTCTTTTGGGAGTATCGCCGTGGGAATGGTGGGCGGATGCCAAACCTCGCCCATTGAAAGTTTTCCGTCTCTCAGACACGTTTGAGACCCGGCAGTCGCCTTCTGTCGAATACCGGGGAATATTCATCAACGACGAAGACTGGGGACTTATGCCTTGGAGCAGCAGCACAATGGAACCGGAGAACGAACGCGGTGTGATAGGAGCAAAGACCAACGAGCGCATTTTTGAACTTATGCTGCGGTTGCGTGCCAACACTTATTGGCCTGCCATGCACGAATGCACTGTACCGTTCTTTCTTACGGAGGGCAATAGGGAGACCGCTGCACGTTACGGAATCTATATAGGAGGCTCACACTGCGAACCGATGGCTTGCAATGCGGCCGGTGAGTGGAGCAGAAGAGGAAAAGGTGACTACGACTATGTGAACAATGCGGAAGAGGTGCGCCGTTTCTGGGAAGACAGACTGAAAGAAGTGAAAAATCAGGAGATACTATACACCATAGGGATGAGAGGTGTACACGACGGACGTATGCAGGGTGCAAAGACGGTGGAAGAGCAGAAGAATGTGCTCAAACGTGTCTTCAACGACCAACGAGCCATGCTCACCAAGCATGTCGGAGCAAAAGACGTGCCGCAGGTATTCATCCCCTACAAAGAGATACTCGATGTGTATGAGGCCGGACTTCAGGTGCCTGATGACGTGACACTCATGTGGTGCGATGACAACTACGGCTATATCCGCCACTTTCCTACTGCAGAAGAAAAGGCACGTAAAGGTGGCAACGGTGTCTATTACCACGTGTCCTACTGGGGACGTCCGCACGACTATCTTTGGTTGGGTACATTCTCGCCCGCCTTGCTCTTCCAGCAGATGAACCGGGCATACGAAAACGGAATACAAAAGATATGGATATTGAATGTCGGCGACATAAAGCCTGCAGAGTATCAGATTGAACTGTTCATGGATATGGCATGGAACATAGACGCAGTGAAGCATCAAGGTGTGGAGAACCATTGCATGGCATTCCTTGCAAGAGAGTTCGGCAAGTCCGCAGCTCGCAAACTTCTTCCTCTTATGAAAGAACATTATCGCCTTTCTTTCATACGTAAGCCTGAATTTATGGGAGGTACAAGAACCGAAGAGGCGGACAGAGCAAGATGGAACACCGTGAGCGACATGCCGTGGAGCCGCGAATATGTGGAAAAACGTCTTTCCGACTACGAGAATATGGAGGCAGAAGTGGAGCGTATATGGAAAACCATTCCTTCCGAAAGTGCCGACTGTTTTTTCCAGCTTGTCAAATATCCAATTCAGGCAGCAGCGGAAATGAACAAGAAGTTCCTATACGCACAACTTGCCAGACATGCAGAAGCAGACTTTGCATCGGGCACAAGTGGTGTATTGCCCGCTCACGAGCTATGGACAATGAGTGATGCGGCATACGACAGCATTGTTTCCCTCACACAACAATATAACCAAGGTTTCAACAATGGCGGGAAATGGAACGGAATCATGGACATGAAGCCTCGCAAGCTGCCCGTATTTGAGCGTGTCCCTCATGTCAATCAGCCCACACCGCACCCTACAGCCCACATCACCGTCCCTATCAGTTTCAACGGTACGGAGGATAAAAGCGGCACAGCCATTCCTTGCGAATGGTTAGGATACGAATGTAAGGCGGCACTCCTCGTAAAGGACAAGGCGGCAACATACGAGTTTAAATCACCACAGAAGTCGCACCTTCTCATGAATCTCACAGATTCTGTGGAGATAATCCTGCATTTTCTTCCCATACATGCGACAGACGGCAACTTGTCCGTTGCAATCAGCATGGACGGTTCTACCCCTGCCATCACTGATTTCGCGACCAAAGGAAGAAGTGAGGAATGGAAACAAAACGTGCTGTCCAACGAAGCATTGCGCAGCGTCCGACTTCCATATCATGCGCACCAGAAGAAACATACAATCAGTGTGCTTCCTCTCTCCGACGGAATCGTATTGGACAGAATAGAGGTGAATTTCTGATAAAAGAATAATTTGCCGAAATCCATATCATTGTATTTCGGCTGTTTTTTGTTTAAGTATTTTGTCATTTATGTGGGTGTATTCACATAAATACAAAATACTTAAGCCTAAAAACAGCAGGAGAAGTCTTATCCTTCTCTCAAAAAGTCGAACATGTCAAATATCTCCTCTTTCGTAGCAATCTGGTTGATACGTATATCCCCTATCTCACCAAGAAGAGTGAAATTAATCGTTCCTGCTGTATTCTTCTTGTCATGGGTCATAAACTCATAAAGAGTCTCATACTCCTCACAGGTGAACTCCATCTCGCCATAATGCTCCCTGACAAAACGCACCGTCTGGCGCATCTTATCGGTAGGAAAACCAACCTTCGTACACGAAAGATAGAGTTCACAGATAAGTCCCCATGCCACAGCATAGCCATGCAATACCGGAGTACCGTGCTTGAGCATAAGACTCTCAAGTGCATGCCCTGCCGTATGCCCAAGATTGAGTGCCTTCCTTATGCCCTTCTCAAAAGGGTCTTCCTCCACAATCCGTTCTTTGATGGCAACACTCGTGCCAACCATCTGCCCCAGACGTGCATAGTCTATCTTTCCGGAAATGTCGAACCTGATAAGCTCCGCCCAGTTTTCCGTGTTGCTTATAAGTCCGTGCTTGAGCATCTCCGCATAACCGGAACAGATGTTCCGACTGTCGAGGGTTCGCAACAGTTCCGTATCGAGAATCACGTCCTGAGCCGCATTGAACACTCCTATCTCATTCTTCAGTCCATTGAAATTGATACCGGTCTTTCCGCCCACAGCCGCATCGACCATAGAGAGCAGGGTGGTAGGTATGTTGATATATTTGATTCCCCGCTTGAAAGTAGAAGCGGCAAATCCACCGAGGTCTGTCACCATTCCGCCTCCAAGATTAATCAGAAGCGAATGGCGGGTAGCTCCGCACTCTCCCAGCTTTGTCCACACGTATGCCAGTGTGTCAAGCGTCTTACAAGCATCCGTCGCACCAATCGTGATATATATGGCATCTTGAAGACACTCGACTCCTTCTATCAGGGGACGACACAGCTTGTCTGTAGTCTCATCTGTCAACACAAACAGTCTGTCATGCTCACACCGCGCCACAGACTCTGTGACACATTTGTGTATATCTGTAGAAATTATAACCATAGTTCTGTCCTTTTTTGCAAATAACTGCGGCAAAGTTAGCAAAACTGAAAAGAACTGGAAACATTCCCATGCCCGAAAACTTGCATATTATTGTCCCTTTTCTTCTTATGAAGAATAAAAATAAGTATTTTTGCACCATCAATATGGCTTTTGAACTTTGTGCCGTCGGGGACAGGCACATACGGCTTCATTCCGGACACTCAAAGACAGAAGGACTCAGAAATTAAAAAAAACATAGAACAATGAACGTAATTGACACAGAGATTGAAGGTGTAAAGATTATCGAACCTCGTATCTTCAACGATTCCCGCGGCTATTTTTTCGAATCTTTCTCGCAGAGAGAGTTTGAAGAGAAGGTTTGCCGCACTGTTTTTGTACAGGACAACGAAAGCAAATCGACAGCCGGTGTAGTCCGCGGACTCCACTACCAGAAACCGCCCTACACACAGTCGAAGCTTGTTCGTGTAGTCAAAGGAGCCGTACTGGACGTGGCTGTAGATATTCGGAAAGGCAGTCCGACCTTCGGAAAGCACGTAGCAGTGACACTCACGGAAAGCAATCATCTACAGTTCTTCGTGCCTCGCGGCTTTGCTCACGGCTTTGCCGTATTGAGCGATGAGGCGATATTCCAATACAAATGCGACAATTTCTATGCTCCGCAGAGCGAAGGCGCCATTGCATGGGACGACCCGGCTTTGGGCATTGACTGGCGCGTACCGACTTCCGACCGCATCCTGAGCGAAAAGGATGCGCACCATCCGCTTCTTGCCGATGCAGAACTTGTATTCGACATCAATGTTCCGCTATATTAATCTTCATTCAGGATATTTATAGAATATGTACGGAGAAGAGCCAAACAGGTTCTCCTCCGTATTTTTTTGTAAAGATTCAGTTTATGCTGATAGGTTCGACTGTTCGTAAATAAAATTTTATATGGATGTACTCTATGAAAGAGTCTGTTGAGAATATCCACATAAATGACAAAAAACATACTAAAATGTCACTTTTCAAAATGACAAAATGATATTTTCGCTTAAAATGAAAATTTAACACTTCGAACGATTTTTTGCTGATGGCGAAGAGTGGAAAAATTTAATCTAAAGATAAATAATTGACAATCAATAATATACAAAATTTTCAAAAATGCTCAAAAAAACGCGCCAGACGCAATTTTTTTGAGCATTTTGGATATTCTAATAATTCACTGATTACTAATACATTACGGTTAAACATGCCGTTTTTATCCTCTAAAAATCTCAAAAACTCACTCACTTTTAAGTTCCTGTTCAGACACTCTTTCAAAGCAGGTAATTATACATTTCTTAACATTTTGGCTAAATTTTGCTGTCTTTTTCTCCGCTTCCCACTGCTTTTTTATTTTCAGCGCACTGTTTTGAAATTTTCAGCGCGCTGAAAATAAAAAAGCAGCGCACTGTGGCAAAAAAAACAGTGCGCTGAAAATGTGACGACAGTGCGCTAAAAATTCAGAAACTCTTCGCCAAAAATAAATAAATGTAAAAGAGTTGTTCCAAAACGAAACACTATTTCACAATTCGCGAAGGCTTCACGAAATGCGCACAGAATCCCCGTTCTTCGAGAAAAGTTCGGTACGCTTCATTTTGACGCGTGCCAGAGGGCTTGGAATTTTAACATTTGACAAAATCAAAAAGATAGTACAAATGTATAAAATCAGCAATTTGAAATCAAAACGACCAAAACAGCTGTCATTTTATCAAAGTCTAACATTCTTCAAAAAACGATGTCAAAAATTTTTTTATGGGAGCTTTTAGAGATAGTTTTATGGGTGTATTTGACAGACTCCTACACAATTATTTTAAAATAGTTTCTAAGAAACAGAAACAATCCACTGAAAACTTCAATATAAAAAAAGAAAGAGGGTGTACTTCAATTCAGATACACCCTCTTTCATATATATATGTTTTACTCCTTTTAATAGCCGAAAATCTCTTCTGTGGTCACTCTGTGTATGGTACCGATTTTCTCTATCCGTTCCATATCAAGCTCCTTTTCGTCGCCAAGAATCATATATTTATATTTCCTGCCTCGCACGTTCTTCTGCTGGAAATCCACCACATCGTCAAGTGTCATGTTCTTCACTTGCTCATATATGTCGGCATTGATGTCGTGGTCGAGACCCAACCTACGGGCTTTGAAGAAACTGCTCAGCACAGACTGCTTTATCGTGCGCTCGGTGGCAAGACGCTTCAGCAATGCCTCTTTGGCAAGCGGGAAAGCAGTTTCCGACACCGGCATCTGCTCTATGATGCTGTTGAACACATCTATACAGTCGCCGAGCTTGTCGTTCTGGGAAATGATAAATGTAACGAAACTGTTTGTCTGCCCTTTATGACGGGGTGTCTGATACCATGCAGACGCACTGTAGGCAAGTCCGCGTGACTCACGAAGCTCCTGAAAGACAATGGAACTCATGTTGTCGCCAAAGTAGGTGTTGAATAGATTCATCTGCGGAACCAGTGCAGGGTCATATACTTGTCCGTTATTGGAATACATCTGCATGTAGATGTTCTTGGCCTCGTATGGTGCAAGATAGACCACCGTCTCCGGAGTTTCCTGCATAGTATAAATCTCATTGCCAGATGCAGACAAAGGTTTCTTTGCCAGCGGATGAATCTTGGCAATGAGTCTTGTCACCTCTTTTGCCGACTTAGGTCCGTAGTAGATTACGGTTTGCCTGTAGTTTCTCAGATTCTTGATTCTGTCGAGCAAAGACTGCGGAGCGGCGTTCTTCAGTTCTTCGGCAGACATGATGTTGGTGTAGGCATTCTCCTTTCCGTAAATGCCCCAAGCTCTCAAACGGTAGAAATTGGAGGCTTGCTCCAGCTTCTCCATTTCTCTCTCCTTCAGTATGTCCGACACATAATTGGCATAGACCGCATCGTCTGCCTTGGCTTCGTTCATCCATTCCTCACAGAGCTTCATCGCCTGCTCCATGTTCTCCGATAGTCCGGAGACCACGATGCCTGTCCTGTCTTCATCCACATTGATGCTTATGTCACAGGCAATGCGGTAGAGTTCCTTCTGAAGTTCCTCAGCAGACATCTTCTCCGTACCGAGAAAATCCAGATAGCCTGCTGCCACCGACAGCTCACGGTCATTCTTGTCACCATGTTCAAACATATAGGAAATGACAAACAGGTCGTTACTCGTGTTCTGCTTGTAAAGAAGGTCATGACCGTTTTTCAGGTCGCAGACACTCAGGTCTTTTTTGTAGTCAACGAACACCGGCTGTATCGGCTCCACGAATGTGGTGGTGATGTTCTTCACAAAGTCGCTCGTCTTGTCACGGTTCATTTCTATAGGAGATATGGCAGGTTTCTCCATCTTCTTCTCGTCCGGATCCACCCCTTTGTGCTTATACACACAGGCATAGCCGTCGGTGAGATATTCGGAGGCGAAACGCATAAGGTCGCTCTTGGTAATCTTTCCGAGACGTTCAAATTCTTCTACCTTGTCCTTCCATTCTATGCCGTTGATGAAAGCCGATACGAACATACTTGCTCTGTCCTCGTTGCTTTCCAGCTCTTTCATGTAATCCAGCTTCATATTGTTGACAATGGCTTCGAGCAGAGCCTCATCGAAATCGCCTTTCGCAATCTTGCGTATCTCTCCGAGCATAAGGTCGCGAGCTTCTTCAAGCGTCTGTCCTTCCTTCGGATAGGCAAGAGCCAGAAACATGGAATAGTCGCTCAGTCCGTAGTCGAAAGCCCCCGATGCCAGCACTTTCTGCTGCTGATTGAGATTGAGGTCGAAAAGTCCCGCTTTGTTGTTGCTGACAAGCTGTGAGACAATCTTCAGAAAGTCGTAGTCCTTGGACTTTTCTCCGGGGAATCTCCATCCAAGCACCACAATGTCCGCTTCCGGACCATAGACATCCTTATATTGTGGCGAAGTCATGGGTTCCTCCTTGCTGAGATTGAGCACAGGCAGTTGCGGATTCGGCTGCCAGTCACCAAAATATTTGTCTATGACTGCCACAGCCTCGTCCATATCGAAATCGCCACTCATGCAGACAGCGGTGTTGTTGGGCACATACCACTGCTTGTAGTAGTTCTTGATATTCGTGATAGAAGGGTTCTTCAGTTGCTCCTGCGTACCGAGCACCGTCTGTGTGCCGTAAGGATGATGAGGGAACAGCATGGACATGATGCCATGAATGAACTTGTCCTGATCGCGGGTGAGCGATATGTTCTTCTCCTCATAAACAGCCTCCAGTTCGGTATGGAATCCTCGTATGACGTTATCCTTGAAACGGTCGGCTTGAATCTTCGCCCAGTTGTCCAGTTCATTGGAAGGAATATCTTCCGTATAGCAAGTGACATCTTCACTCGTGTATGCATTGGTACCGTTGGCTCCGATGTGCGCCATAAGCTTGTCATATTCATTGGCAATGGAATATTTGGAAGCCTCGTAGGACAAACTGTCGATGTGATGATACATGGCCACCCTCTCCAGAGAGTCGGTCATGTGTCTGTATCTCTCAAAACACACCTCGATACTGTCCAGCAAAGGCTTCTCCGCCTCATAGTTCCATGTGCCGAAAGAGCTTGTCCCCTTAAACATAAGGTGCTCAAAATAATGTGCAAGCCCGGTGGTTTCGGCCGGGTCGTTCTTTCCGCCGACACGCACAGCGATATAGGTCTGTATGCGCGGCTGATCTTTGTTGACGGTAAGATAGATTTTCAGTCCGTTGTCAAGCGTATAGATACGCGCCTTCAGCGGATCGCCCTCCACCGTTTCATACTTGTACTGCTTCTGTGCAGTTGCTGCCGTTGCTGTCAGCAGCATTGCGGCAGACACCAACAATAGTTTTAAGTGTCTCATTTTCTTTAATATTTTGTTTTATGTTCATTGCTATTTCACTTCATCCATGAAGTCTCTCAACTGCTGTTCCTCCACATCCCCAAGTGCATATTCTTTTTCCGCATCGTCGCGCACCATCTTGAGCCACCACGCGTATGCTTCCTCCGCACTCTGTCGCCAATGATTCGGGTCGGCGACACCGCCCTCTTCATCTCCGTTCATAAGTGTAAGCGCGTATGCAAGCGCATTCTGTCCGTATTCGGTGTTGATGCCCTGCAACACGGCTACTGCTTCATCGGATGTGACAATGTTCCCTTCAGCTATATCGCGTACAAGAGCGGCAATCTCTTCTTCCGGTGCCACCATGCCTCCAAGGTCAATCCATCCTGCAGGCGAACATGCGGCATAGTTCAGATACTCGCCATTGTCACCGACACGATTGCCCGAAGCACCGGCATATTCAGTCAGAACGGTATGCAGGAACAGCCGCAATGCGATGTCATAGAAGTTCAGTCCGCGTATCAATGCCGTATGCTTGATATAGCAGTTCTCATACTCATATTCTTCTACATCCTCCCCCTGCTGCACCATCAGGCTCTGAAGCAACTGAATGCCCTCTGCGACAGCCTGCACAGTATGAGGGTCGGGAAACGAATAGGTGATAATGTCACGACGTGCGGACAGCGGACGCATGTCCCGTCTGCCCCATTTTCTCACGTCCCGCCATGTACCCACGGTTTTGAGATTGACTCCGGGCACAATATATGTCTTCTCTCCCTGCGCAATGATGTACGAGAATGGCAGATTCGGAATGTTCGGATGTTGCGTGACCTTTCCCATGACCATAGAGAACGTGCCGATATGGGCAGGCCACAAGATGTGGCATCCCGATGCGGTCTTCGCTCCACGCTCAAGTATGCCCCAGTGTATCGGTCCCATCTTATAGGCATGGTTGCTCTGATTGGTGGCAGAACCGGCATTATAGAAAGAGAATTGTCCGCCAATCAGCAAGGTCGATTTGTGATGCGAAGTGGAAAAAGGCCCGCAGAATGCCGCACATGCCTCGCCGTTGTCCATGTAGGAGTTGGCAAAGAAGAGCGAACTCTCGGCAGAGAATCCCTTCCCGATGTGGACAGATTCGCCTACGAAACAGTTGTCAACCTTTGCGCCGTCTGTAATAGTCGCGCCGCAAGCCACCACCGTATTCTCCACAATGACATCCGGTCCGATATAGGTCGGTGAGTCTTCCGTGCTCAATATCGTGACACTATTCAGTCTGCCGGCACCCACAATCTCACATGCCTGCCCTATCATGACATTATTTATCTCCCGAGTGTGCGCTATCCGTGTGTTACGTCCTATGATGCCATACTCTACAGGAGAATGTGCCGCCACCTCGTCAAGAGCCATCTTCCTGACACACTCATGACCAATCATGAGCGCGGCAAGCTGTGCGGTCAGCTTATCATAGACCACCACATTGCCATCTCCGCCCTCGTTGAGCACAGAAATCACATTGCCGTTCCCGAAATCCGGCATCCCCTGTGTGGATATAGTGCCCACATCGGCGATATAGCAGCCTTCGCCCACCTCATATCCAGAGATATATCCCCGGACATTCTCTATCAGGCATCGGTCGCCGACTCTGACATTCCGCAACACGGCATTCTTGATGCCGCAGCGTTTCGAGAACCCGTCTTCAATCTTCACAATCCCATAGAGAGAACCTATCTCCACGTGTCCATAGAAATCCACATTTCTCACAGACTCAGCCCGGAAATCGTCTTCCGACACTAATACCTCAGCCCAGTCTTCAGCCGTACAACCCTGTTCCTCAAGAACAGAAATCTCAATATCCGTCAAATTGCGCATACGACAATGGAATAAAATTATAATAAACCGAACAGCTACAAATAATGGGACAACCGCGAAGAACAAAAAGCATGTTCATTCTTCTGCATTGTCCCATCAATCTTTCATCTGTCTTCAAAAGATTCAATACGCATTCCCGTCAGCATCATAGTTCTGAAACAGGAAGTCGTTGTAAGGATATTTCTGCACATGAAGCTCCTTCACCTTCTTATACAAACGCTCCTTCAGCTCCGGAATGTTCGTGAGCTTGGCGGCCGAGATAAAGAAGCAGTCATCGCCCAGCTTTGCCATCCATGTGCGCATAAGTTCATCGAGAGTGATATTCTCCTTCGTGCGCGGAGTCAAATCGTCTGCCTCCTTCTCCACCCATGTGTAGGCATCAATCTTATTGAAAATCACCATACCCGGCTTGTCGCCCGCACCGAGGTCTGCCAACGTCTTCTCTACAACCTGTATCTGCTCCTCAAAATCGGGGTGAGAAATATCGACCACATGCAACAGCAGATCCGCCTCACGCACTTCGTCAAGCGTCGATTTGAAGGAATCGACAAGGTCTGTCGGCAGTTTGCGGATAAATCCAACCGTGTCGCTCAACAGGAACGGCAGATTCTCTATAATCACCTTTCGCACCGTCGTGTCGAGAGTGGCGAAAAGCTTGTTCTCCGCAAACACTTCGCTCTTTGCAAGCAGGTTCATCAGCGTTGATTTCCCTACATTGGTATATCCCACCAAAGCCACACGAATCAGATGCCCTCTGTTCTTGCGCTGGGTGGTCTTCTGCGTGTCTATCTCCTTCAGACGCTCTTTGAGCAGTGCCATACGTCCGCGAATGATTCGCTGGTCCATTTCGAGCTGAGTCTCACCCGGACCTCTCAGACCAACACTTCCTCCGCGCTGACGCTCCAAGTGCGTCCAGAGCCTTGTCAGACGCGGAAGCATGTATTTATACTGTGCCAGCTCCACCTGTGTCTTGGCTGCGGCAGTCTGCGCCCGCATGGCAAAAATATCCAGAATGAGCGATGTGCGGTCAAGAATCTTCACCTGCAAAACCTTCTCTATATTCCTAATCTGTTTGGCAGACAACTCGTCATCGAAAATGACCATTCCCACAGTCTCGGGAATATCCATCTCTTTCGGATCTGTTATACCAAGCTCATAATACCGGTCGCGCGCCTCATCCGCTGCATCCTCCTGCGCCTTTATGTACTGACTTATCTCTTCCAGCTTTCCGCTTCCGATATATGTCACACTGCTCGGCCCCGCAACCCGCTGCGTGTATCTCTTCACCACCTTCGCTCCGGCAGTCTCTGCAAGGAACTCCAGTTCATCAAGATATTCATTGGTCTTCCTCTCGCTCTGTTGAGGAGTTATCAGACCGACAATCACAGCTGTTTCTACTTTTACTTCTGATATGACAAATTCTTTCATCTTATGATATGTTTCCGTGGACAAAGATACATCATAAAAAACAAAAAAGTAAGATACTGTGCAAGATTTTAGAGACGGATTGAATTTCATTCAACATATTCGCAAAGTATTCCTGTCCGTGCGAGAGTTTTTCATGTGTATGAGTAGGATGTATTCGATTGTTTTTAAGTGCAGTTGCAACGAAGGAGTCTGTGAATGCATTCACTCAATCGCTTTGAAAAGTCCTCATAACAAAATTTTTTATATATAAATTTTAACAATTTTATTTTCTGACAAAATGAGATTGATTTCAACTGTTTGGGTCTCAAAATGCAGATTTTGTGTCGAAACACTATCTTTTTGATTTTCCCAAATGTTAAAATTTCAAGCCCTCTGGAACGCTCCAAAATGAAGCGAACTGAACTTTTATCGAAGAATGGGGATTCTATGCGTATTTTCAAAAGCCTCCGAGAATTGTGAAATAGTGTTTCATTTTGGAGCGGTTCTTTTACATTTATTTATCCCCGGCGAAGAGTTTCTGAAAAAAAAGTACTAAGTTTTCAAATTTCCAGCGCACTGTTTTTTTCTTCGCAGCGCACTGCAATTTTATTTGCAGCGCAGTGGAATTTCTTTTACTGTGCGCTGAAAAAATAAAAACAGCGCGCTGAAAATAAAATTGCAGTGGGAAGCAGAAAAAAAGACAGTTCGCTTCGGACAAAATGTTAAGAAGTGTGTAATTCTCGGCTTTGGAAGTGTGTCTGAACAGAAACTTAAAAGTGAGCGATTTTTTGAGGACATTTGAGTACGGAAACGGCGGATTTAATTGTAAGATGTTAATAATCAAAAGATTACTAAAATACTCAGAATTTTCAAAAAATTGCGTCCAGTACGTTTTTTTGAGTATTTTGAATAAAATTATATCTTACTGATTATCAGAAACTTATCTCTATAATAAATTTTTCGCCTCTTCGTCCCTTGTAAAAATTCGCTCGAAGTGTTAAATTTTCATTTTGGGCGAAAATATCATTTTGTCATTTAAAAAAGTAGCAATTTAGTGCGATTCATGCGGTTGTCTCCGACAGATTCCTCCGTCGCAAGCTCCCCAATTGCTCCTATTCCGCAATTGCCCCTAACAGGGGAGGAGCCTATATACCTATCCCTGAAAAGACTATGATGTGGATGTATGGCACTGACAACCAACATAGTAACTCATTTGATACACGGAGGAGTCTGTGAAAGCTCATAAACCTCCACCAAACAACGTACTAACTCTGAACATCTTCCTTATTTTCTTATTGCCTTCTGTAAATTGTATGCACGGCAATTCTCTCTTTTTGCGCTTTTCCTTCTTCATATTGGGCAAGATGCTGGAGGACAGATTTATTGAGCCTTCTAATTTGTTATTGGTTGCGCATTTCACGGTATTTTTTGGGAGACATGCCGAGGTGAGTCTTTACATATTTTCCGAAAAATGAGGGATTAGGGAACTTGAAATAGTTGGATATTTCCTTTATCGACATGTCGGAGTTTTTCAGCTTATATTTTATTAGTTCCGTGGCATGTGCCTGTATTATCTCCAGAGGCACTTTTCCGCTTACATTCTTTACGATTTTTGACAGATACTTGGGTGAGTAATACAACAGGTCTGCATAGTATGATACGGAACGGTGGGTTCCGTCATCCGCTGTAACCTTTTCGATGAACTTCTTGAATATATAGTCAGACTGTTTGAGGTCGTTCTTGATGGCTCTTTTGTTGTCTGGAATCCAGCTGTTCACTTCGCGCAGTATTTCACAAAACATGGCATAGAAGATATGTCGTATGATTTCCCTGTTATATTCGTTACTCTCTTCTTTTATCTTGGCATTCAGCAGTTGAGAGTAAAGACTGAATGTGAGATGTTTATTTTGGTCTGCATATCTTATAGGATTGCTGTAGATATACATTGCAATGTCCCAAAGGTCTTTCTGGAATTTGAATATGTTTCTTGTGAAATTGTGCGAGAAGACAATGATATCTACAATAAAATCCTCGGAACTTTGAACGTTTTTGAGCAATGTATTTGGCAGAATCATTGCCAGATTTCCTTTTTCCCAGTTGTATATCTTGTCGTTCAGCTCTATCTGCATGTGCCCATTGGAGCAAAAAGCAATGATGAGACAGTCCAGTCTGATTGTCTCTTCATTGTATGGCATGTGCTTAAGATTTCTAATGACCACAAAGTCGTCATCTTTGTAATCGATGTCATATTTGATAAAGCTGAAATCTTTTATGCCGACATTTCTATAATATTCATTTTTCATATCCTTTTTTTCTTTTTTCGATTGCAAAAATGCTAAATAATTATAGAATAATTGTTGTCTATTCTTCTTCTTTTATGTTCAGAAAGCCCACTGTGTGCGCTATAATAATATATAAAATTTGCAAAAAGGAAAAATAGAACATTTTGTGAAGAATATATAACATTGTTGGCATGTTTTTTTCTTCTATCTTTGCACTGTTTTTTTTACAAATAGACTATTTATGAGAACAGTAAACGGAAAAATTTTGCAGCTTATAGGACTGATTGGCTGCACTTTTTGGATGACGTCCTGCAAACAAGAACAGGCAGGAGGACAGATGGGCGCAAGCTATGCAACAATGAAAGTTGAAACAGCAGACAAAGAGTTATCTACTTCTTATTCTGCAACTATACGCGGAAGACAGGATATAAATATTCTGCCTCAGGTGTCCGGTACAATCGAAAGAGTTTGTATTGCTGAAGGCGATAAGGTGAAAAAGGGACAGGTTCTTTTTATCATTGATCAGGTTCCGTACAGAGCTGCTCTCCAGACTGCGGAAGCTAATGTGGAAGCAGCCAAGGCTGGACTGGCAACAGCAGAACTCAGCTATAACAGCAATAAGGAACTGTATGCGAAGAAAGTTGTTTCTGAATATAGCTTGAAGACAAGCGAGAATGCTTATCTTACGGCTAAGGCACAGCTTGCTCAGGCTAAAGCGCAGGAAGTGAATGCACGTAACAATTTGTCATATACGGAAGTGAAGAGCCCGAGCGACGGTGTTGTCGGTATGTTACCTTATCGTGTAGGCGCACTCGTAAGTCCGTCAATTCAGGAGCCTCTGACTGTCGTTTCTGATAATAGCGACATGTATGTATATTTTTCTATGACAGAGAATCAGCTTCTCAACATGACTCGTGAGTATGGCAGCATGGAAGAGGCTGTAGAGAAGATGCCGGCAGTGAAGTTGCAGTTGAACGACGGTTCTATGTATCCGGAGCTTGGCAAGATTGAATCCATCAGCGGTGTCATCGATCGTCAGACTGGTGCAGTAGGTGTGCGCGCCGTATTCCCTAATGCTTCTCGTCTTCTTCACAGCGGTGCTTCCGGCAATGTCATTGTTCCTGAGGTGTATAAAAATTGTATTGTGATTCCTCAGACTGCTACCGTACAGGTTCAGGACAAGATTCAGGTTTGGAAAGTGGTTGATGGAAAGGCTGTAACAGGCATCATAAAAGTAGCTCCAACGAGTGACGGCAGGGAATATGTGGTTCTTGACGGTTTGAAGAAAGGTGAAGAAATTGTCAAAGAAGGTGCAGGTCTTGTACGTCCGGGACAGCAAGTAAAATAATAAGAATAAAGTAATGATTAAAAAAGCAGATTGTGTATGGAGGCATTGCAGACTGCAGGTACGAAAGATGCACATGCTTTTTAATTAACTGAAAGATGAAAGGAAATATATTTATCAAACGCTCCGTAATGGCGATGTCCATTTCGTTGCTTATATTGATTGTCGGTATGATTTCACTTGCCACGTTGCCGGTGGAACAGTATCCCGACATTGCACCTCCTACGGTGCGAGTGTCTGCGAACTATACAGGTGCCAATGCTGAAGCTGTGATGAACTCAGTGGTAATGCCTTTGGAGGAAAGTATCAACGGTGTTGAAAACATGATGTACATCACTTCAACGGCTACAAACTCGGGCTCGGCAGACATACAAGTCTATTTCAAACAAGGTACCGACCCGGATATGGCGGCTGTCAATGTGCAGAACCGTGTGTCAAAGGCACAGGGTGTGTTGCCGGCAGAAGTTACCAAAATTGGTGTGACCACGAATAAACGTCAGAATTCGTTCCTCCAGATTAACTCTCTCGTGAGCGACAACCCTGACTATGACGAGTCGTTCCTTGCAAACTACCTTGATATTAATGTCGTACCGGAAATCAAGCGTATTGAAGGTGTGGGTGATGTGATGGCATTCGGTGATACATATAGTATGCGTATATGGATGA
Source organism: Bacteroidaceae bacterium (assembly GCA_017621515.1). Taxonomy (GTDB): domain Bacteria; phylum Bacteroidota; class Bacteroidia; order Bacteroidales; family Bacteroidaceae; genus RGIG8745. Next base: position 33,336 of record JAGASY010000002.1, read on the forward strand.
AACCGGAACTTATGGCGCAATATGGGCTTGTTCCTTCTGACGTGACAGCTGTTCTCGGCGAGCAGAACATAGAGGCTCCTACCGGTGCATTAGGCGAAAACTCCGACAATACTTATCAATTGACGATGAAGTACAAAGGACGTCTGAAAGAAGTGGAAGAGTTTGAAAACATTGTGATTCGCTCTAATGCAGACGGACGTGTACTCCGATTGAAAGATGTGGCAGAAGTGGAACTGGGAAGACTTTCCTATAGCTTCCATGGAGAAAACGACGGAAAGCCGGGTGTGGCATTCCTCGCATTCCAGGTTGCCGGAGCAAATGCAACCGAGGTGAACAACCTTATCACAGCAAAACTGGAGGAGTTGGCAAAGGATCTTCCTGAAGGTGTACATTTCACAAAGATGATGTCCTCGAATGACTTCCTTTACGCTTCAATCCACAATGTGGTGGAAACTCTTGTCATAGCTATTATCCTTGTGATTCTTGTGGTATATTTCTTTCTTCAGGATTTCAAGGCTACTCTTATTCCGTCAATATCTATCATCGTTTCGTTGGTCGGAACATTTGCCTGCTTGCAGATGGCGGGATTCACTATCAACATTCTTACTTTGTTTGCTCTTGTGCTTGCCATCGGTACCGTTGTGGACGATGCCATTGTCGTGGTTGAGGCAGTGCAGGCAAAGTTCGATGAAGGTTATAAATCACCTTATCTTGCCACTAAAGATGCGCTCGGTGAAGTAACAATGGCGGTTATTTCATGTACCTGCGTATTCATGGCGGTGTTTATACCTGTGACATTCATGGGTGGAACATCAGGTATCTTCTATACTCAGTTTGGTGTCACAATGGCAACCTCTGTAGGTCTATCATGTATTTGTGCGCTTACGCTTTGTCCGGCACTTTGTGCATTGCTTATGCGTGCTTCAGACGGAAACAAGAGCGCGAAAAGCTTCAACGGACGTGTACGTGCGGCATACAATGCTTCTTACAGCGCTATGCTCCGCAAATACGAGGTAGGTGTGAAATTCTTCATCGGACACCGTTGGATGGTATGGCTCGGTACAGCAGCAGCTGTGGCTTTGCTTGCATTCTTCATGATGACGACAAAGACAGGTCTGGTGCCTCAGGAAGACCAAGGTGTGATGATGGCAAACATCAGTATTTCTCCGGGTTCTACGCTTGCTGAGACAAACAAGGTGATGGACAAGGTGAAAGCCATTGTGGCAGAAGACGAAGACATTCAGACTTTCCAGACTGTGGCAGGTTATGGTTTCATTTCCGGACAGGGTACATCTTACGGTATGAGCATTATCCGTCTTAAAGACTGGAGTGAACGTAAAGGAAAGGCACATTCTGCAAATGCAGTTATGGCACGTCTGAATGCCAAGTTCGCTCAGATAAAGGAGGCGCAGATATTCTGCTTCCAGCCGGGTATGATTCCGGGTTATGGTATGGGTAACTCGATTGAGTTGAATCTGCAGGATAAGACCGGCGGTGACAAGGCTGTGTTCTATCAGAATACCATGCAGTTCATCGGAGCTTTGAACCAGCGTCCGGAGGTGGCAATGGCATATACATCGTATGCAATGAACTTCCCTCAGATTGCAGTGGATGTAGATGCAGCCAAGTGTAAGCGTGCAGGTATCTCTCCGGCAGACATATTGTCAACACTTGGTGCATACTGTGGTGGTGCATACGTATCAAACTTCAATAAGTTCGGTAAGGTCTATCGTGTAATGTTGCAAGCTTCTCCTGAATATCGTCTTGACGAGCATTCTATACATAATATGTATGTCCGCAATGGTTCGGAGATGGCTCCTATCAGCGAGTTTGTGACATTGACTAAAGTACAGGGTCCGGAAGTGGCAAACCGTTTCAACCTCTATAGCTCTATCACTGTGCAGGTGAACCCTGCTGACGGTTATTCAACTGGTGAGGTGCAGAAAGTCATCGAGGAAGTTTCCGCACAGACACTGCCTCAGGGCTATGGCTATGAGTATGGTGGTATGGCGCGTGAAGAGCAGGAAAGCGGCGGATGGAAGACACTCTTCATTTATGGTGTCTGCATTGTGCTCATCTATCTTATTCTTGCTTCACTCTATGAAAGTTTCTTCGTTCCGTTTGCCGTCATTCTTTCAGTGCCGTTCGGACTCATGGGTAGTTTCTTGTTCGCAAAACTTTTCGGATTGGAGAACAACATTTACCTTCAGACCGGTGTGATCATGCTTATCGGTTTGTTGGCAAAGACAGCCATCCTTATCACAGAGTTCGCTATGGAACGTCGTCGTAAGGGAATGAGTGTGGTAGAATCTGCATTCTCTGCTGCTCAGGCACGTTTGCGTCCTATCCTTATGACTGTGCTCACAATGATTTTCGGCATGATTCCTTTGATGTTCTCTACCGGAGCCGGAGCCAACGGTAACAGTTCCCTCGGAACCGGTGTTGTCGGTGGTATGGCTATCGGTACTCTTGCCCTCCTCTTTGTGGTCCCTGCATTCTATATCATATTTGAATATTGGCATGAACGTTTCCGCAAGGAGAAGTTTGAAGAGGACTTCCAGACTATGCGTTTGGAGGAACGTAGAGAACAAATGCGTAAGAATAAATTAGAGAATAAAAAACAGGACTAAGAATATGAAGAAATCTATTATGCCAATCATAGCAACTGTTCTTTTCAGCAGTTGTGGCATATATACAAAATATCAACCTGAAACTTCTGTAGCTGACGACCTCTATGGTGACAAGCAGCACCTTTCGCAAGCGGAAGGTGTGCAAATGGCATCGGAGGCTGAGGATACAAACAGTCTTGGATATATGGACTGGCATGAGCTTTTTACAGACCCGAAGCTTCAGGCTCTTATCGAACAAGCTTTACAGAATAACACCGACTACTTGACCGCTCAATTGCGTGTGGAAGAAGCGGAAGCTTCTCTGCTTGCAGCCAAGCTTGCCTATCTGCCTTCATTTGCTTTCACACCAAGTGGAACAGTCAGCAGCTTTGATGGCAACAAGGCTACTCAGACATATTCAATTCCTATTACAGCAAGTTGGGAATTAGATGCTTTCGGTAAAATCCGCAACGCAAAGATGCAGTCTAAAGCTGTGCTTGCCCAAAACAAGGATTATCAGCAGGCTGTACGCACACAGCTGATTTCCGGAGTGGCAAATATATATTACACTCTTCTCATGCTCGATGAGCAACTTACCATCTCCCAGCAAACAGCTGATGCTTGGAAAGAGACTGTCGCTTCTACACGTGCATTGATGGAAGCCGGTATGGCTAATGAAGCTGCCGTTTCACAAATGGAAGCTGCATATTATAATGTACAGACTTCTGTGCTCTCCTTGAAGGAACAGATCAACCAAACAGAGAACAGTCTTGCTTTGTTGCTTGCTGAGACTCCTCGCAAATATGAGCGCGGAACTCTGGCAACACAAAAGTTCCCAAGCAGTTTCTCTGTGGGAGTGCCTGTTGAGATGCTGTCTTGCCGTCCGGATGTACGTATGGCGGAACGTGCGCTTGAACGTGCTTTTTATACTACAAATGCAGCACGTTCAGCATTCTATCCAAGTATTACCCTCAGCGGTAGTGCAGGATGGACAAATTCTGCCGGCATGATTGTCAATCCGGGAAAGTTCCTTGCGTCTGCTGTCGCATCGCTTACCCAACCGCTTTTTGCGCAAGGCAAGCTTACTGCACAGCTGAAGATAGCTAAGGCACAGCAAGAAGAGGCATCGCTTTCTTTCCAGCAGACATTGCTGAAAGCCGGTTCGGAAGTAAATGATGCTCTCATGGCTTATCAGACAAGCCGCGACAAGAAAGTGATGATTGAAAAGCAAGTCGAGTCGTTACAGACTGCTCTCAACAGTACAGAACTTCTCATGGAGCATGGTACGACCACTTATCTGGATGTATTGACAGCTCGTCAGAGTTTGCTCAGTGCACAACTGTCACAAACAGCTAACAGAGTGGCTGAGATTCAGAGTATCATCACTCTTTACAATGCCCTTGGAGGAGGACGAATGTAAGAATCTTTATGATGCAACTCTGTAAATAAAATATTTACGGAGCATGATATGAATGCGTTTGTCAGGTTTTGTCCGGAGACGGATAGAACCTAACAAACGCTTTTTTTGTGCCTTTTTGCGAATAATGTCGTACAAAGGTACAAAAGAAGCGTTTTTGGCTCCTTTTGTGTCATTAAAAACGCGAAAAAACTTATGGAATGAATTTTTAAATGTTATATTTGCAGCATATTAACCAATAAAATCGTGATATTATGGATAAAGGAGTAATTGGAACAAATGCCGGTAAGTTGTGGAGACTTATGGATGAGAATCATGACAGTCAGTATTGGACATGTGAGCGCCTTCGTCAGGCATCCGGTCTTACAGAACCGGACTTTTATGCGGCTGTAGGATGGCTTGCCAGAGAAAATAAAATAGAGTTGGAGACAGATGCTGACACGGGAAAGAGACAGCTCTATTTGAATGTATGCTATTATTTTTAAGCTAAAAAAACAGAGGTGTACTTTGCCTGATTCTACAGAAACAGTTTTGATAGTCAGACATGCTATCCCTTGGTGACAAGTAAAAAAAGAGTCGTATCTGTCTTTGCTTTGGGCAAAGGTCGGCACGACTCTTTATATTTTATGCTGCTTCTGATGCCATGTCGCGTTTGGAAGCATTTTTTGTTTTATTTGAATGCTTGCCAATCGTAAGTGTATTCGTTAGTTATTCCTCCATATCTTTCTTTTGTAAATGTTTTCATAGATTCCTCCATGTCCTAAGAGATACATTGTCAAATACACCCACTTATACTATCGAATACACCACTCATAAAACCATTTCTAAAGAAAAATCCCTAACTTTGCCGAAGAAATATTCTTCATATTCAGGAGCACAAAAATGAACATTCTAAATATCAAAAACATCATGCTCATCACGGCAATGCTTTGGTTGCCAATACATGTTTCTGCACAGCAACCAAGCCGCACTGCACAGAGCATGAAAAAACAAGGGTATGTGGATGTGACGGACTATGACTCCACCATCCATATCAGCCTTATGTATTCACGTCCGGACAACTTCACAGGCAAGGTCTTATATACAGACCTCAAGGAGGCATACCTGCATCCGCTGGCTGCCGAAGCTCTTGCCAAGGCGCAGAAAGAACTGAAAAGAAGGCATCCGCAATGGAGTCTTATCATATATGATGCTGCACGCCCGATGTCCATACAACAAAAAATGTGGGATGTGGTTAAAGGCACCTCCAAGAACATCTATGTAAGCAACCCTGCTAACGGAGGAGGGCTGCATAACTATGGTTTTGCCGTAGATATAAGCATCTGCGACGAAAACGGAGACAGCATCCCTATGGGAACTCTGGTTGACTACATGGGACGCGCTGCACATCCCGAATATGAAGAAGAAATGCTGAGGACAGGAATGCTAACTCAAGAGGCGGCAGACAACCGGCGGCTGCTCCGTAGCGTGATGTCCGCCGGCGGATTCAAGGTACTGAAAACAGAATGGTGGCATTTCAATCTGAAGACCAGAAAGCAAGTGAAGGCGGAAGGCAGAAAACCTATCAGATGACGGAGAGCTATTCCTCCATCCGACGCTCCCCTTTCAATATTCCTAATTCTCTATCCAATGACTCTTTTCCAACAATTCATAAAAGACCACAGAGAAGATGATGTCCGGGAACTGGCATTACGCGCCGGACGTTATCCCGACATAGATGTGCCGGGCGCAGTCGTGCAGATAAGCGGCTGGCAGTCGGCAAGGCACAAGCTGCCGCTGTGGGCTGCCACCGAAGGCATTGTCTATCCCGTGCATCTGTCTCTCGAACAATGCTCCTCACAAGCCACCGCGGAATACAAACGGCACATCCTGAAGCGGATTTTCAACCTACAAGCTTCCTCCTGTCCGTGCGCATTGTCCTCAATGGCAGACCTCACGGGAGGCTTTGGAGTCGATGCTGCCATGATGGCAAGATGTTTCGATAGACTCATATTCGTGGAGCAAAAGAAAGAACTGTGTGATATTGCCTCCACGAATCTTCCGCTGCTGGACATACACCATCTTGAAATCATCCACGGCGACAGCGAGAAAGCCCTGTCTTCCATTCCACATCAAAATCTTATTTATATTGATCCGGCGCGGCGCGACAGTCACGGAGGAAAGACCGTTGCCATAAAAGACTGCACCCCCGATGTGACAGAACTGAACGACACACTGCTTGCGAGGGCGGACATCGTGATGATTAAGCTCTCACCGATGCTCGACCTCTCTTCTGCCGGACGCGAACTGAAGGGGATAAAGGAAATCCACGTGGTGAGTGTAGATGGAGAATGCAAAGAAACCCTATTCCTGCTGTCAGAAGACTGCATCTGGGAATACACTCCACGCATCTTCTGCACCAATATCACGCAACAAGGAGTGGCAGAATTTTCATTCACCAGCGAGGAAGAACGGACAGCTGTATGCAGATACACCGACACACTGGAAAGATTCCTCTACGAACCTAACGCTTCAGTTATGAAAGCCAGTGCATTCAAGTCGCTTGCATCAAGGTTCCGCATGGACAAGCTACATCCGAGCAGCCATCTCTACACATCCGATGACCTGCACGAAGATTTTCCGGGACGCAAATTCACGATAGAAGCATGCACTTCGTTCTCCAAGAAAGAGCTGAAACGGTTCATGAGTGGAGAAAAAAAGGCAAATCTCACTGTCAGGAACTTTCCGGCAACAGTCAGCGAACTGCGTAAAAAGATGAAACTGGCAGAAGGCGGCGATACATATCTGTTCGCCACCACTTTGGCGGACGGAAGCCACGTGATAATCAAATGCAAGAGAATATGAGCGGAGGAGGTGACTGATTGTTTAGAATATTACTGCACTCAAGGATGTAGTAATACCATACATAATATCATATAGGAATATTTTCAACAAGGTACTTCATGTGTCAAACAGGAGTCTGTCGAAGACAGCCAAAAAAAGTCCCCATAAAAAAATTTTTGACATCGTTTTTTTGTCGAAAATAGAATTTGACAAAACGACAGCATGTTCTATGGCTTTAATTTCTATTTTTCACATTTTGCATAATAAAACTTTCTTTTTGATTTTATCAAATGTTAAAATTCCAACCCTTCTGGCACGCGCCAAAATGAGGCGCGCCGAACTTTCATCGGAAATCGGGGATTCTACGCACATTTTCTGAAGTCGCCGGAAAATGTGAAATAGTGTTTCGTTTTGGAGCGGTTCTTTTACATTTATTTACTTTCGGTGAAGAGCCTTTTGAAAACAAGTACTAAGTTTTCAATTTTTCAGCGCACTGCCGTCATATTTTCAGCGCACTGTTTTTTTTGCCAC
>JAGASY010000082.1 GCA_017621515.1 Bacteroidaceae bacterium
AGACAGTTTGCTTCGGCTGAATTGTTAAGAAGTGTATAATTTCTGTTTTGAAAGAATGTCTGAACAGAAGCTGAAAAGTGAATGAGTTTTTGGGATGATTTGAGGGTGAAAATGGCAAAGTAGATCATAACATATTAATACTCAGTAGATTACCAAAACATTCAGAAATTTCAAAAAATTGCGTCCGGCGCGTTTTTTTGAGCGTTTTTGAAAATTTTGTATTTAATTGATTGTCAAACACTTATCTTAGCAGCAAAATTTTTGTCTCTTCACCGTCGGCAAAAAATCACTTCAAGTGTTAAATTTTCATTTTGGGCGAAAATATCATTTTGTCAAATTGGGAAACTCGGTTTTTGCTATTTTCAGTGGATGCATCCGACAGACTATAACAAATAAAATTAAAAACAACTCCTAAACACAACAAAGAAAGGCGCAAGAATCTTTCCGCACACCACACCGTTTTACGGAAAAATTCTCGCGCCCGAAAGCATGAACAATCTATAAATATAGAGCCGAGCTATCTCAAGAAAAAGTTCTCCCAAATCTTCATTATAGAAGACTCATTCTTGGATATAACCTCTGCAGAACGAGTAAAAGCCTTGTATTCCTTTTTTCGGGCAGGGTCTATATGCTTCAGAATATTCCGCTCCGAAGCCTCGAAAACCTCATTCTTATATACGAAATAGTACAAGTAATTGAGCGGTATCGGTTGTTCTTCTGCTTTTATGCCGGCATTCGCATCTGAAATCCGTGCTGCGAGAGAAGAAAACAGTCCTCCGGCAGACGCAAGCATGGAGGATGTGACCTGAGAATTTTCAAGTGTATTACGCTTCAATTCCCGTGAATCCACTTCCTCTACCTTTATTACACGTGCCAGACTGCCTCCGATAGAGTCCTCACGTATTATTTTCCCGAATTTGTTTCCGCATACAGGAATATACACACCATCCGAGAACTCGACCCTGAGAACGGAACCGGGCATCGCCTCCATAAGTGTGTCATTCTGCACATACCACAGGGTTTGATTGCCGATGTGTATATTACACGGCACAACAGTTTTATGGGGCTTGACAAAGCCGGAAACCACCGTTGCCGTTTCAAAGCGGCGATGTACAAAGGGCCATACCCCCGTAGGCTGCCATTCCACTTTCTGCGCACACACATCCGTAAGGGCAGAGCAGAAGACAAGAGCCAATGCTAACAGTTTAGACATATTATTTCACCTTTATAACCAGATATTTCGACACGCTCCAGAACTTTCCGGCATCTGTGATGCGGAGTGTGTATTCGCCTCTCGCATCTTTAAGCAGAGAATAAGAACCGGCCGGATGAGTGGTCAGTATCTTTGCCGACTTTGATGACAAAGGAATGACCGTAGTCTTGCGGATATCAATCTTTGTAAAGTATTCCTTGTCGAAATCTGTAGTGGCAAGCACATCGCCCTTGACAAGGATATTGTGCTCCTTCAGTTCCTTATTGGTGCCGAACACATACCAAGCCGTGTTGAGCTGTTGGTCTTGATTGCGCGCAATTTCCTCATTCATGTCGCTCTTCTCCTGTATAGACTTATTTGCAGAGACAAGCGAAGAAACGGAGTCGCCAAGCTGGGCTATTTGTACATCCTTCTCGGCAAGCTGGGCGCGAAGTTCCTCAATTTCCCTGTTCTTGGCATTGAGTTGCTCGGTCAGTTTGGCTACGGCCTCCTTTATCTTTGCCGCATTGATAGAGCTTGCGTTGAGCTTATTCTGCAACTCTTCTATCTTACGTTTGTTCTCAGTAAGTGTCTGCTGAATGAACTCCATGTTCTCGCGTATGTTTTCAGCAGAGTTGTTCCCTTCCGCATTTGTACTCATCAAATTGATGCGTCCTTCCGCTTCATTGATAAGAGTAAATCCGTTCTGGATTTCATTATACGCATTCATAATCTCATTAAGCTCAGAGTCCTTCTGATTGATGACATTCTGCAAAGAATCTCTTTCGCTTTCACTTTCCGACTTTCCGGTCTGTCCACAAGAGGCAAGCAAAGCAAGGCAAGCTGCCATAAAAAGCATTTTCTTCATAATAGTCAATATTTAAAATTCATTATTCCGTTATTTATGTATAGACAAACAAAAAATTATACATTTTTTTATTTATCAATAAACAAACAAGCCAAGTCAATTGTTTTCCGATGAAGCGTTTTTATATTTGTTTTTTGACAGATTCTTCTCCTTCACCGGCTTTTCCCCGTTGTCAAGCCCTGCCAGAACAACCACGATTTCACCTCTCGGTTCCGTCTCCGTGAAATGGCGAATGACTTCTTCTATCGTGCCACGGACACACTCCTCGTGTATCTTGGAAATCTCACGGCACACACAGACTTGTCTGTTCGCACCGAACACCTCGCCAAACTGCTGGAGCGTCTTCAACAAGCGATAAGGAGATTCATAGAAAATCATCGTGCGTGGCTCCTCTTTGAGCTGCTCAAGCCGTGTCTGCCTGCCTTTCTTCTGGGGTAGAAATCCTTCAAAACAGAACTTCTCGTCAGGAAGACCGGAAGAGACCAATGCCGGAACGAAAGCCGTTGCACCGGGAAGTGTCTGCACTTCAATGCCGTTTCTGACACACTCACGCACAAGAAGGAAACCGGGGTCTGAGATTCCGGGAGTACCGGCATCGCTGATGAGTGCCACAACCGCCCCGCCCTTCAGACGCGAAATGACAGATTGCAAAGTCTGATGTTCATTGAATTTATGATGGGAAAGAAGTTCATTATGTATCTCATAATGATGAAGCAGCACACTCGAAGTGCGAGTGTCTTCTGCCAAAATCAAATCTGCCTCTTTCAGTATTCTGACAGCCCGGAATGTCATATCTTCCATGTTCCCTACCGGTGTAGGCACAACATAAAGTTTTCCCATATCTGCTGAATTATAAATGAAAGTAGTTAAAATATTGTCGCAAATGTAGAAATAAAAGCAAATATAACCTCACTTTTATTGCAAAAACCCGTCTTTTTGACAAGAAATGCCGTTTTAATGTATAGATTGGACTTCTTTTTGACAAAAAAAATGTACTTTCGTGAAAGTAAATCAACAGATATGAAAATGGGAAAAGAAATCACATTCGACAAATTTGTCCGTGGCATGACAGCCATCATAATTGTAGTGTTAGCATACCTGCTCCTCAACCGGTTGAGCAATGTACTGGCACCGTTCTTCGTGGCATGGATTGTGGCATATATGCTGTATCCTGTCGTCTGTTTTTTTCAGTACAAGTGCAAATTGAAATCGAGGTCGTTAAGCATCATCGTGACCTTGCTTCTGATTGCCACGGTGCTGTCCATTGCCTGCTGGTTTCTCATTCCGCCGATAATCGATGAAGTCGTAAGGCTGAAGGACATTGTGATAAGCTACGTTTCTTCAGAAAATGCCACATCAATCATCCCTGTGGAAGTGGAACGCTATCTTAAACAGAACATAAACATAAAGAGTCTGTCGGAGATGATTAGTTTCAAGGACTTGACATCTTTTCTTGAAGAACGGATACCCCAATTTATAAGTCTGGTGTCTTCGTCGGTCAATGCACTGATAGGATTCATCTGTTCACTCATCGCCATCATATACCTGTTCTTCATCTTGATGGACTATGAGCATATAAACAGAGGTGTGCTACATCTTGTCCCCCGCAAGCAGCGCAAATTTGTGAAAGGAATGATCCTCGATGTGGAACACAGCATGAATGCATATTTCCGGGGACAAGCCCTTATCGCATTTCTGGTGGGCATCTTGTTTGCAACCGGTTTTGTCATCATAGACTTCCCGCTTGCCATACCTCTCGGATTGTTTATCGGGGTTCTTAACCTTGTGCCGTATCTTCAGGGAGTCGGAATCTTCCCTGCAATCATATTGGCTTTGCTGAAAGCGCATGACACGGGAGAGAACTTCTGGGGAATTATTCTTGCTGTGGCAATTGTGTTCATTGTAGTGCAGGCGATACAGGACTGGTTTCTTACTCCACGAATAATGGGTCATGTCACAGGACTTAATGCCGCGGTCATCTTGCTGTCACTTTCCATCTGGGGAAGTCTTTTGGGATTCATTGGACTCATCATCGCCCTGCCTCTGACCACTCTTATTATATCATATTATAAAAGGTATATCCTGCGTGAACAAGACGAAGAAAATGCCATCTTATTGCATAAAAAGCCTATAAAAGGGGATTCAAACGAATAAAAACGCGGTAAAAATCCAACAGAAAGAAAAAAAAAGCGTCTAAAAATTTGTTGGTTCACAAAAATAGCGTACCTTTGCAACCGCTTACGAGAAAGGGATATTCAAAAAGTTTCCGCAACTTTCCCGCAAGCTTTTACAAAAGGCAGATCCGCTAGCTCAGCTGGTAGAGCACAACACTTTTAATGTTGGGGTCTTGGGTTCGAGCCCCAAGCGGATCACCAAAGAAGGTCTTCAGCAATGAAGACCTTTTCTTTTTAAGACTATTCTTCATCTCTGAGATTCAATTGGAAGTTTTTATTCTTGCATAACAGAAAAACAATTTTCGCCTATTTGGACAACAAAAAATAAAGCGGCATTCGCAATCTATATCAAAAAGACAAATAAGAAAAACGATGAAAGAAAACGCATATACGATTCTCTCAAAATTTTCTACTGCCACAATGAAGGGAATCAGATTTTATTTTATCCAATTGTTTATTGGAATCGCAATCGAGTTGCTTGTAAGCTTATTAGGAATTAAACTTTATTGGGGCAAGTTTGGAATATGGGCAATTTTCTTAGAAATTTGCATCTTGACATATACGATGATATATAGTTGGTTCTACGCCTTTGTTTCGCTTAAGTACCACGGTTTGAAAACAGCTATCATTCCTTATGCACTATATATAGGCTGCATTTATTTAGGAATTGCCGCAGCAAATAGTTGGAACTTTAAGACTGTAACTATTGATGATTTGACAACGTGGTGGCTTGATCCTATATACGGATTTTTCGTTTTAATCCTAAAAGTAATGACAAAGAAAAAACTGCATTCTTATCCTCGTTTTCTGAATATAATTAGAAAGGTACTAAATGTTTTCATCATTATATATATATTAATATACGTATTAGCTTTCATTTTTTTATGGATGTATTTGAAATCCTAAGCCCCAAAGCACCTTCTATTTATTCAATCTTTCAAGAAATAGAAGGTGGCGAAAATTCAAAAAGGAGACACCCTTTATCATCTCCTTTTTGTTATTTAGCAAACGGCAAACTACATTGTCAATGTCGTGGCATAACACATGGAATTATGATTTTTTGCCACTGAGTCGTTTCCTTTCCGCTTCAAAGGCTTCGAGGAAGTGGATTTCGACCGGGGATAGCTGGTATTGGGTACGCTCATGGAATTTATCGTATTCCTCATTGGCTTTCAGTTTGGCAACTTCGGCAGACACGCATCCGGCATGATTCAACAATTCTTTACCCGATAATTTCAAGAAGTCGTCGAGCTTTTGAATCCAGTCTTTCATGTACATCGGCACGTGACTCTTGGCCTGTAGCTCGGCAAAGTCGAGGTATAGGTTGACAATACGGTTCAGCATATCGACTTCATCTTCCGAAAGATAATTTTTCGCAATCTCCGCTTCATGCTTGGTTGGCATAGCTCCTCGCCATGAAGTCAAACCCATGAAATCCTTCTCTGCATTAGCTCTATCATAGATTACCTCTGCGGCGGTATGCCCGTGGGCAGCAAAGTGCATCTTGTTCTGTACTGTTTTGAAGAACTGTTGGGTAATGGATGTACGAGGGTCATAGTCTATGCTGAGAGCATAAATCTCCAGCACTTTGCGGTAGAATACCTTCTCCGAACTGCGTATGTCGCGGATGCGAGCCAACAGTTCATCAAAATAGTTCCCTTGTCCAGCGTTTTTGAGCAAATCATCATTAAGCACGAAGCCCTTAATCATATATTCTTTCAGAACTTGCGTAGCCCACTGCCTGAACTGCACACCACGATGCGAGTTGACACGATACCCCACGCTGATAATCATGTCAAGATTATAATATGCGACTACATATGTTTTCCCATCAGAAGCAGTAGTTGCATTTTCTGCAACAACTGAATTTCGCTGTAATTCACCACTTTCAAACACGTTTTTAATATGTCGTGAAATGGTTGACTTGTTGCGCTGAAACAACTCGGCCATTTGGTCAGCAGTAAGCCATACAGTCTCATTGGAGAGCCGAACCTCTATCTTCGTCTCTCCACCCTGCGTCTGAAATAATATAATCTGTCCATTATCCATTTAAAATTTACTTTAATATCGTAAATACTTTTTCTTTATAAATATACGGTATGTCATATTCCCGTTTGTAGTACCAATTTCTGCTTTAATTCTCCGAAAACTCCTTAACAACTGCAATCTTTGCAATAAGAGTTTCCTTAGTTAAATCTATATTTGTTCCATCTTTTCTTCTTCCATTTCTATGAGCTATTAGATGACGCATTTCTATGATTTCTTTCAACCCGACGGGAGAAACAATTGAAAGACTATATATATCTTTTAAAATATTCTTAATCTCGTCAAGGGAGCTATATGACTTTCTCAAGATTAAATTTATAACCTCTTGTTCTGCAGAATCAATAATATTATCACACCACATTTGGTTAATTCTCGCCATCAGTTGAAAACATCTTTTACTACTAAGTCCGAGATGACCAATAATTTTTAGAAAGCAAGACCGGTCTTTTGTGGAAATATAAAGAATTAAGTCACTTATTAGTGTATCTAAGGACGCTACGACTGATAATAATGTCAGACGATATAGGTTTTGCCTGGTCGGGGGATAAACATCATTATGTTCAAGCAACTCAACGGCTTCAACTATTTTTTCTTCAAAGGATACAAAGCATTTATTTATTGTTAAATCAAAAAATGGAGCCAACTGACAAATCGTAGCAAATCCTCCTTTTGCATAATATCCCTTGAAAAATGAAGGAGCACTGTCCTCTGTAATAATCAAACATTTATATCCATCAATTTCATCATTTGGAATAATGATCTCGGCTCCTTCTGGAGGTGTAGGGAATAAAGCCCCTGCATCTAAATACCTAAAGAAAGGAGTCTTTATTACAATACCGCCATCGACATAGACTTTTGTGTTCATCTTGAAATATAATTCTAAAAGATATTTAAATATGTAGATTTTGACTTATATTTGAACTCCTTTAGGGACAGTTTGCTATGTCATAGAAGCGCTATCTTCTCTGTGAAATTCGGGAGAATCTCAGTTCGAATGAGATCCTCTTCAAGTTTGGCGGCTTCCTGTTTCAGCCGTTCATCAATGGTGAGATTAAGCTTACGCAGATTCTCCATCGCTATATAGAGTTCGCTTAGTGTTGACATAACTTTAGTTATTTATCCGAATACCGCGATAGTTGAGAGTATTAATCCATTGTTGTCTTAAGTCCTCGGCATTCAAATCTATTTGACTTGATAGTCCTTTCTTTATCTCGTCAGAAAATGGAGCAACCTCTAAAGCAAATTTTTTAAATTCCTTATAGTGTTCTTTTGCTCCTTCGATATTGGACATAGATATTTCAGGAAGATATAAAAATCCATTGCATAGATTGGTAACAATGACATAATCTCGCTGATACATAGCACTCATCGAACCATGTATCATAGATTTCACCATTGGATTTGGAGCGATGGAGCATAGCCACTTGCCAAAAGCTTTCATATAATCAAGATTGTCCATAAGTATCTAAATTAACGTGAGTTAAATAAATTATTATTATCTGCAAATTTGGCGGTCTGCGAAAAACATTGTAACCTTATAATGCTAAAAAAACAAAGAATTACAAACAATAATCGCTATGTTCACCAAAGACAAAATTACAGAATTATTTTGTATGGCAGATGACTTCTGTAATTTTTTTGTCAAAACCGTGGTTATAATCGCAAAAATTATACTTTTGCGTGCTCATAACCATGATTTTTGTATGGCTGTGAAAATTGATACTTTGAACAACCATGAATGAATAATATTTACACACAATCAAATATTATCATGCAAAGATAATCTAATGTCTCTTTGCTCTTTTTCAATATGTCTATCATAATGTCCATCCTACACATCGCCAACCTCATTAAGTATATGGCGATGTTTTTTACTGCCACTAAACTCACCTTCCTGTCACTTTCTAAATTTTGACACATTGATTTTCGCCAAAGGCAGAAAATTAACAATTGAAACACTTATTTACATTTGGTAAAATCAGACTGATTTTACTAATATTCTGTAAATCAACAAAATAACATCCATAAAAGAGGTTGCAGTTTTACCTTAAAAATCAACCTCTCTAATCAAAATAGTAAATAGCTGATTTTCTGTATGTTATCTTTTAGAACACTTGATTCATGTCAATTTTTGATTTCCTCACTTGTTTTTGTACGGATTTTTGGGCAAATAGAGAATTTTACATCCATTAACATAAAATTCTGGATGAACCGTTTTTTATTTCAATCCCAAGAGTTTTTTCAGCGACAGCGCACTGAAAATTTCTCTAAACTACTAAGCGATTAAAATTGTAGTGCGCTGAAAATAAAATTGCAGTGCGCCGTGGCGGAAAAAACAGTGCGTTGAAAATTTGAAAACTTAGTAGTTTTTCCCAAGAACTCTTCACAGGAAATAAATAAATGTAAACAATCCGTCTAAAAACGAAACACTATTTCACATTTGACAGTTGCTTTCAGAAATTTCAAAAATAAGCGTATTTTTCAACAAAACCTCCTCTCGCTCGAAAAAAGCCCGAAAAATCGCGTTTTTTTCAATTTTGAATGTTAAAATTTCAGAGTAGCAAAAAGATAGTAGAACAGGAGATTTACTTTCTATTTATTAGAATTTTAATCATTTTAGTGACACGCTTACTGTGATAAAAAAGTGATTTTTTTTGAACATTTTGCAAGAATACAGCTAAGAAATTCAGTGTTTCTTTGTGGGAATATTTACAGGTATCTATCAATTTTGAAATGGGTGTCTTCGACAGATTTCACCGTCGAAGACACCCACACAACTATAATAAAATTAAAAGGAACAGCTTCTGATAATCTTACGAAGCTTGAAATAGATTCGGTTTATTGAGGTTGTGCATCGCAAAGCATATCCCGATAAGCCTCTATCGCACGCTTGGCTATCTCCAAAGCCTCATCGACAGAGCACGAAAGCTTTCCTCCGGCAGCATTAAGATGCCCGCCCCCATTGAAAAACTCTTCCGCCATGCGGTTGCAAGGGAAATCATCGACACTTCGAAGCGATACCCACACAAGAGGTTTATCCGTATCCTCACGCAACGAAATCGACAACTTCTGTCCCTTGATGCACAGAGGCATATTCACCACTCCTTCGGCATCCCCCTTGAGATAGTGAAACCTCTTAAGGTCTTCCTTTGTAAGATGGAAAATGGAAGAATGAGTGTCGGGGAACACTTCGAGCTTTTCATACAGGATGTATCCCATCAGACGATAGCGATCTACGGTGTAGTTATTGTAGATCTTACGATAAATCAAGTCCTTGTCAATGCCTTTTCTCATCAGTTCACTTATGATAAGAAAGATGTCCGGGTCATTGGAATTGTAGGTGAATCCTCCGGTATCTGTACACATTCCGGCATAAAGGTCTTCCGCACAATGAAGATTGACATGTTGTGTCGCCCCTATGGCATCGAACACGCGGTACAGGAGTTCGCATGTGCTGCTCACTTCCGGACGCGAAATGGTGACGTCACAGAATCTGTCAGGCGAAAGGTGATGGTCAATCATGAGTTTCTTCGCCCTTGAATGCGCCACCGCCTCACCAAGTTCATCAATTCTGCTCAACGAATTGAAATCGAGGCAGCAGATAAGATCCGCCATACCTATAAAGCTATTGGCAAGACCGCGCTGTCTGTCATAAAGCATAATGCTGTCCGCGCCATTCATCCATTTCAGGAAATCAGGAAAATAGTTCGGCACAATGACAGTGGCACTCTTTCCTTTCCTCTTCAAAAATTCAGCAAGTGCAAGCGACGAACCGATGGCATCTCCATCGGGCGACGTATGTGTGCATATAACCACATTCTTACAAGATTTGAATATATCTCTCACCTCTACAGCCTCTGTCGGCGTTATCTTCTGTTTCAGCATAAAAAATGTTTTTTTATAATGGCAAATATAGAAATAATTAACGAGAGACTAACGATTATCCGAGTATTTTGCGTAAGTTTGCAAAGAATAAATTGCATCAAATCAAGAACAATCTATTATGGAACAGGAAAATACACATTTACACGAAAAAAATCAGAATACGGACAAGAAATATGTGGTGAAGGAGAAGGACAAGTCGCTGATAAGCGGTATGGTGGCAGGTATTGTCATCTCTCTGCTGATAGCCGGAGGCGGACTGCTTGCATACATATTAATCGAGAAAAGCGAGGAGAACAATGTCTTGCAAGAGCTTGCCGAACTCAACAAGCAGGAAATGGAAGACCAATACAAGCAGTTTGACATACAGTATGGTGAACTTCAGAAGCAACTGAAGAATGATTCTCTTATCGCACAGATTGAAGAGGAGCGCAGACATACCCAGCAACTGCTTGAAGAACTGCAAAACACCAAAGCATCCAATGCGGCAGAGATACGACGTCTGAAAAAAGAGATTGCTTCTCTACGTAAAGTGTTGCAACACTACATTGTGCAAGTTGACTCCCTCAACCGTCTCAATCAAGCTCTTATTACGGAGAACACGGAGATAAAGGCACAATATAACCAAGCGACAAGTCGGATAAACAATCTGTCGAATGAGCGCAACCAGTTGAAGGACAAAGTCGAGCTGGCTTCTCAGCTCGATGCCACCGGATTCTGGGTGACACCGAAGAACAAGAGAGGCAAAACGGCAAAGAAAGTAAAAGACGTCAAGAAAATAGCTTTTGGATTCACCATTGCCAAAAATGTAACGGCAAAGAATGGTCAGAGAATTATATATGCGCGTATTCTCAAGCCTGACAATTCCATCCTTAAAAATTCTGACGGCACATTTGAATACGAAAATACCAAACTCGACTATTCTGTAAAGAAGTATATTGAATACAACGGCGAAGAACAAAGCATCACTCTCTACTGGGATGTAGAAGAATATCTTGAAGCCGGAACATATAAACTGTTCATCTTTGCAGACAAGCAGATGATTGGTGAAACTTCTTTCACTCTTGACTAAGCGATGCGGCGGCTTTTGAAGACATTCTGAAGTCGAACAGCGGAAACTTACATATAACCCAATATTAAATTTTTTAATTCATATTCTATGCAAATTGTCAGCCCTTCGCTACTCGCAGCCAATTTCGGAGACCTCAGGAAGGACATCGAAATGATAAACAGAAGTGAAGCTGAATGGCTCCACTTAGATATTATGGACGGTGTGTTCGTGCCGAACATCAGTTTCGGATTCCCAGTCCTTGAAGCAGTGGCAAAATTGTGTACCAAGAAACTGGATGTGCATCTTATGATTGTAGATCCCGGGAAGTTCATTAACGAAGTGAAATCATTAGGAGCTATGATGATGAATGTACACTATGAGGCTTGCCCTCACCTCCATCGCACCATACAACAGATTCATGAGGCGGGAATGAAAGCGGGAGTAACACTTAATCCTTCCACTCCGGTATGTCTGCTCGAAGAAATCATACGTGATGTGGATATGGTATTGCTCATGACCGTAAACCCGGGATTCGGCGGACAGAAGTTTATAGAACACTCCATCGAGAAAGTGAGAGCATTGAAGGAGTTGATTGTGCGTACAGGCTCCAAAGCCCTTATCGAGGCTGACGGAGGAGTCAATGCCGACACGGGCAAAAGACTGGCAGAGGCTGGAACAGATGTACTCGTTGCCGGAAGCTATGTGTTCAAAGCCGATTCTCCGGAAGAAAGAATCTCATTGCTGCGCAATCTCTGAACCCGGTTCGGCAACGAAGGGGGAATTATAAGAAGAGCGCGCCTTGCAAAATAGTTACTGTCAATGAACCCGCAGTTATACCCTATGGTTCGCCTCACCGTTCCGTTTATAGCAGGAATGGTGACGGCGAATTTTTGTATCCGGTTCATCCCTCTGAATATGTCAGTACTATTCACCATTTTATGCGCCCTGCTTGTTTTTCTGTTTACGACATACCCGACCAGACCACCAATAAAGCAAGGCAAAGGATTCGGTATTACCGCCATGCTTTTCGCTTTCTTCTCCGGTATGACATTATTCATGCACAGCTACGACCATGTTTCATGGAAGATAGCGGAGAAGAAAGGGACTATTTTTCATGGGATAGTCGCAGAAAGCCCTACCAGAAAGCCAAAAACATGGAGCGTAAAGATACATTGCGAAAACGGAAAGCAGATATTGGCATACATTGCAAGAGACAGTACAGAGACCTCCTGCCTACTCCATCCCGGCGACAGCATAAGATTCGAAGCACGGCATCTGCAAAGCACATCACCCCAGTATGCGGAATCAGCCTCTGCAACTCCGTCCGACTCCATTGGCAATCAGTTCTCTCAATATCACAAATACCTGTTTTATAACGGTATTTCGGCAACCTGCTATGTGCCTCGAAACGGATACACCGTCACACATACGGAACCGGCAGACAGAAATTTGCTGGCACGCATCCGGCTGTTACAGAACAAGGCAATAGCAGCATACGCAAATGCCGGTATTGAAGGCGATGCTGCTGCAATCATCGAGTCCATGACTTCCGGACACAAAGCAAGATTGTCTAAAGAAATGAAAGAGAAGTATTCACGTTCCGGAGTCAGCCACGTACTCGCACTCTCAGGTTTCCATCTCACCATAATCTACACCCTTCTTGAGTTTCTCCTGTTGGGCAGAGTTCTGAGACATAGATACCGAAGCATCGTCCGCATTGTTATCATGACATGTCTGTGGATATTTACAGTGATGGCAGGAATGCCACCCTCCCTCGTGCGCGCCGCGTTGATGTGTTCATTTATGATTCTCTCAAGCATATTAAGCCGCCAGTCCCTATCCATGAACTCCTGCGCCCTGGCTGCACTTGTCATGCTCATTTACAATCCGCTCACCCTCTTCGACTTAGGTTTTCAGCTTTCATTCATTTCCATGACCGGAATCTGCGTGTGCGGCAAACCGCTTTGTGCCCTCTGCCCCACACGCAACATCATTGTCCGGTATTTATGGGGAACCGTTGCTATAAGCCTCACATGCACCCTGTTTACAGCACCGATAATCGGTCTGTGCTTTCACTACCTGCCCACATTCTCCGTTTTTTCAAATCTGGCTGTCAGCGTCCTGGCTTCGCTGATTCTGTATGTCGCAGCCTTCTGGTGGATGTTGTGTTGGCAAGAAAACATAAAAGCGATGCTGACGGATATATTACAATGGCTGACACAAACCATGAACACCATTGTAAGCCAAATCTCTTCATGGAAATACGCAGTCATAGAATGGCAACCTTCAATAGCAGAAGTCATCACATTATACATCCTGATTGCATTCCTTGTATTATTTTTCAAGAATAAAAGCAGCAAGAATCTGATAGGCATACTCAGTACCGTGGTCATACTTTGCGCAATAATGATTCTAAGAAAAACAGGATGTTTACCGTCCATAATATAAAAATGCCACCCTATCGAACATGCAACAAGCGGTTGCAATATATAAAAAGAAAAGCACCCATATCTTTTTCGTATAAAAAAGATACGGATGCTTCCTATTCCAATTATCATGCCTAACGCACGACAATAAAAATTTATTTCTTTGTAGATACCAACTTTTCCTTGATACGAGCCTTCTTACCTGTAAGCTTACGCAGATAATAAAGCTTAGCGCGACGAACTTTACCAATCTTGTTGACTGTAATGCTGTCAATGTTCGGAGATTCAATAGGGAAAATACGCTCAACACCTACAGAGCCTGACATTTTACGTACTGTAAAACGTTTCTTCACACCATGACCTGAAATTTTGATAACTACACCACGATACATCTGGATACGTTCCTTTGTACCCTCGATAATCTTGTAAGCAACAGTGACTGTATCACCAGCTTTAAATTTTGGGAACTCTTTGCCTGTAGCAAAGGCTTCTTCTGCAACCTTAATTAAATCCATTTTACTGTTTTATAAATTGTTACTTGGTTCCAACGAAGCATGCCCGGCTACATGTTACGAGACAGCGGCTCCGTCAAAGCGGATGCAAAGTAACAGCTTTTTTATGAGAAATGAAAAAAAACAAAATACTTTTTGATGCTTACAGCCTCATTTATACATTTTTCCAAGGTTTATTCTCCTTTTTCAATCCATATTACAGAGTACATGAATAACATTTACCACAAAGCCACCTTACCCACAGCACCTAAATCTATAGAAGCAGTCGTAACACCAAGAGCCTTGAAAACCCTTATCATTGTTGGAATTGTAATACTATATCCCCGTTCCAAACGAGATATCTGTGACCTTCTAACTCCAATGCGCTCACCAAGTTCTTCTTGAGTTAAGTTCTGTTCTATACGTGCTTTCTTAATGGCTTCTCCCAAGCGATATGCGTGCAATGCTTCATCTACATCATTCTCAAAAGCATCACGTTTAGGAGTACCCACCTTTCCAAAGTGTTTATCAAGTACATCATCCAACGAAGTAAGATTCATCCGTGCCATAGTTACTTGTTTTTGAAATATTCTTTTCTTATAGCTTTAGCCTTCGCAATTTCTTTACTTGGTGTTTTTTGAGTTTTCTTGATAATACCATGAGTGGCAATCACCAAAGTCTCTTTATCCCTATCCCAAAAAGCGAATAAACGGTAAGCTGTTTTATTATATAAAGTACGGAATTCCCATATATCCGAATTTTCCAACTTCTTAAAAAGTTCCTTATTACGTTCTCCACCTACAACACGTTTGATATTGTAGTATATTTTGTAAGATACCGCATCCGGTAAACTTTCAATAAAGTCTTGTGCCTCATCAGTTAAAACAAGTCGGAATACATTTTGTGCCATACATATATTTTTGAACACAAAAATACACAACATGTTTCGTAAACAAGAAACATTTACATAGAAAATCTTTTAGAAGTTCTAACTTTAACATTCCCATAGCCTATATTGTCATAAAACACGCATCAAAAATTCATCAGAGTCTAAAAATCCATTTATGAATCTTCTTTCAAAAAAATTACAACAAACCGATGCGTATTATTCTCGAACCAGTAGAGCACGGCAAAAATAAATCTCAATTTTGAAGAAATCTCACTCTATATTCAGACTCCATAAAAAAATTTTTGACATCGTTTTTTTGCAGAAAAAACTTTCTGACAAATTGACAACCTATTTTAGAAAACAGAACTCAAAAGTTCAGAATACATACCATAATGTTATCTTTCTGATTTTATCAAATGTTAAAATTCCAAGCCCTCTGGAACGCTCCAAAATGAAGCACGATGAACTTTTCTCGAAGAACAGGGATTCTACGCGCATTTCATAAAGCCTCCACAAATTGTGAAATTATGTTTCATCTTTGAACTGTTCTTTTACATTTATTTATACCCGGAGAAGAGTTATTGGAAAAAAAGTACTAAGTTCTGAAAATTCCAGCGCACTGTCGTCACATTTTCAGCGCAGTAGAAAAATCACCACTGTGCGCTGAAAATTTGAAAACAGCGCGCTGTAAAGAAAAAAACAGTGGGGAGCGGAGAAAAAAGCAATTTGCTCCGGCTGAAATGTTAAGAGATGTGTAATTCTCTGTTTTGGAAGAGTGTCTGAACAAGAACTCAAAAATGAGTGAATTTGAAGCGGTGTTTGGGAGTGTGAACGGTTGAATTTACCATAGCACATTAATAATCAACAAATTATCAAAACATTCACAATCTTCAAAAAATTGCGTCCGAGACATTTTTTTTGAGCATTTTGAAAAAATTCTATATTTCACTGATTATCAGCACATTATCTTAACATCAAAAATTTTATCTTTTTGCCATCAGCAAAAAATCAGTTCAAGTGTTAAATTTTTATTTTGGGCGAAAATATCATTTTGTCATTTTAGAAAATGGCATTTCTGCCTGTTTTAGATAGATGTTTTCGATGGAAGAGTCTGTCGAATAAAGTCACATGAAAATATCGGATGCACCACTAAGCACATTAAAATCATGCAACTTCTAAAGCAAAAAAGCCTACATACTCTCCGTCAATATCCCTTTCTTTCCGATTTTTTCGTTTATTCCGACGTTTTTCCGTAAGTTTGCAGAAATTATCAGGGAAAGCTTTTAAGTCTTTTCCGGTTCGGCAAAAAGAACAGGAAACAACATTATCACAAAACAATATAACATATATGAAGAAATTAATCCTTTTCGCATTATTCCTTGTGACTGCAGGTACAACCATGACTATCTTTCAGTCATGCGACAATGGCGAAACATACGCAGACATGAAAGACAAAGAAAAGAAAGCGATACGCGGTTTTCTTGAAAACAACGATTTTGTAGGGAAAATCAACGTGATAAGCGAATCGGAATTTTATGCGCAAGATTCCATCACAGACACAGCTCAGAACCAGTTTGTCCTGTTTGAAGACGATGGTGTGTATATGCAGATTGTGCGTAAAGGCGAGGGACAGACAATGGTGGAAATGTCGAAAGAATTTCCGGACAGTACAGTAAGCAAGCAGATTCTGTGCCGCTATCTGGAATATGACATTGAAGGCGGAGACACTACAAGCAGCAACATATATACTCCGGCTATTGTAGATAAGATGCTATGTAAGTATGTACACAGGGGAAGAACTTATACGGCCTCCTTCACAGAAGGCTACATGCAATCGACCTATAATTCGACAGTACCTTCCGGATGGCTCAAGCCGCTCGACTATATCCGCCTGACAAGAAATGCCGGAAGAACCGCCAAGGTACGTATCATCGTTCCGCACTCTTCCGGAACGACCAACGCATCGCGATATGTGCTGCCTTGCTATTATGAAATAACCTATCAGTTAGGAAGATAAACTTATTTATCAATATAAAATCAACAAACTGTATGTCATTAATAAAATCAATCTCCGGCATCCGCGGAACCATAGGGGGCAAAGCAGGAGAGGGCTTGAATCCACTTGATATTATAAAGTTCACATCTGCATACGCAACTTTCATCCGCCGCACAACAAAAATCACCACCAACAAAATCGTAGTGGGAAGAGATGCACGTATCTCAGGCGAAATGGTGAAGAACGTGGTGTGCGGAACGCTCATGGGAATGGGATTTGACGTGGTGAACATCGGTCTCGCCTCTACACCGACCACAGAAATCGCTGTCGCAATGGAAGGTGCATGCGGAGGCATCATCATCACGGCAAGTCATAATCCGCGTCACTGGAATGCCTTGAAACTGCTGAACGAGAAAGGCGAGTTTCTTAATGCTGAAGAGGGAAACGAGATTCTGCGAATTGCAGAGGCGGAAGAGTTCGACTATGCCGACGTTGACCACATAGGTCATTATTCGGAAGACAATACATACAACCAGAAGCATATAGACATGGTTCTTAAGCTTGACCTTGTAGATGTGGAAGCTATACGCAAGGCAAACTTCAAGGTGGCATTCGACTCCATCAATTCTGTAGGAGGAATCATTCTGCCGATGCTTCTCCAGCAACTCGGAGTACAGACCATTACTCCGCTCTATGCAGAGCCTACCGGCGACTTCCAACATAACCCGGAACCTTTGGAGAAAAACCTGTCTGACATTATGGAACTGATGTCACGCGGCGAACACGATGTAGCTTTTGTGGTTGACCCTGACGTTGACCGTCTGGCATTTATCTGCGAAGACGGAACCATGTATGGAGAGGAATATACACTCGTGACAGTGGCAGACTATGTACTCAAACATACACAAGGGAACACCGTGAGCAATCTCAGTTCTACCCGTGCATTGCGCGATGTCACAGAGAAATACGGAGCGGAGTACAATGCGGCGGCTGTAGGCGAAGTGAATGTAGTGACGAAGATGAAAGACACGCACGCTGTGATTGGCGGCGAAGGCAATGGAGGTGTCATCTACCCTGCCGCACATTACGGAAGAGATGCTCTTGTCGGAATCGCTTTGTTCCTGAGTCACCTCGCTCATGAGGGCAAGAAAGTGAGCGAGATAAGAAGATCTTATCCGGAATATTTTATCGCCAAGAACCGTATCGACCTTGATGCGGCTACCAATGTGGATGCCATTCTGGAGCGTGTGAAGGACTTATATAAGAATGAGAAGGTGAATGACATTGACGGAGTGAAGATTGATTTTCCGGACAAATGGGTACACCTGCGCAAATCGAACACAGAACCGATTATCCGCGTCTATAGCGAAGCCTCCACAATGGAAGAGGCTGACGCGCTCGGGAAAAAGATAATGGATGTGGTCTATTCGCTGAAAGGCTGACCATACACCTATATATAATAGAAAGAAAATCTCCTGTCATTCTCAATATGTCGGAATGACAGGAGATTTTCTTTTATGCAAAGACAGCTAAGCTTTGCGTTAAAGTAGTCACAAAGACTTCATCACCTTTTCAGAAACAAGAGTTATTCCACCGCTTCCCAACGGAAAACCGTTCCGTTGCGCCTTCCGGGGGCAGCACCTTGCCAATCGGCAGAATAAGGTGCACCGTCATAAGCATCCTTGCCCACATAGCGGTTCGTCTGCAAAGCCAGCAACATACATTCGTTGCGCAACATGTCCTGCCACATAAACACTGATGCCTTCTCTTTGTCTGACGTCAGGCGCACATCGCCGGAAAGTCCTTCTCCGGCAATATATACGTATCTTCCGTCCGCACACTGCAAAATCACTTTTCCGGTTCCCTTATCAATCACTTGGAAACGCGTCTGCGGAGAATTGGCTTCGCGGCTGCCTTGCCAAGCATCGTGCATCAATCCTTTCGATGTAGCCAACATCGGGTTTCCCGTGGCAAGATTGATTAAGCGCACAGTCTTGCCAAACGGTATGTTAGCGGAACGGTCTGCCATCGGTTCCTCCACAGTGAAATCATCAAAATCCGCATATCCGCCTTTCTTGCCTCCGCTGTTGTAAGCAAAAAGCATGGTGCGCGAACCTTGGAATGTCTTCAGCTGATAAGGCAGGAGAACGGTGTCACCGACATTCTCAAAGCTACGGTTATCGACAGAATAAGAGAACTGAACTTTGTCATTATCGTAATCTCCGTCTATACGCAGCCAAAGTTTCTTGTGTTTCTTTATATCCAAATCTTTGGTCTTATTGCCATACTGGTCATGCCAACGCAAAGTCAAGCCTTCCGGTGCACACACCACGCCAAGCCATGCACAAGGAATATTTTGTATGCCGAGACCTGCAATGTCGCCCGGTTTCAGATGTGAAGCATCGAGCATCACTGTGGTTGTGGAAACAGGCCCGATAACTCTTTGTGTGAGAGAATTGCGCGCACGGAGCAAATTTTCAGCCGGCATGGTATGCAAGCGCAACACACCTTTGTTCAAAGCCCACATCTTGTCGTCCGGATTGTGGTTCCATTGCCACACCTTCTGCAAGGATTTTGAGGAGAAGTCGTCAGAACGTCTGTACGGTCCGTGGGGTTTGACCGTGTCCGTACCGGCAATGACGGGTTTGCTCCATGTACGCGGTGAACGTCCTAAGTTCCCTTCAAGTCCGAAGAAAGGCCAACCGTCTTTCCATGTCACAGGAGACAGACATGTCGTCCGCCCGACGGAATGGAAATCCTGCATAGACCATCCCCACCAGTCGCCGTTCTCAAGCTGCACAATACCGCCCTGATGAATCGTATTGCAAGCAAAAACACGCTTGTCCGGCGCATGAAGTTTAAAATCAAATCCGTCAGAAGGCACTTTCCCGTTGTCGGTTGCATTAATCGTTGACCATCCGGAATGGTATCCGTATGACTCTCTCTGGCTGATTACACACGTCTCGTATGGTCCGAAAATATTCTTTGCACGTGCGCATTGCATACGTCCCATCGGTGCGTAGTCGGCACTGAGGATATAGTACATTCCATCAATCTTATAAATATGGTGTCCTTCGCCCATTGCGTTTCCTCCCGGAATTATCACTCTTTCGCTTCCTTCCACCGGTCCGCTGAAGTCTGGTTTCAGTTCGGTACACTTAACTTCATCATAGCCGTGAACCGCATAAATCTTCCCGTCATCATCAAAAAGAACGGACAAATCATATATCCGCCCTTTCATGTTGACATGTTTCCACGGTCCTGTAATCTTTTCACTTATATAAACCTGCATTCCCACACCGTTAATATTGGAAAACACATAGAACTTACCGTTGTGATAACGTATGCACGGCGCCCATATTCCTTGACCATACACTTCCCTACCTTCTTCCAGTGAGAACTCCGGATGTCCAGGGAAGTCGAAACGGTCAAAGCAATAGCTCACATTTGTCCAGTTTACAAGGTCTTTCGAATGCAGAATGACAAGTCCGGGAACACTGTGCATGGTGGTTCCGGCTAAATAGAAATCACTGCCGACACGTATGATGTCCGGATCTGAAAATTCATCATAGAACAGCGGATTCGTAAAAGTACCGTTTCCATTGTCTGCGCTCCACGTCTCCGTAGCCGGTACCTGTGCAAACGAAGCACAAGCAAAGGAAGCAAGTGTAAAACCTGCAAGAACAGTTTTGATAATGTTTCTCATATCTTTATTTTTTGAAGTTTAACTCCATTGCCGCAAATGCAACAACCATAAATTTTGTCAAAGGTACTCTTTTTATGTTTAACTCAACGGACAAAATATGACAAATCTTCCTTCTTTTGGGACATTGTTACATCATAAAGTTACAAATACGACAAAGAAATCCCACCTTCTGCCCAATTTTAATCTAAATATCATATAAAAATGTATATAACATGTATCCCAAACCAACAAAAAAATTCTATCTTTGCTACATCATTCATGAAAAAAAATCAAAAAACAGCATAACGAAATGGAAAAATTAATTGTTAACTCATACGATGAGTTTGCTTCTCATCTGGGTGAAGTACTTGGAACTTCCGAATGGTTGCAGGTAGATCAGGAACGTATCAATCAGTTTGCCGATGCCACTCTTGACCACCAGTGGATACATGTAGATGTAGAGCGCGCCAAAGTGGAAAGCCCATACAAGTCAACCATTGTACACGGTTATCTTACACTCTCTTTGCTGCCTTATCTTTGGGACCAGATTATTCAGGTAAACAATCTGAAGATGATGGTAAACTACGGTATGGACAAGATGAAGTTCGGACAAGCTGTAGTCACAGGAAGCAGTGTTCGTCTTGTGACCACTTTGCAGTCTATTGTCAACCTTCGCGGTACATGCAAGGCAGAAATCAAGTTCAAGATTGAAATCAAAGACGCAAAGAAACCTGCTCTTGAGGGTGTTGCCACATTCCTGTATTATTTCAACTGACAAAAAATAATTCGGAAAAACTTCATCCGATAAGTGCCGGAACGGCAACGGATGTTCCCCAAGAGCTAACTCAAAACTCAAACAATGCCCCAAAAGTTCGAAACAAACTTTTGGGGCATTGCTCTTTAATTACCGTCCGGTTTGGCAATCTCTGTAAACGGAGAGTCATTCCAATGGAACTCATCCCTCGAATCAGGAGTCGCCGGATTGAAAGTCTTATAATCGTCACGCAGATATTCGATAAGCGGAAGGTTAAGCTGTTTCATTCCCTCTACCACCATCTTTGAAATTTCGTATGCTCCATACGGATTGAAATGAGTGTTATCAGCAAAAGCGGTTGTCTGTCCCGGATAAGTGCCGGCAGGATAATGCACAAAAGCTTGCTTGGACGGTTCCACTCCCATCGCCTCATAGAACGTGCGGGTCATATCGTGAAGTTCTATAAGCTGAACACCCTCACGTTTGGCAACCCACCGCATAGCATCCGGATAGTCGGCATGAGTTTCCTGAATCTTTCCGTTAGAATCAAAAGAACGACGCTGCGTAGGAGTGACAAACACAGGAACAGCCCCACGCTTACGTGCCTCATCCACAAAAGTCTTCAGACACGTGGCAAAATTATAATACGCGCCAGCTCCCGCAAACTTCTGTTTCTGATCGTTATGCCCGAACTCAATAAAAATGTAATCCCCACTCTTCATCAGCGAAAGAATCTTCTTCAATCTGTTGGCGGCAATGAAAGTAGAGGCTGTCTCACCGCTTTCCGCATAATTGGCAAAGCAAACTCTGTCGTCAAACCAGCGTGGTATCATTTGTCCCCAGCTTGCCCACGGTTCATTATCCTGATCCACAACCGTCGAATTGCCGCACAACCATACAGTCGGAATCTTTGCATCTGCCGGTTCTATGCGTATTGAAGCACATGCAGGAACATCGCCATTGATTTCAATCGTAAGCTTATCATCCCAATTGAGTTTCGACTCCTCGCGCTTCTTAATCTTCACACGGTCATTATCGCCAATCTTCGTGTTTCGTTTGTTGACAATAAACGAATAAATCTTAAACTCTCCTTTCTTCGTCGGAACATTCTCCAAAAAGAGTCTTCTCGATTCTGCCCTAACTGTAGTTATTCCCTTGATTTTGCTTGAGCCTAAAACCACTGTCACCTTATAGTTTCCGTCAGGAACTGCCACTGAAAAAAAGAACGGCTTTCCCACAGACTGCGGTGCCTCTATAAAATCATAGCCATAGCCTTTGGAATCAGAGTAAACGTCATCGGCTACAACCAGAGTCCCTTCTTTCACTTTCTTGTCGAAAGAGAATTGATAGTTTTGTGCACTGACAGCCACAAAAGAGGCAGCAAAAGCACATAATGTGAATATTCTTTTCATAATGTTCGTTTTTTATTTCTATATCTTCATGCGACCAACCTACAGTTTTCAAAATTACGGACTACACACAGACAATCAGTCCCTGTCTTACCGCCTTGCATTCTTAGAAAACTTTCTTCGGTTTCAGTTCATCAGGAGAATCCTTTGTGAACATATCAACCTTTGGAGCCACCTTTGTAAATAAATCCTCCACTAATTTCACATCGACATTAAACTTCGGCTTAAACTTGTCGGAGTTCATATATTGCAGGATAGAAGCCCGCATCTGCCGTGCCACAATACGATTATCAAGATTGCTTGTCAAATCCATCGTAGTCATCACAAGTTTTCCGCCAAGCACTTCCGCCTCAAACAACATGCCTATTTTCCGAGAAATAAACCACGTGTCGATACTCTGAACAAGCGGCTGAAAATCCGCCGGAAAATCTGTGAATTGCATCACTTGTGCACGATTGACAAGTTCCCACCACTGCAAGTCGCTATGATAGTCAGTTGGGAAAAGTTCAAATATGGAATGGGTATTCTCCACAAAGATTCCTGTGGTATGAGGCGGACGCATCTTAAACCATGAGGTATTCCAGAACACCGGAGTGAACTGCTGGACAACTTCCTTGCCGTAAGAAATCTTTCCGGCTGCACAAATCAACACCTTTCCACCTTTCTTCAACACCGCTTTCGCCTTGTCGTCAAGAGTGTCTGTAACCAACACATCTCCCTTGTCGTCAGCCACTTCAGCCGGATAGACCCAGAAACTCCAAGAGTTACGGCACTCCACATTATCATTATAAGCATCTACTCCGGGAATCGAAACCGTCAGATTCAGCTTCGACGGCTTCTCAATGCCGCTCAAATTAAAATCGACACTGCCAAGCTCCCGATTCGCACCGACAAGTATATCGCCTCCGGTAAGGTTACCTTCTGCAAGCACTTCCGAGGTTTCCGGATTGAAAATCTTATATACAGGCTGCACATTCTTCAAATCCTTGCCGGCAAACTGTGCCACTTCAATAGCCGCCTCGAACTTCTCATTGTTCTTATAGGTGAACTTAGGAATACGCGCCAACGGCACAACCGGCGAACAGAACGTGCGGAAGTCCTCCGCAGAGCAATAGCCTTTGTCTTCGAAGAATACATTGGTGACACCCACAAGAGCTGTACCCTGACCGGAATAGTCGTTAAGAGCAAGCAATTGGAAACCGGCATAATCGGGTGTGCGCAGTGTACGCTCCACCTCATGCTTGTAGCAGAGATACTGCAACTTGCCGCTTGCCATCATGAAGTCCTTGGCTCTCGACTCCATGCCATTATCGCGGAGAAGATCACGGAATATTTCAAAATTCTTCGCCTTGTTCACTCCCGTATATTTATCTATCTCATCGAAATCGGGGAAGGCGCACCACTGTCCCGTCTCGTGCGAAACGTATGGGCAGCTCACCGTATCAATCTTCGCCCGGAAATCATACATCGACTCCGGAGCACGGCGCGCCCACTCTCCAAGTCCTCTTGCTCCTGCTTTCACATGATATTCATTCTTCGGCTGCCATGCCCATCCTCCGCCGACAGAAGCACCAGTATAGACACGACGCAAATCCGTCTTCTTCCAGTAGTCAACAAAGTCTGACACCCATTTCACCCAGTTTCCTGCCGGCTCATTGCCACATGCAAGCATACAGAAAGAAGGATGATTGCCATATACCCGACTTATTTCTTTAGTCTCTTCCATCAGATAAGAGTCAATCTTCTGCCCGTTACCCAACTTGACACCATGATTTGGCCAGCTCGGTCCTTCCGGCTGAATGTAAAGTCCGACCATATCCGCTGCAAGAAATGCTGCTTCCGGCGGACAATAAGAATGGAAACGCACATGATTGAGTCCGTATCCACGACAAATACGGAAAACTCTCAGCCAATCCTCCAGATTCATCGGAGGATAACCGGTAAGCGGGAAATCGCAGTTTTCAACAGTTCCCCGCAATTGCACCTCACGACCGTTCACATAGAACATCTTGCCGCGCACCTCAAACTTGCGCATACCGAACACCGTTTCCCACTCGTCGGTTCTGCCTTTCTTCACCACCTCGGCTTTGAGTTTGTAAAGCGATGGCGAAAACTCATCCCAGAGCAACATATCTTCACCCATGTCAAGGACAAGCTCCACTTCGTTCATTCCTTTCTGCAACTTCAACTTATTGCCCTCCATCGACACACGGTGGCTGTGCTGCGTATTAAAAGATTCAGCAGAAAGATTAACCACGACTTTTCCCGCCTCAGCTCCGTCTATTTTCAGTCTGACCACCGCCTTGCGGTTATCTACATCAGGAAAGACCTGCACGTCCGTCAGATGCGTGGCAGGCAACTCACGCAGTTCCATGCGCCCCACAACTCCGTTCCAGTCGCCCTGTGTCTGGTCTGTAACAGAATGGCTGTCGATGCCGACTCCTACAGTCTCCACCCTATTGTCTATACGCAAAGCAAGCGTGTTGGCGCCTTGACGTATATAATCAGTCACATCATACTCATGAGCCACAGACAGGCTGTTCCTCATGCCGACTTCCTCACCGTTCACCCATAACGTGGTTTCTATATGAGGACGCTCCAAATAGACGACGTATCGGCTTCCTTTGTCTATGGAGGCCATTTCTACCTTCTTCTTATACCATGCCACACCCACAAAATGTTTGTCCGGAGTAAGAAAGAACTGAAGTTTCATATTTCCCTTCTGCCTATACTTCTTCATATAAGGATTGTAGAAATATGAACTGTCGTAAAGACTTCCCACCCATTTTGTATCAATAGATATGTCATCGCCCTTCAACCGCTCGGGCATGGAGGCTGGAAGACGCATAGTATCGTCCAACTTCTTCTGACTGCCATACCATTCCTCTTTCCGTCCGACATCCTCCCGGTCTATCTGGAACTCCCACTGACCGGCAAGATCTATCACATTGCCGGCCGCTTTTTCCCACACACGCTGTTTGATTTTCTCGCTTCCGCTCTTCGACTGCTGCTGATTATCCGCAAAAACAGAAGTAAAGCAAAGCATGGAAACTAAAACAAAAATCCATTTTCTCATCTTTGTTGTTTTGACTTAAAGTTAAACCATGTATTACAGCAACAAAAATACGATAAATTCTTTACAGGGAGAAATAAAAGGAACTTTTCGTACCAAAGGATTTTCCATCAGACCCCTAACACTATACTCGCATCAATATTGAGCTTTCGGCTCATCTCACGCGCCACTTTAAGAGTCGGCTCACAACGTCCCGCAAGATAGTCACTAACACGCGAAGGGCTTACTCCAAGAAGTTCAGAAAGTTTCACCTGATTCAGCCCCATCTCATACATACGGAGTTTTATCACATCTACCAATGAAGGTGGTTTTATAGGATAACGCTCTTCTTCATAGTCTGCAACAAGTTCTGACAACAAATCTAATTCTATCAGATTTTTATCATTCAAGGGTGTATTGTTATCAACAAGAGGCAGAAGTTCCTCTATTCTTTCCATTGCTGCCTTGTAAGCTGTTTCGTTCTGAATCTTTGCCATACGTCTATATATTTTTAGCGTCAATTACATCATATTCTGCATGAGTACCGATAAAGCGAATCAAGACTGTTTTTATCATAAACTTGACAACTACAATTAAGCGATAATTATTTCCTCTGATATTGAATACATAGTGTTGGTTGCCTACACTATCCACACTGTTAAACATTTGCTTCATATCGGCAAAACAAGTCCACTCTGCCTTTTTCACTTTCTGAAACCAATCTTCAAGTGCAGTTTTTGAATCAGGATGCTCGGTGTAATACTCGATTATTTTGCTTCTCGCTATTATTCTCATGCGCTTTGTTATTTATGCAAAAATAGCCATTTTTGTTTTGTGACGCAAAATATTATACTGAAATTCAGAATATTCTTATAAATTTAAGGATAAAAAAAGACTGACTGTAAAAAATTTACAATCAGCCTTCCCTCGTCTTGCCCAAAGTAGCGGGACCCGGGATTGAACCGGGGACCTCATGATTATGAATCATGCGCTCTAACCAGCTGAGCTATCCCGCCTTGTTTTCTTTAGCGAGTGCAAAGATAGGCATTTTTTTCTTACCTGCAAATAAATATCCGATTTTTTTAATGCAAATGTTCTTTTAAGACGATATGATAGCAAGAAAAGGGCTCTGACAATCTCTCAGAAACACAAATAATGCACGACTCTGACATGTTCTGTCATCAATATCGCCACCGCCTTAAATAAGGCTCCATAAAAAAATTTTTGAATACGTTTTTTGAAGGGGTGTTCAATTTTGATAAAATGTCAATAAATTCAGCAATTTTAGTTCACACTTACTAAAATTTCATATTCTTGCTATCTTTTTGATTTTGTCAAATGTTAAAATCCCAAGCCCTCTGGAACGCTTCAAAATGAAGCTCACAGAACTTTTCTCGAAGAACGGGGATTCTACGCGCATTTTCTGAAGACTCTGTAAAATGTGAAATAGTGTTTCGTTTTGGAACAACTCTTTCACATTTATTTACTCCCGGCGAAGAGTTCTTGGAAAAAAACTACTAAGTTTTCAAATTTCCAGCGCACTGTTTTTTTCTCCACAGCGCACTGCAATTTTATTTCCAGCGCAGTGGAATTTCTCTCACTGTGCGCTGAAAATTTGACGACAGCGCGCTGAAAAAACAAAAACAGTGGGAAGCGGAGAAAAAAGCTATTTGTTTCGATTGAAATGTTAAGAAGTGTATAATTCACGGCTTTGAAAGAGTGGGTGAACAAAAACTGAAAAGTAAGTGGGTTTTGAGTGGCATTTGGGGACGAAAACGGTAGTTTTGATTGTAATTTATTGATTATCAATAAACTATTAGAATATTCAAAACCTTCAAAAAAAATACGTCCGGCACGTTTTTTTGAAAGTTTTGAATAATTCTATATTTAACTGATTATCAATAATTTATCTCCAGTTTAAAATTTTTATCTTTTCGCCGTCGGCAAAAAAAACGCTCCAAGTGTTAAATTTTTATTTTGGGCGAAAATATCATTTTGTCATTTTTAAAAGAGCTGTTTTTTGTATGTTTTTAGTGGTTGTATGTGGATGTATTCAACAGACTATAACAAATAAAATTAAAACGACTTCTAAAAACACCATGTGCCTCCGTTACAATATTACAAATTGTTACTCCAAGAAACGGTTGCCACGTCTGATGACACGTCCTTCTTCCAGACTGTCTGTCTGTACAGCCTTGCCGTCACGAGACTTCGAGTAATAATAGCCATAATCATCCCAGCCCCATCCGCTGACAAAACCACCATGACCGTAATTGCCGTTATAACTATTCCAATCATAATAATCCACAAGCTTGCGAAGAGTAAAGCGTGTATTCGTATCACCAAAATAGCCGGTGATGAAATCGCTTGTCATACGGTAGTCGTAAATAGCTGTATTGAGTTCTGCGTCATACGGATAATCAAGGTATATCACCCCATCCTGTATAATCCAGTTAAAATAATAATACTGATAAGAGTACGGACCCTCCATATAGAAATCAACTTGCTTTCCATATCCGTGTGTGGCATAATCGTAATCGGGATAGAAAATGATGTCCGTATCGTATGAGTCGAAACGATATGTCCTTCCTCTATAATCATAATAATAGTACATGCCGAAGTCACCTTTCCATTGTCCGGACAAAGCCATTGCCTGATCCACATCATCATCGACACAAGAGGTAAACACCCCGGTCATCACCAATGCAACCATTGCGGCAAGCATCAAATTGTAGTATTTCTTCATAAATCCATTATTTTATAGGTTCAACATTCTGTAGTATCTCAGAGAACATGTAGTCCATGTCCTCTCTTTTCAAGCAAAGATAAGCTAATCTTTTCGCTCAAGCCCAAACAAAAGGGCATAAAATAAGCTCCGCCGGTCATTTTTAGGGAATGCCCGACAGAGCTGTATTCAAACCACCAAGACGTTTTAGGGAATCCCCTAAGCAGACTGCCTTACAGGCAGAAGCAGGGCGGTATTTCCATACTTCAGTCTTTCATTGTCTGCGAAATACGCATAGCGCAGAAGTTCGGTCCGCACATGGTGCAGTATTTTCCGCCCACATGGTTCGCCGTCTTGTAATATTCAAGTGCCCGCTCAGGGTCAAGCGAGAGATTGAACTGGTCTTTCCAGCGGAACTCATAACGCGCCTTCGACAGAGCATTGTCGCGCACAGCAGCTCCGGGATGCCCCTTCGCAAGGTCTGCCGCATGTGCAGCAATCTTGTACGTCACCACACCTACACGCACATCTTCCTTGTCGGGCAGGGCAAGATGCTCTTTTGGTGTGACATAACAAAGCATCGCCGTGCCGTACCAGCCAATCTGCGCTGCACCTATGGCACTTGTAATGTGGTCATATCCGGGAGCAATATCCGTAACAAGCGGACCCAGCGTATAGAAAGGAGCGTTATGGCACTTCTCTATCTGACGCTGCATATTCTCATGAATCTTATGCATCGGCACATGT
Organism: Bacteroidaceae bacterium; assembly: GCA_017621515.1. Classification (GTDB taxonomy): domain Bacteria; phylum Bacteroidota; class Bacteroidia; order Bacteroidales; family Bacteroidaceae; genus RGIG8745. The sequence continues at coordinate 29,388 of JAGASY010000082.1, forward strand.
CCCGGTCCTTCGATGAATGCCTGTACGTTTTTCGCCCATGCACGCTCGACAAGTTCACCCATAGTGTCAAGCTCTGCGAACTGCGCACGGTCGTTGGCATCGAATGTAGAGCCGGGGCGAAGACCATCTCCAAGAGAGAGAGCTACATCATATTTAGCGACAATATCACATATATCATCAAAATGCTCATAGAGAAAACTTTCCTTCTGATGCATCTGACACCATTTGGAAATGATGCTTCCGCCTCGGCTGACCATTCCCGTGAGACGCTCTTGCGCAAAATGGATGTTCTTCAGACGGATTCCGCAATGAATTGTGAAATAATCCACTCCTTGCTCACACTGCTCGATGAGTGTGTCGCGGAAAAGTTCCCATGTCAAATCTTCGGCTTTTCCATGCACCTTTTCCATTGCCTGATACATCGGCACTGTGCCGACCGGAACAGGACAGTTGCGGACAATCCACTCACGAGTCTCGTGTATGTTGTCACCGGTAGAGAGATCCATCAGTGTATCTCCTCCCCATTTGCAGCTCCACACCGCCTTCTCCACTTCTTCTTCTATGCTCGATGTGGTTGCCGAATTGCCTATATTCGTATTTATCTTCACAAGGAAATTGCGTCCGATAATCATCGGTTCTGCCTCCGGATGGTTGATGTTCGCAGGAAGCACCGCACGGCCGGCAGCTATTTCATCGCGCACGAACTCCGGTGTGATATGTGTCTCTATTCCCATCGCCGCACAGTTCATGTTCTCTCTTATCGCCACATATTCCATTTCAGGGGTGACAATTCCTTGCTTCGCATAATACATCTGTCCCACTTCGCACCCGTCTTTTGCACGCAAAGGCTTGCGTATATGCTCAAAGCGCAAGTGGTCGAGCGACTTGTCAGCCAGTCTCATGCGTCCGTATTCGCTGCTGACTTCTTCAAGACGCTCCACTCCGCCGCGACTGAGAATCCACTCTTCACGCAGACGCGGAAGTCCTTTCTTCAAATCTATTTCAGCATTCGGGTCGCTATAAGCTCCACTGGTATCATATACATATACCGGTTCGTTCTCATGCATGACCTTCTCTCCGTTCTCTATTGTCACAGTTGGTGTAAGATTCACCTTTCTCATTCCCACACGCAGTTCAGGGTATATCTGCCCTTGCATATACACCTTTTCCGAGTCTGGATAAGTAATCTTGATATTATTTTCCATTTCTATTTAATTGGCAAACCGACAAAAGGACAAGCCGGCAGGTTGTCCGGAAATGAAACACAGATAAATACTCCGCACATTCTCTGCCGTCCTGTCCATCCGTCAAATATGAATAATTCTTTTTGTTTCTTCCACTGGGTCTTCCGCATTGAGTATTGTTCCGCTCAAAGCTACACCATCGATACCGGCGGACATTATCGAAGGTATGTCATCGCATGTTATTCCGCCAATGGCATAAACCGGAATACGTATTCCTTCTTCTCGCATCCGCCTCACAATGTTCCGATAACCGTCAAGTCCGAGAATGGGCGATAGTCCTTTCTTGGTTGTCGTGAAACGGAACGGACCGCAGCCGACATAGTTCGCACCATCCATATAATGAGCCTTGACATCTTCAAATGTATTGGCTGTTCCACCTATTATATATGAATGCCCGAGAATCTTTCTCGCCTCGCTTATCGGCATGTCCTTCTTTCCCAAATGTACTCCGTCGGCATGTATCTTTCCGACAAGTTCCACATGGTCGTCAATGATGAATGTGGCATTGTACTGTCTGCATAGTGCCTGCACACGTAGTGCCATCTCTTCCAGTTCTTCCTCCGGACTGTCTTTCATCCGTAACTGTACCCATCGACAGCCGCCTTTCAGTGCCAGCAAAGCTCCATCGTAGTAGGTATATCGGTCGTTGAAATGAGTTATAAATTGAAAAAGCATCTTATCAGAATAATATTGAAAATCATTTATCGTGCGGAATCTTCCCCGACAGCCTATCATCTAACGCTGAAAAAAATGCTGTAAGGGCCCTGTTCCATGCCCGAGTTCCATATCTCGTCCCGCTTTCAGCGCATCATTGACAAACCGTTTTGCCTTCTGAACCGCATCGTCGAGCCTGTCTCCCAACGCAAGATACGAAGCAATGGCAGAAGAAAGTGTGCAACCGGTACCGTGCGTGTTCCGGGTTTCGACACCAAGCATCGAAAACCATTTCTCCTGTCCGTCCGCCGTAACAAGCAAATCACTCTTCACACGAGAATCGGAATGCCCGCCCTTCACCAATACTGCTTTTACACCAAAGGTTAATATGCGCCGGGCAGCCTCCATTCTGTCGTCATTGTTATTTATCTTCATGTCCGACAGAATCTCCGCTTCGGGAATATTGGGAGTGACTAGCATAGACATTGGAAGAATTTTGTCGATGACGTAGCGCAAAGCTTCGTTCGAAAGAAGCTGTTTCCCGCTTGACGAGGCGAGAATCGGATCGAGGATGATTTTCAAATCCTGCCCGGCATATCTGCCGAGAGACTCAGCAATCGCCTCTGCCGTTTCAAGATTGTTCAACATGCCAACCTTTACTACCGAAGGCATGATGTCGCTCATTACGGCTTCAATCTGCTTCTTTACACATTCTCCATCTACAGAAAACACTTTTGCCACACCCATGGTGTTTTGCACCGTAAGCGCAGTGATTACAGAACAGGCATAAACACCAATTGCCGACATAGTTTTTATGTCAGCCTGTACACCGGCTCCCCCACTCGGATCAGAGCCGGCAATAGTCATTGCAGTTATATATCTCATATTTTTATCCCTACGTCGGCATTACCCGTATCAGGTTCTATTGGTATTCTCTCAGCCGCCACAAACAGACCTCATCACATTATATATATAATATTAATGTGTCGGCAAGGTATATCAAAGCCCTTGTTTCCCGCCTGTGACAGCACCCATCGCCCGGCGATTGCCGAACATCTTGATGTTGCAAAGATAGTGCATTAATTTGAAGATAAGAAGTGTATTTACAGATTCTGCAACAAAAACAGAATAAAAAGTGCCAAGCAAAATCTGCCAGACACAAAAAGACAGCCTCCGAAAGCCTGAGCTTCCGGAGGCTGTATCCTGTCTGTATCCTTCTGCGGTCAATAAAGCCTCACACCCCGCTGAAGCTACTGAATCCACCGTCAACAGGAATGATGGTGCCGGTGACAAATGAAGCTTCATCACTGCACAAGAAACGCACAATGCCGTTCAGCTCGGAAATATCGCCAAAACGTCTCATCGGTGTCTTTGCCAGCACCTTGTGGCTACGCTCTGTCAGCGTTCCGTCTTCATTGAGCAAGGCGCGCCGGTTCTGTTCTCCGATGAAAAATCCCGGAGCAATGGCATTCACACGGATTTTCTCACTGTATTTGATTGCCATTTCCTGTGCAAGCCATTTTGTCAAAGCATTGACTCCTTCTTTCGCGATGGAATACCCCATGACGCGAGACAGGGAATCGTATGCAGCCATAGAGCTCACATTAATGATACTGCCGCTCTTCTGTTCTGCCATAATCTTGCCGAATGCAAGGCACGGATATATAGTGCCATAGAGATTGAGGTCTATCACCTTGTTCAAATCCTCACGCTTCATGTCGAACACGGACTGATTGTCCATGATGGTTGCACCGGGTACATTTCCTCCTGCCGCATTGACAAGAATATCAACCCGCTGCCATTTGGCAACCACATAGTCGCGTGCTTTTTCTATTTCATCAGGATCAAGTACATTGCACACCATCCCATATACATCGCCATACGGTTTCAGACGCTCCACCGCCATATCGACTTTATTCTGATGGGC
>JAGASY010000083.1 GCA_017621515.1 Bacteroidaceae bacterium
AGTATAAATACGCTCTAAATCCTGATCTAACGTTGTATTAAAATTAACCAACACGTATACCGGCAGTTTCCGTTTGTCCCATCCGGTTATTTCCTTAAATGTCCGGAATTTCGGAATAATCATGTCTCTGTCCTCGTATTTATCCCAGGCAAAGTGCACCTGTTTAATCTTCATTTGCCGGAGCGCATCAGTCTTTTCGTCAGTCATGATGCGGATATCGCAGCCCTGAGAAAAATCTATCCATGCCCCACTATTAATCAGCTGCTGACTTAAATCCCGCCAATCCTTACAGGCAAACATGTTCGGATCAAGTAACACGATATTCTTCTGTCCTCGCCAAAATTCTTCCAGATTTGCCACCTTTGTGCTGCATTTACCCTCTTTCTTCCCCACGATACAGAAATCACACCCTCTCGGACATCCTCTGCTCATAAATCCGTATGCCGTGTCAGGGAACTTGTCAACTGTCTCATAGTGACCTTTTGTTTCGTCCTCGTCTGCATCCGGAACGAATACTTGCTTTGTATATAGGTGATAGTCCGGATAAATGTGTTCTATCTCCGGCGGAAGTTCTGATCCACCGTCAGGGTAATAATAACCAGTCCCGCCCTTAACTATCTCTTTGGCATTGACGGGATGTGGGTAATCTGAAGTAAATGTGAATACTTTACTCATATACACTCTGTCCACCGGTTCTTTCCACGCTGTCAGGGGATTGTACCATTCAACTGTATCTCCTTGCTGTTTATGCCATGTCGAAAGCTTCATGAGTGGGAGATTTGGGAAGTTATGACCATCTACATCTATTAGTCCCACTTTCATGGCAGCACCTCCGGGAAATCAGTAATATTCATCTGCCCAGCAATCTGCTCCGCTTCCAGCTGTTTCTTCTGCTTAAATTTGTTATATTTTTGTCTGTACCTATAGCTGTCTCCAAAAATATTCCATGCAGCCTTTACAACGTTTGGTTCATATGGTCTTATCTTCTCTAAATCTTCAACTGCTCTCGATGAAATGCTACACCCACAGCAACCGGTACGTTCAAGCCCATATACCTCATAAGCATCTGAGTATCTAATTCCGAACCGCTCTTTATACCATGCTTTATCTTTGTCTGATACATAATACAATGGCTTAAATCTGAACTGTCCATTGCTCGTTTCATAAAAACACATTGTGCCATTTGCATCCTCAGCTTTCGGTACCGAACGCATCCCCCCTTCATCTCTTCGTTCTCCTGTGATAATCATTTCATACTTTGCTTGAACGCTATGAGCAACCTGTTTTTTGCAGTAGTCGCAACACTTTGCACTGATTTTGAAGTCACAAGGATTTTCCTTCATAAACTCATACAAATATGGCGATGAGTCAATTACCAGCTGAATGTTTGGTCTATGCTCCCCTGCACTATTGCAACAGCACAGAAAATTAATTCCCTGTTCAGATTTCGGATATCGTTCACGTAATTCTTGTCTTATTTTTGCTTTATCTTCCGCATTGTCGTATTCTTCCCTAATTGAAAATGGAAGTTCTTTCTTCTGTACCGTTTCCATTGCGCTTGAAACTATTTTTGAAATGAATGGTATGCCATACTCCCTTGTTGCCAATACAATATTTTTCTTCGGTCTATACTCAGTTATCTCTACACCATACTTCTCCGCAACTGCTTTCACATGGTCTTTTGTTGCTTGCATTTCAAGTCCTGTATTGAAAAAACAATATTTTACCTCGGGCAATCCGAAAAGTTGTCTTGCCGTCTCAATCAGGTCAATCATAATATCACTGTCGCTTCCGCCGGAATATGAACATATTGCATTTGGATGCCATCTCAAATGCGTTCCTATAATTCCAAGAATTGCCTCGAACTTTTCTGGCGAATCTAAATCTGCATATGCAGGTCTGTTTGTGTAAACTCTTGAATGAAAATCTTCTTTGTTGTTTTCGTGTCTCATTTTCTCAAAAGGAACCCGGCGCGCCTTATTCCCGGGAAGGTCCCGTGCTCCTTTCTTTGATTTAATTTCAACTTAGTGAATAAAACTCATAACTTGCTTTGACAACCTTTTACAAGCACGACTATATGTTGAAGATGTAATTTCTCTTGTTGTTGCTTCTCCATATCCATTAACGAAAGTTTGCTTGTTCACTACAGGATTTGGATTTCTTTCACTTATTAAGAGTTGATTTTTCTGTGAAATCAGCTCTTTTATATGTCTGCTTCCTTCTCTCCATTTTTCTATTAACGGTTGCATCTCTTCTTCATGTAATCTGTATTGAAAAATGGAGTATAGTCTAACGTTTTCTTCTCCCTGTGCGATAATTTCCATTTCTAGTTGTTCTACATTCTTCATAAAGTACCTCCGCTAAATTTGCTTTACTCCACAACCTCATTTTTCATCCCAAGCCACACATCATTCCCACAAAGCGGGCAGGTCACATAACAAATCACATCGTTTGACGCTTTACGCCACAAAAACTTGCGGTGCTTTTTGTATATCCACTTCTTGATGTCTGAGCGGCTGAACTTTAGTATTGCTTTACAGTTATCACAGGTGACTATTGTGCTAAAATCCATTAATACTTTCATGAATACAGCCCCTTACTTACCATATACTGCCCATAACTCATACCGGCAGCGCGTGCTTCTTCGTTAATCTCTGCCAGTGTCATGGCTGATGCCGGCTTTCCACGTTTCTTTATTTCTCTCGACAGGTTCTTTTCATCGAGATGATTCTGCCAATTTGCCTTATTTCTTCTCCGATTCGCTTCTATCCGACAAGGACCACTGCAATATATGGTATTTGCTCTTTTGGCGATAAACTCATTGCCACAGATGGCACATTTTCTCACCTCTTGCATGTCTGTTCCTTTCTACCGCGCTTTTGTTGAACAAGTCTTTTCCATAGATAAAAAGAAATCTCTTTCTACATCAACTGCATCCGGCATAACAACATTCATTTCAACAATAGTGCTTCTAATTCCGTAATCCCTTGCAATAGTTCTTTCCACACTACAACCTTTGTAAAACTCTGAATAATCAACGCCTATGAAATAGTCAGCTTCTGCCAACAACTGAATTGATTTTCCAAGATACCAAATAGCCTGATTGTTGTTTTCAGGTGGATTGTCTTCAATGTATGTTGGAATAACTTCCAGTTCCTGATCAAAGATAATTTCTGCTATTTTATGCATCTGCTCCATGCTCTTTCTGATGTTTTCTTCTGTTCTGCCTTTCATCGGGCAACTAATAAATAATTTCTTCATCTCTCTTATTTTCCTTTCTTTATTTGCTCTCAAATACCCACGTAGCTCACGTGTTTTCAATTTCATTCCCATCAGCGATAATTTCCTCGCCTTTGGGTCTATGACCGCTCCGATACCCATAAAGAGGGCATGTTGTCACGCTACAGAGCTTAACTTTGTTATAGCTTCCGCAACAGCACTCCAGGCACTTCTTACGGATTGCTTTCATTGGTGTTAATTTTGCCATTAGTTTATACCTCCGCTTTCATATCTGTCCCAATTCACATTTAGCGGAAGTACACCAGCAACATCCTTTTCGTTACTACGTATAAAAACCGGGTCTTTCGGTCCGTAAATATACAGTCTCGACAGATTACAGGTAGTCGTAAGGTCTTTAACAGAATTAAGTGCCTCCGCCATAAGCTTCCCATTGACTCCCAATTTAACAACCGGCTCTGTTTCGGGGTTCGCAATTTTTTCCAGATCAAAAAACTTCCCTTCTGGTTGCCGATATCCCATAATTCCATCTCCGACAGTAACAAGCACCCTATCTCCGTCACACTCTATTTCCGCGCTTATATCATGCCTTTCTATCTTCGGAATATTGGTTCCAATAAAGCACTCGAACGATTCGTCTGCTTGCAAAAGCTTAGTGTATGCCCTGGAAAATCTATGGCCATCCAGCGCTTCAAATAACACTTCCTGACTTTTGGCATCAACAACGATATGTATATATTTCATCAACAGATTGTAGCTGTTCTTACTTACAAACTTTTTTGTTTTTTCTATCGCATTTTTAAAACTTTGCGCATCAATTATCGCTTTCATGTTGTTCTCCTTTCATTTTCTCTGCAACACGCAACTGATATGGCTTCGCCCGGAACCGCTCCAGAGACTTCTCATCTACGTTCTTTTCGAAAGAACCATACGTCTGCTGGTCTTTTATTTCCTGCATCCTCTTGCGCTTGAATTTGCTATCGATTCTGGTTAT
>JAGASY010000084.1 GCA_017621515.1 Bacteroidaceae bacterium
CCCGAACAGAAGAAACGGCACTGATTCCAGTGATATATATATGTTTGACGAGGAAATGTACAAGGAGCGATGGATTGTGGAGCGAACCAACGCATGGATGGACGGCTTCAAAGCTGTATTGATTCGCTTTGACACCACAATATCGAGTTGGAAGGGTTGGAACTTCCTTGCTTTCCTTGTGATTTTCCTTAAAAAAATTCACAATGCACAAAAGTAGAAACAACTTCAATATAGAAAATTTTCAAAAAATTGCGTCCGGCACGTTTTTTTGAGTATTTTGAAAAATTTTGTATCTAATTGATAATCAAATGTTTATCTTTGATTAAAAATTTCCGCCTTTTCACTATCGGCAAAAAATGACTTCAAGTGTTAAATTTTTATTTTGGACGAAAATATCATTTTGTCAAATTGAAAAATGGTGATTTAGCCTGTCTTTTTTGTTCTTTTTTGCAGTTTCTTAGTGGATGCATTCAGAGTTTTTAAGTAGGTGTATTCGACAGGCACCTCCGTCGCAAGCTCTCCAATAGCTCCTATTCCGATGATTTTTCCACGTCTTGCTTGTGATAAGTATAGTATGGGATTTTTTCCGAAATAAGTGTAATTTCAACCGAATTTATTGTATGTTCTTTCTCCCTCTATTACTCCACCTTTGCACAACAGAAAATATCTAATATGAAATAAAGTATGAAAACAATCAGAAATCTATTGCTGTCGGCAATCATGGCATTGTGTGGCAGCGTTTTCTCCGCAGGAGCACAGGAAGATGCAGGAAAGGGACTGGCAGATGTGCCGATGGTAAAACTTAATAACGGAGTACTGATGCCGCGTTTCGGGCTGGGAACTTTTCTGCAAGGCTCGGATGAAGAGATGCAGGTCATGCGCTCACTCAATAAGGAACAGCGGTTCTTCAACATCACGTATGAGCAGGTGCAACAGTTCGGAATGTCTCCTATGAAAGATTAAGAATTTCCTCGAAAATAAATTCAAACAGTTTCTAAATAACTCAGAGAAAAATGAAAAAGATTCTTATGCTATTGGTTGGTTTCCTGACCATTATGAGCGGTTTGGCATGTTCCAACGACAATGTGATGTTGGAGCCGGACAATGAAAACGAAGGAGTGAACGAAGGCGCAGGAAGTGCGTTCTTCAGTGGAAAGAGGGTGCTGGTGGCTTACTTCTCTTGGGGTGGAACGACCCAACGAATGGCGCAGCAAATCCAAAATTTCACTGGAGCGGACGTTTTTCGCATCGAACCTGTCGTGCCTTATCCTACGGAATATACTCCCTGTACGGAAGTAGCTTTTGAAGAGAAAAACAACAATGCCCGACCAGCCATTGCCGGGACAATAGAGAATTGGGACGACTACGATGTGGTGTTCATCGGCTGCCCCGTTTGGTGGTGGACTACACCGATGATTATCCATACGTTTTGCGAGAGCTACGACTTCAAGGGAAAGACCGTGGTACCGTTCTGTACATACGCTGCGACATATCGTGACGAGACGCTTGCTGAAATTGTCAACAGCACCCCCGATGCCGCACACCTGACGGGTGAGGGACTGACGAGCGGCAGGATAACTCCCTCGACTATCCAGACGTGGATAAACCTCATCAATGAGGAGTGGAACAACCTGAACTCTTCCGGCAGCGACACATCCATGACGGGTACCGTGAACCTGTGGGAGCGCGGCAACATCCCCACCATCACGCATAATGTGCACAATTCCGATGGTCCCGACTTTATTCCCAACATGGAAGTTTTCACTGTGACCGATGATGTGACACCCAAAGGTGCTGTCATTATCTGTCCGGGCGGTGCGTTCCAGTTCCGCAGTATGCAAAACGAAGGGTACGATGTGGCAGACATGCTTGTGTCGATGGGCTATCAGTGCTTCATTGTGAACTACCGCATCGCGCCCTACACCATGCGTGAGAGTGCCACCGATCTGCAACGCGCCATCCGCTACGTGCGCGCCCATGCTGAGGACTACCGCATCGCGCCGGAGAATATCGCCCTCGTAGGTTTCTCCGCCGGAGGCATCCTCAATGGTGAGGTGTTACTGAATTGGCGCGGTCTGACCAATGGTACGGCACTTGACAATTCCTATCGTCCCGATGCACTCGATAATGTGTCCGTATCGGCATGTGCTGTGGGCATGATTTATTCCTTTTACGGTCGCCTGAGCGTGTCAATGAACAATGTGGAGACGTTGCGTGCCGCCAATCTTCCGCCCGCTTTTTATTGCTGGGGAACACGCGACGGCTTTGCCGGACAGTTCACACAAAACTCCAATGCCGTGCGCGAGGCAGGTTGTGAGGTGGAGACGCTCATCCTCAACGGCTATCCGCATGGCTATGGGGCGGCAAGCAGTCCGACTGTATGGGGCAACCGCTTCGATGCTTTCCTGACGCGTATCATGTCAGGTGGCTCCTCGGCAATCAGCCAAGTTCGCAAGGATGTGCCAACTGATGGCGGCACTCAGGAAATATATGACCTGAATGGACGCAAACAGGCATCACTCCCCGACACCGCACATGGTGTCTATATCGTGAAGTCGGGCAATATGACAAGGAAAATCATCAAGTAAAAAACGATGAGAGTGATGAACTTACTGTTGACAATTATGGTGACAATAGCATTGTCATGCTCTGACGGTACCGAGGTGAGGCAGGATGACAACAGCAATACGGATATGAATTATAATGACGAATACTACTCGCGCACAAGCCTCATTTCGGATGTGATGTCCGATTCTGCCTTCGGCGACTGTGGACGGCTGCTGTTCCCCGTACAGACAAGCTATTGGAGCGGTAGTACGCTGGAACAATTGCGTCTGACATTCTATAGCTACATCGACCCCGATATGACGGTGGAGATAGTGAACAACTTGAAAAAATGTGTTGTGGATGGCGAGACAATCTTCTACAGTATCTACTCAGAGGATGAGATGCGTGCCGATGCCGATAAACGCAATACAGGACTGTTCTTTTTCAAGGGAAACCCGGGAGCACCGTTTGCCGTGTGTAATGCTGGCGGAGCGTTTGCCTACGTAGGTGCTATGCACGACAGTTTTCTTCATGCCTTGGCATTGTCGAAGAAGGGGTATAACGCGTTTGCATTGATATACCGCCCTGACAAGGCATACGAGGACTTGGCGCGCGCTATTGAGTTCATTCATGACAATGCTGAATACTTGGGAGTGAGCGCGGACGAATATTCTCTATGGGGTGGCAGTGCTGGAGCGCGTATGGCGGCAACGCTCGGCAACAGTGGTTATCTCCTGCAGCTGACCAAGCGTGACGACATACCGTAGGCATCGGCAGTGATAATGCAATATACGGGATATTCGGATGCCAACCTCTACGATGCTCCAACCTATGTATGCGTAGGGACAAGTGACGGCATAGCATCATGGCGCACTATGCAGAGGCGGCTTGAAAACTTGTCTGCTCTCGGCATACCGACAGAGTTTCACGCTTATAATGGACTGCCGCACGGATTTGGTCTCGGCACTGGCACTGTGGCAGAGGGATGGATTGACGATGCCGTAAGATTTTGGGAACGGCAGATGGGTACATCAAGCATTAAGCAAGAGAAAGTGGATAGACAACGTTCTTCAGGCATCTACTCAATAGACGGTGTGAAGCGCATGAAACCTATGAAAGGACTTAATATTATAAATAATAAAAAGGTGGTATTATAAAATCGGAAATTTGAGGCAGAGATTGCCCCAGTGGTGAGAGCCGGATTTACACATTGGATAGAGATAATAACATAAACATAAGCAATGAGAATAATGAAGAAACTATTTATGTTGATAGTTGGCATGTTTGCCTTTATCAATTGCTTGGCTTGTACGAGTGACAACAATAAAAATGAAGAAAAAATGGAAAAGATTTTATTTGTAAATGGAAGTCCAAACCGTGACGGAAACACCGCCACATTGGCAAAAGTACTGCTCGAAGGTAAACAATATGAGACGCTCAACCTCAACGACTATCGTCTGAATTTCTATGGGCAAACACTTGAGGGGGACCAGCTCAACGAGGTAATTGCCAAAATGAAGCAAGCTGACATCATCGTGATGGGTTCGCCTGTGTATTGGCATAACATTTGCGCCTCGGTACGCACACTAATGGAACGCTGCTACGGCTATTTGCCAGAGGATACCTTCAAAGGCAAGCGTTTTTTCTTCCTTTATCAGGGAGCTGCCCCAACAAAGATGATGATTGATGATGGGGAGTACAGCATGAGCCGTTTTGCATGTATGTACGGCTTCACCTATGAGGGCATGGCAACCAGCAAGAGCGAGGCAAAAACACTAAGGAACAAGTTGAAATGATTCGCTGTCTTTGGGTTTCATAGTTGCTGCACTATGATGTGGAGTTCGCCTGATTAATATTAGAGTCTGTCGAATGCACTTACTGATAAAAGCAGGGGATAACGAAAAAGGAGGTATGCTTTACAACTACAAAAATTGTAAAGCACACCTCCTATATACAATTGCAATAAAAAATCCTTACTGATATTTGTATGTAACAACTACAGTCTGGCTTCCCTTTCCATAACTGCAAGTAGTCACATTCTGGTTGTAATCAAAATTATAGAAGAACTCATACACTGTTTCTTCTTCTTCCTTGCTGTGTTTGACAGTAATGCTCTTGACCAGATTTTGTGTTCCACGTCCCAGCAGACCGGCATAGTAGATATACTCGAAACCTTCACAGCCCATTATCTTAGACGCTGTTTCCGGTAAAAGACCGTTTACATTGTCGTCTTGTGTATATTCAAAGGTATAAGTATAGTAAATGTCCAAGGCATCTGCACTTGGCATGTATTTTATTTCAGTTATATTTCCGTTTACAGTTCTGGAG
>JAGASY010000085.1 GCA_017621515.1 Bacteroidaceae bacterium
AGAAGGATCAGCCTTGAAATATGCAGGAAGCATTGAAGGTACACCAATTTCCAATCCCATATACATGAATATGCCAAGCGCACCAAGCCATACATGCGGATATTTGAACACACTGCTCTTATACTGCTTAACCTTTCCGTCAGCCTCTGCAACCTGCTCACCTTCATTGATATTAGGCAACTTCAAGAATGCCAATATCACACACAGCAATATTGTAAACAAACCAAGTCCCAAGTAAGGATAAGGAATATCTGCAGGCACAGCATCTTCAGCCTCTTTGCCAGAAAGAATGACATTAAGGATGAAGATAGGAGCCACAGTTGTAGCCACAGAGTTGATAGCCTGAGAAAGTGTCATACGGAATGCACCCTTTTCTGGTGCTCCAAGTACCATCACGTATGGATTGGCAACCAACTGAAGCATCACGATTCCAAGTGCCACAATGAACATACATCCAAGGAACAACCAATAAATTGTGCTGACGTCTCCCTCCAAGTTACCATTGATACAGAGGAAATTGATAATAAATCCGACACCGACAACTGCAAGTCCGAGTACAAGTGTTTTCTTGTAGCCAATCTTGCTCATCATCAATCCAAACGGAATAGACAATGCGTATGCTCCATAGAAAGCAGAGTTTACCAACTGCCCTTGTGTGTCATTCAAATTAAAAGCGTTCTTACAGAACTCAATCATTGAATTGTTCATTGTCGTAACGAATCCGATAAGGAAACATACAGCAATGACAATGATAAGTGCGAACGTATAGTTCGGCTGTTGTTTTTGGTTCATTTGTTTTTTAGGTTATTATTTTGTTAATATTTAAGTTACGAATTACAAAATTCACAATCACGTGCATACTTGCATTCCATATCCAACATCTGTCCGTTCTGGAAATACAAGGAGACATCACATAGGAAAGCATCCCCTTATGTCAATCTCATGCCACAGATTATTTACATCTTGATTTCATCATTCTTCTCACTGTGGCGAATGCAAATACAGGAAGTGCTATCAAATCGACAATTCCAAAGATTCTCACCGCCACATCTTGTTGTTCAAAACCTATAATTTTTATTCCTGTCAAGAGGATTGCTGAAATTCCCATAACAAAAAGACTTATCGCCCATATTCTATTAATAGTTTCCATACTCTTACTCTACGATTATCAAATTTCTGCTGAAATTTATTTCAGGAATCATTATATATAGGTGTTCAAGAAGAACTAAACAGAAGCAGAATCTGTTCCGAATTTATACACAGTCTTCTGAGTATATGTTTCTCCCGGATTCAGCACCACAGAAGGGAAATGCGGACGGTTAGAAGAGTCAGGGAAATGCTGAGCCTCAAAACATATCGCACTTCTGCGTGGGAATGTAGCTCCATGCTGTCCCGGATAGCCTGTTGCCCAGTTGTCTGTATATACCTGAACTCCCGGTTCTGTTGTATATACTTCCATTGTACGTCCACTATTAGGGTCTGTTATTTTTGCAGCAAAGCTCAGTTCTCCGACTTCTTTCTTATTAAGAATAAAAGTATGGTCATACCCTGCACCGTTCTTTATCTGCACATCGTCTGCATCAATGTCACGACCAACAGGTTTCGGTGAAGTAAAATCAAACGGAGTACCTTTGACTGATTCAATTGTGCCAAGAGGTATAGAAGTATCATCTACAGGGACATAGAAATCAGCATTGATTTCACAGATAAGATCCTCAATTGTCGGAGTAGGGTTTGCTATTCCCGTCAGTGAGAAGAAACCGTGGTTTGTCATATTGACAATAGTCTTCTTATCCGTAGTTCCTTTATAGTCAATGACAAGTTCGTTATCATCCGTAAAAGAATAAACCACTGTCATATCAAGTGTGCCCGGGAAACCTTCTTCCATATCGGCAGAAACATAATGCAACTTAAGAGTCTGCGAATCAATCAATTCAGCATCCCATACCCTTGCATGGAATCCGGTTGGACCTCCGTGCAAAGCATTCGGACCGTTGTTAATTGCAAGGTTATATTCCACTCCGTCAAGTGTAAACTTACCCTTACATATACGGTTGCCATAACGCCCTATAAGTGTGCTGAGAAACGGTTCCGGACTTGCCACCACATCATCAATGTTGTCATGTCCCTGAATCACGTTAGCCACATTGCCATTTCTGTCCGGCACCATTATAGAAACAAGTGCCCCACCGTAGTTTGTAATTCCGACCTCATACCCTTTGCTGTTCTTCAGGATGAACAGGTCTGTTTTTTTTCCGTCGATTTCTTTCTGGAAATCTTCTGCCTTCAAATTCGACAGATTGCTATTCTGAGAAATACTCATGGCTGTATTATGATTTATGGTTTATAAATACGATTACCAAATCTTATGCAAATAAAATCAATTTTTTCTTGTAAACCGAATATATTCACGAGATTTTTTCAGTTTCACACCATTTATACTCTTTTTTGATGCATACATGATAATAAATCAGCTACGACAAAACTACTTCCACCTATATATATAAAATCTTCAGGCGAAGATTCCTCCTTTGCCGCTTTGTATGCTTCGCACACCGAGGAGTAAGAATTTCCATATAAGCCATAAGTTTCTGCCTGTTGCTTTATCTTTGTATGTTCAAGAGCACGTTTCACATTTGCTTGACAAAAATAATACACGGCATCTTTCGGAAGAAGTTCAAGCACACCGTGAATATCCTTGTCGTTGACCATGCCGAAAACGATTCTCATTCTGCTGCATTTCTGCATTCCAAGCTGCTGTACGATATAGCGAAAGCCACCTACATTATGTCCGGTATCACAAACAGCCAGCGGACTGTCAGCCACTTTCTGCCACCGTCCCATCAGCCCAGTCATTTCACACACATGTGCAAAGCCCTCCTGCATGTTCCTTTCCGAGATATTGAATCCCCTGTCCGTCAACACTTTCAGAGCACACAATATCGTATCTATATTCTTAATCTGGCAACATCCTCCAAGCTGTGCATGTATCAATCCGTAGCTTCGAGTCACAAAATCAATTCCTCCGTCCTTGCAGAAACTATGAGAAAGTATTTCTGTCTGCTCCTCTGCAAAACAGATTGACGTGTGTCTTTCCCAGGCGGTCTCAAGAAAAACCTTGCGAGTTTCTTCCGTAGTCTCACCCACCACAACCGGTATGCCCTCTTTCATTATTCCCGCCTTCTCACCTGCAATCTTGGCAAGTGTATCACCAAGGAACTGCACATGATCAAAGCTTATATTGGTGATGACGCTCACTTCGGGAAGAATGATATTGGTACAATCCAATCGTCCTCCAAGCCCCACTTCAATGACTGCCACATCCACATTCTCATCAGCAAAATACTTGAATGCAAGTGCCGTGGTCAACTCAAAAAAAGACGGATGCAAGGGTTCAAAGAAATGCCGCTCGTTCTCCACAAAATCAATCACAACCTGTTCAGGGATCATCTCACCGTCAATTCTGATTCTTTCTCTGAAATCAATCAGATGAGGTGATGTGAACAGCCCCACTTTATAGCCGGCACTCTGCAATACAGCTGCCAAAGTATGGGAACAAGAACCTTTACCGTTTGTCCCGGCAACATGTATGGTCTTGAACTTCCGGTGAGGATGTCCAAAATGTTCGTCAAGTGCCCATGTAGTCTCAAGTCCAGCTTTATAGGCATCTTTTCCTATATTCTGAAAAAGAGGGGCGCTGTTAAACAGATATTCTGTAGTTTCTTTATATGTCATCATTTCTTGTTTTTGTTAAGGAAAAGAAAAATATGCAGTCCGTCTTTACAACTGTCGTACACGCAATAAGCCACAGGAAAAACATCTATAGTGTTTCTTCTTTTCCCTATCACTTTTTCATTGAGAGTCCAAAATTACAAAAAAATACATTAAGAGCGACTTAGAGACTGATTAATTTTGATTATGACGGAAATTCATTATATATGTATATACAGTTTTTGTCCAAGAGGAGTCTGTCGAATACACCCACCTAAAAAAACAAACGGAGGAGTCTGTCGAGTAAGCAACCCAAGCAAGGAGCAAAAAATAAGCAGGAAACCTGACACAACAAAGAAAAAAAGAGGATGCACCAAGACAAAAGTCCGGTGCATCCTGCATTAAAATCAAGCTATATAAATATCTAAAGTTTAGGTTATACTATGCCCTGAGCCATCATAGCCTTTGCCACCTTCATGAATCCGGCTACATTCGCTCCCTTCACATAATTCACATAACCATCCTCTTCTGTTCCATACTTCACGCAGTTCTGATGGATATTCTCCATGATTGCATGCAGACGGTTGTCAACCTCCTCAGCAGTCCATGACAGACGTTCTGAGTTCTGGCTCATTTCAAGACCAGACACAGACACACCACCGGCATTTGCAGCCTTACCCGGAGCATAAAGTATCTTAGCCTCTTGGAATACGCGTATTGCTTCCGGAGTTGAAGGCATATTAGCACCTTCAGATACAGCAATCACACCATTTGCCACCAACTGACGTGCATGATCGCCGTTGATTTCATTCTGAGTAGCAGAAGGCAGAGCTATATCAGCCTTTTCACCCCAAGGTTTTGCTCCTTCTACATACTTCACACCGTATTTTTCTGCATATTCACGAATACGTCCGCGATACAGATTCTTAAGTTCCATAATATAGTCGAGCTTCTCACGGTCGATACCATCCGGGTCATATACATAACCGTCTGAGTCGGACATTGTAAGCACCTTACCACCAAGCTGGAGAACTTTCTCTGCTGTATATTGAGCCACATTTCCAGAACCGGAAATAAGCACTGACTTGCCCTTCAAGTCCATGCCCTTTGTCTTGAGCATTTCCATGAGGAAATATACGTTTCCATATCCTGTTGCCTCAGGACGGATGAGAGAACCACCAAATTCGAGTCCCTTTCCTGTAAGAACTCCGGAGAACTCACGAGTAAGCTTCTTGTACATTCCGAACATGTAACCAACCTCACGTCCACCGACACCGATGTCGCCGGCAGGAACATCTACGTCCGGACCGATATGACGGGTAAGCTCAAGCATAAATGCCTGACAGAAACGCATTACTTCTGCATTGCTCTTTCCACGCGGAGAGAAATCGGAACCACCCTTGCCACCGCCCATAGGGAGGGTTGTGAGTGAGTTCTTGAAAGTCTGCTCGAAAGCCAAGAACTTCAATATTCCGAGATTTACAGAGCTGTGAAAACGGATGCCACCTTTGTAAGGACCTATTACATTGTTGTGCTGTACACGATATCCCATATTGGTCTGTACATTGCCCTTATCGTCTGTCCATGTAACGCGGAACTGATATACACGATCCGGAATACAAAGACGCTCTATAAGATTCACCTTATCAAACTCAGGGTGTTTGTTATACTCTTCCTCAATTGTGCTGAGGACTTCCTCTACAGCCTGATGATATTCAGGTTCATTCGGAAAACGACGTTTGAGGTCTTCCAATACTTTTTTTGCATCCATTAGAATCTAATCTCTTTTATTAGTTACTACTTATACTATTGCTTTTTCTCTTTCCAAAACGCATACAGGGAGAGCGTAATACATGTCCCTGAATTTTTCGCAGCAAAGTTAAGCATTTAATATAAAACAGCAAACAAAATCATCAAAAATCAATCAAAATGTTTATTTTTTACGACTTTTGATAACTTTATAGCTATTTTCATTGCTTTTTTATGTATCTCTCCATACACTCCATAAGCACATACACTTAAAGAGTACCAAAACATGACAAAAATCAATGACAAAATGATATTTTCGTCCAAAATAAAGATTTAACATTTGAAGTGTTTTTTTGCCAACGGCAAAGAGAGAAAAAATTTAGCTTAAAGATAAGCAACTGATAATCAACAAGATATAAAACTTCTCAAAACACTCAAAAAAACGCGCCGGACGCAATTTTTCGAGCGTTTTGAACATTCTGATAATCCTCTGATTATTAATGTGTTATATCTATATTTATCATTTTTGTCCCTAAACACCCACTTAAAATCACCCACTTTCAGGTTTTTGTTCAGACACTCTCCCAAAACAGCAGATTATACATTTCTTAACATTTTAGCCGAACTCCGCTGCCATTTTTTTTCGCTTCCTAATGCTTTTTTAAAAACTCTACGCTGAAAATTTCTCCAAACTACTAAGTTTTTAAAATTATAGCGCACTGAAAATAAAATTACAGTGCGCTGAAAATGTGACGACAGTGCGCTGAAAATTTGAAAACTTAGTACTTTTTTCTAAAAGACTCTTCGCCGAGGATAAATAAATGTAAAAGGACCGCCTAAAAACGAAACACTATTTCACAATTCACAGGACCTCCAGAAAACGCGTGTAGAATCCTCATTCTTCGATAAAAGTTCGTCGCGTCTCATTTTGGAGCGTTTCAGAGGGCTTGAAATTTTAACATTTGACAAAATCAAAAAGAAAGCATTTACGCGCAAAATTTGCAAATAAGATTTTATTTACCGCAAATCACTTTCATTTTGTCAGAAAATATTTTCGTTAAAAAATATATATAAAAAATTTTATTATGGGAAGTATTTAAGAGGCAAGTATGTGGATATTTTCGATTGCAGAATAGACAATCAAAATACCCACACAACTATAACAACTAATTAAAAACAGTGTAAAAAAAGGGGTGGACACACATAATGCCCACCCTGTCTATACATATCATACATTATCTCAAATATATCGCCGACAGCAAAACCTAATATCACTTCTCATCAACAAGCTTCATATAGGCTTTAATATCCGTATTGGCACGAAAAGACTCCGGCGCCCGGCTATATATCTCATCAATCTGAGGTGTCGTAGTGGCATATCCATACTGGTTATATGCCCCGTAGCACAATTCCAAGAACCATGTCACACCTAACACATTGTCATAATTGTCAACAATAAAATTAGTTTCCAGCTTATCTATAGCCTTACGGTACTCATTTTCCTTCTGACCCAACTGCATGATTATGTCACGATGATCGTATCCTTCGAGAATCATGCTGCTTTCCTTGTGCGGCAATTCCGCCAGTAACATAGTAAGGGAATCTCTCAGTGTAAGAAATTCGTAAAGTTTGTCGTTCAATGGAGTTCCACCAATCTTGATAGAGGAATTGGCAAAGCTCACATTAATGTCACCACGTTCAAGCACAATAGGGATACAATTTGACTCTCCCATAAAAAGAGAGACACACCTGACGGAATCAAGTGCACCACTCATCACAAATTCTCCGTGGACAATCTCACAGGAATCCACAGGTTTCATTACATTATCTTCAAGCTGCTTGATGTATGCCATCTTACCATCGAACATGCACTGTGTAAATGTACCAGTAATGGAATATTTGTCGGCACACGATACAAAAACAAGCAACATCAAAAATAAAAGTAGTATTTTCCTCATAAAATATGTAATCTTTACTATAATTATATAGAGAGTGCACCAAACAATAATAGCCATTATGGTTCAGCGCCTCATTTTCTTCACGACAAAAATACAATTATGCAGTAATGCGGCAAAACTATTTATATTTTCTTAAACCTTTATTCAAGATATTTTATACTGTTTGCGATACCACAAACCGGGTGGATTGTCTAAATCACACTTTTTACAGCATGAAACCCTTGAATCAAGAGAACAGAAAAACATTTCCTTCTATATCTTTCCGCGGAAAAGGACTTCACTGATTACATCAAGAAAGTCTAAGACAAAATATTTTCCGCAAGAATAATTTGGAGTTAAACAAACAAAATCATATATTTGCACCCAGTTCTGCAAAAGGAATAAATTTTATAATAACAAATGACTGTCAAAGAATTAAAAAACAAACTATTCATTGTGCTACTTGCGCAAAGCGACCGACACAAGGATTATGACGATTTAAGTAGCCATTGTGTGCTATAAGCATTGTCGTACTCTGTTGAGAATAGTCAGTGACAGGCGGAAATAGGCTTGTCTTTGTTTAGTTCTTTGACATTATTGTATTTAAAAACCAACCTTCGAATGGGAAGGATGGTTATGCTTTCTCACCTTGCCCAATGAACGCAAGGTAACTATGTTTTCAGGCTTCAAGGCGTAATTGATGTTTTTCATCGATAGATTCTCGCCGAAAGTCACCTATTTAAATCAACCCACTAAAAAATCATTTGTTATTATGGAAAAGAAAGTAGTAGTAATCCCTGATTTCACCACTCCATTCACAACTGCATACGCAGAACAAACCTGCAAAATATCATCCGAGGAGACAGAATCTGAATCTACGTACAACAAAATCGATGAAGAAGATTTTGACCGACTGCTCGACGAGTTCATATCCAACGAGACAAACAAAATGTCAGACACAGAAGAAAACATCGATAAGTCTGACAATCAAAACAAGGAATGTAACGAAGACTATCCTAAAGAAACAGAAGCACCGATATCGGCCGAAACTCGTCTGGAAAATATGATTGGTCTATCCGGATTGAAAAAAGACATGGCAGAAGCCAAAATCATGGCTCTTTTCACTAAGCAGCGCAAGGCACTGGGGCTTGACACCACATCGGACAACCGACATCACATGTTGTTTCTCGGCAACCCGGGAACAGGAAAAACGACTGTAGCTAAACTTGTCGGGGAGATGTATTACGACATGGGCTTATTGTCTATAGGGCACACGGTAGAGATGGATCGCTCCAAACTTGTAGGAGAATTTATCGGGCATACGGAAAAGAACACAATTGAAGCCATTGAACAAGCACGCGGAGGAGTACTCTTCATAGATGAAGCATATACTCTTACAAACAACAGCAAGGATTCCAATGACTTCGGTAAAGAGGTCATAAATGCTTTGCTCACCGTCTTGTCGGAACCGGATCCGGACATGATTGTGATTTTTGCAGGATATGAAGACAAGATGCAGGAGCTGCTTGACACCAATCCGGGACTGAAAGAACGATTTCCGCTAAAGTTCTATTTTGAGGACTACACAAAAGAAGAACTGTTGGAAATAGCTCACTATGTCTGCCATAATCGAAATTTCAGACTCAGTCCGGCTGCCGACCAGCGGCTGTCGGAATTAATCGAGAAAACGCTTCTCTGTAAAGACGAGCATTTCGGCAATGGCAGATGGATTCACAACCTCATCGAGCACGGAATTATCAAATATATGGCAAAGCGTGTAATGGCTGCACCTCATATTCCTGATGACCGGGAGCTGTTCTGTTTAATAGAAGAAAGTGATGTGATCGAGACAGAACAAAAGTTCTTGCAAAACAAAAGCATAAAGATAGTACCGCACACACGCATTGGATTTACAGCATAAGCCGCCTATCCAAGGTATATATCAAAAAAACTGTAAGCGACTAATTAAAATTACAAGGACTCGGAAAATATGAAAATAAAAAAAATCTCCATTCTCTTATAAGAATGGAGATTTTAAGAGAGCCTCTTGTCGGATTCGAACCAACGACCCCGAGATTACAAATCACGTGCTCTGGCCAACTGAGCTAAAGAGGCGGGTGGGTAAGCGATCTACATCGCACCGCTACAACCTGCTACCTTTGCTGCGATCAAGCCCTGGAGGATTTACAGGGAGCTGGTCGTATAGGACTTACCCATGTTTTTAACGGCGGCAAAGGTACGACTATAAATCTAAAGAACAAAAAAATCGGTTCTTTTTTTAACAATAAACGCTATTTAATGTATGGCAGCCCTATTTATCGGGATATTTTTCGTAATTTTGCGGGCAGAAAATATCGAGATATATGGAAGAATTTATCGTAAACCTTACAGGCGGTGCACTTGACAACCTGAATTATTTTTGGATTATCTTATTTATGGCTATCGAAAGCTCATTCATCCCTTTTCCCTCAGAAGTTGTAATGATTCCAGCTGCATATATGGCGGCAGAAAAAGGAGAGATGAACATACCCATGATTATATTGTGCGGTACTATCGGAGCACTTATCGGAGCACTTGTGAATTATACGCTCGCCTATTTTCTCGGACGTCCTATTGTATATAAGTTCGCAAACAGCAGATTTGGACACATGTGTCTTATTGATCAGGAGAAAGTGGAAAAAGCAGAAGCTTATTTTGACAAGCACGGTGTCATCTCTACGCTCATCGGTCGTATGATTCCGGCAATCCGCCAACTGATTTCGATTCCTGCCGGATTGGCTAAAATGAATATTTGGAAATTCATGATTTACACCAGTCTCGGAGCCGGAGTGTGGAATGCCATATTAGTAGGTATAGGAATTGTGTTCCACACGCAAATCGGAAAAGATGAGCTTATAGGCATAATATCACATTACAGCCATATAATAGGAGTGGCAGCCATTATACTTGTAATAGGCATTATAGCCTTTCTTGTTTATCAAGGCACGAAAAAGAACAAATAAAGAAAATAAAATCACATAGATAAAATATGTTTGAAAACTTAAGTGAACGTTTAGAACGTTCGTTCAAGATTCTGAAAGGTGAAGGAAAAATCACCGAGATAAATGTAGCAGAGACTCTCAAGGATGTACGCAAAGCTCTCCTTGAAGCGGATGTCAACTACAAAGTAGCCAAGACTTTCACTGACACAGTAAAGCAGAAGGCTCTCGGACAAGATGTGCTTACAGCCGTAAAGCCAAGCCAGCTGATGGTGAAAATCGTACATGACGAGCTGACTGAGCTAATGGGTAGTCAGGCCGTTGAACTTAATCTCAAAGGACATCCAGCCATAGTACTTATGTCCGGTCTGCAAGGTTCAGGAAAGACTACATTTTCAGGAAAACTCGCTCTTCAGCAAAAAAGCAAAAAGAATAAGAAGCCTTTGCTTGTAGCGTGTGATGTCTATCGTCCGGCTGCTATTGAACAGCTGAAAGTAGTAGGCGAAAGCATAGGAGTGCCTGTTTACAGTGAACCGGAGTCAAAGAATCCGGTAGAAATTGCGGAGAATGCTATACGGGAAGCACATGCAAAAGGTTATGACCTCGTCATCGTGGATACAGCTGGTCGTCTGGCTATCGACGAACAGATGATGAAAGAGATACAGAACATCAAACAAGCGATAAATCCGGATGAAACGCTGTTCGTGGTAGATTCCATGACTGGTCAGGATGCAGTAAATACGGCAAAAGAATTTAATGAACGTCTGGACTTTGACGGTGTCGTTTTGACAAAACTTGACGGAGACACACGTGGTGGTGCCGCATTGTCTATCAGAACTGTGGTCAACAAGCCTATCAAATTTGTCGGAACCGGAGAAAAGATGGAAGCTATAGACGTATTCCATCCGGAGCGTATGGCTGACCGAATACTGGGAATGGGCGACATCGTTTCGTTTGTAGAACGTGCACAGGCACAATTTGACGAGAACGAAGCAAAAAAGCTGCAAAAGAAGATTGCAAAGAACAAGTTCGACTACAACGATTTCCTTAATCAGATAAACCAAATCAAGAGAATGGGAAATATTAAGGAACTCGCCCAAATGATACCGGGTATAGGTAAACAGCTCAAAGATATTGACATTGATGACAACGCATTCAAAAGTGTAGAAGCAATGATCGGTTCAATGACTCCATACGAGCGAGAGCATCCTGAATGTATCAACCAAAGCAGAAAACTCAGAATAGCCAAAGGAAGCGGAAACTCAATTGAAGAAGTGAACAGAGTGACCAAACAATTTGACCAGATGAGAAAGATGATGAAGATGATGTCTGGAAACAAAATGGCTGCAATGGCAAGCAGAATGCAAGGATTGAAACTTCCAGGAATGCCTAAAATGTGACCTCATACAAGCCTGTAAAAACATATCTAAACAAAAATACAATGTTAATTGACGGAAAAGCAACAGCTGCTATAATTAAACAGGAGATTGCAAAGGAAGTGGAAGAAATCGTGGCAAACGGTGGCAAGCGTCCTCATCTTGCAGCAATTCTTGTCGGACATGACGGGGGCAGCGAAACGTATGTGAAAAATAAGGTCATAGCTTGTGAGGCATGCGGATTTACATCTACACTCATACGTTATGAAAGTGATGTAACAGAAGAAGAGCTGTTGAAAAAGGTAGAAGAGCTTAATAATGATGCGGACATTGATGGATTTATCGTACAATTACCGCTTCCGGCACATATATCAGAGCAGAAAGTGATAGAAGCTATCGACTATCGCAAAGATGTGGATGGATTTCACCCTATCAATGTGGGCAGAATGTCAATAGGACTTCCATGTTATATCTCTGCAACCCCCAATGGCATTCTCGAATTGCTGAAACGGTATAACATTGAAACAAAAGGTAAGAAATGCGTGGTACTCGGACGTAGCAATATTGTAGGCAAACCAATGGCACAACTAATGATGCAGAAAAACTATCCGGGCGACACAACGGTCACAGTATGTCATAGCCACACAAACAACATCAAGGAAGAATGCAGACAAGCTGACATTATTATTGCTGCTATCGGCATTCCAAACTTTCTTACTGCAGATATGGTCAAGGAAGGAGCTGTCGTAATAGATGTGGGTACAACAAGAGTAAAAGATGAAACACGTAAAAGTGGTTTCAGACTTAACGGTGACGTTAAATTTGATGAGGTTGCACCGAAATGTTCTTACATCACCCCTGTTCCGGGAGGAGTTGGTCCGATGACAATCTGTTCATTAATGAAAAACACATTGTCTGCCGGCAAAAAGGAATTTTATAAATAAAAACCAAACTAAAGTTATTGGAGATTTATGTATGAACGCAGATTCCGGTTTTTTCATACATAAATCTCCAATTTATCATATTTACAATTGTATCTCGTAAGTATCGTAGCATACTCCCCTACCCCCAAAACCTTCTTTCTGGAAAATAAGACCTTCGTTAAGGATTGTACCTCCGCATTCTGTAGAAACACCAAAATCAAAATATTTCCTCTCAGAATAAACTTCGGAAATTAATTTATAAATAAGTAAGTCGAGAGCACCAGAAGCTTTGCCAATCTTGCTTGCAGCAATATATTGTGTATGTACAACATCACCAAAATCAAAAACAAGCGTGCCAGCAAGCATCTTTCCGTCAGAAGAAAGAACCGTAAATAGTTTTATTTTTTCAGGAAAATATCCGCATAACAAACTAAGTTCCGCTACAGTATGTACAGGATGAACGGAATGACATTCACATAAGACATCATCGAGAATTGCCCAAAACTCCTCTAAATCTCCACCATTCACGAACTCAAGATGCTCTCTATAAGCTTTTCTCAAACCTCCTTTTCTTGATTCTGTAAGTTTCAGAGGAGAAGAAAGAAGGACAGTAGAAGAAAGACCTCTACTCACAAGTTTTGCAGACATTCTGAACAAAGCATAAAGGTCATCTTCCGACGGATATTTTGCATATATATATGGTATAGGTTTATAAATAATACTTTTAGCGAAGAAACGGCTGCGATAATAATCGGATATGACTCTAAAAGCTTCCAATATCTGGTAGGAAGTTATTTTCGTATCCATTATGAATCCTCCGTAAGTAAGTCCTTGATGTGAATAGACTTTTTGCTCATTCGCACAGTAGTTGGCTGGAAAACATGCAATTATTCTATTTTTATCTTTAAGAACAATAGAGCAATCAGAAAACCGGTCTGAATGATATTCCATAAAACGGCGGTCAAATAAAAAAGTTCCGTTTTTAGAAGTTGAAACGAATGTATTCCATTCGTCATACATACTATCAGAATAAGGAATCAGTTCCATTTACCCAAATCTTAAATGTTTCATAATCGTTAATATATCCTTTTGGATTATATTCTTGTGATGCCAATACGACACATACTGCATCTGAAGAGAAATTCCGAAGATGACACCAAACATTCGGTGCGATATATATCCCCCTCGATGGAGAATCCATAAAGAAAGTCTTGGACTCATACCCATTATCTACAAGAATCTCAAAACTACCGTTCACAGGAAATACAACCTCTGCACATGTCTTGTGGGCATGACCTCCACGTGTTTTTCCATCCCCTACACCATATATCCAAAAGATACGTTTAATCTCAAACGGTAAATGCTTGTGTTCGGCAAAACACAAACAACCTCTATCATCCACAACCTTTGGTATATCCACAAAATTACATAAGGGAGGCATATATAGTCTATTTATTCTATCCATATCAGTCTTTATTTTCTGCAAAGTTAAAACTTTTTCCTGATTTATTTGTCCGATTCAAAAAATAGATGTACCTTTGCATTGCAATTGACAGGGAGACCTTCCCAAAAGCTTAGAAGATAAGCTTGCGGAGAGAAAACCGCAGCAAAGAAGGGCTGTCAAGATTCAGTGAAAATCCGGAAGGATGGGTGAGTGGCTGAAACCAGCAGTTTGCTAAACTGCCGTACGAATTTCGTACCGGGGGTTCGAATCCCCCTCCTTCCGCTTATTTTCTGAATCTTTTTGTCTCCTCCAAGTAGGGCGCTTTCGTCTAGCGGCTAGGACACATGCCTCTCACGCATGGAACACGAGTTCGATTCTCGTAGGCGCTACTGATACATTGAATATATTTAATGTATTGTCAAAACACCCAAAAGGCGTCTTCGTCTAGCGGCTAGGACACATGCCTCTCACGCATGGAACACGAGTTCGATTCTCGTAGACGCTACTGCAAGAAAGATACATCTAATTAAATAGGTGTATCTTTCTTTTTTGTATAAAGTATTTAAGGGCATATCAAAATTAACAATGTTTCAGGGGTCAGTAGAAAATCAGTGTTTCGCTTCTAATATCAAAAGAAAAGAGTGTATGCCAAAAATGGATTTGACATACACTCTAAATTTATAATTATCTCAGTCCGAGAAAAATCTTAAGCGTTTACCTTAGCCATGTGTGCAATGAGTTCGAGAACCTTGTTAGAGTAACCGATTTCATTGTCATACCAAGAAACAACCTTAACAAATGTATCTGTAAGAGCGATACCAGCCTTAGCATCGAAAATTGAAGTGTTAGTGCATCCGAGGAAGTCAGAAGAAACAACAGCATCTTCTGTGTAGCCAAGAACACCCTTAAGTTCGCCTTCAGAAGCCTCTTTCATTGCAGCACAAATCTCTTCGTACTTAGCAGGCTTAGCAAGATTTACAGTAAGATCAACTACTGATACATCAAGAGTAGGAACACGCATAGACATACCTGTAAGCTTACCATTGAGTTCAGGAATAACCTTACCTACAGCCTTAGCAGCACCTGTAGAAGAAGGGATGATGTTGCCAGAAGCAGCACGACCACCGCGCCAGTCCTTCATTGACGGACCGTCAACAGTCTTCTGAGTAGCAGTTGTTGAGTGAACAGTTGTCATAAGACCATCTGTGATACCCCACTTGTCATTGAGAACCTTTGCGATAGGAGCCAAGCAGTTAGTAGTACAAGAAGCGTTAGAAACGAACTGAGTACCCTTAACATACTTGTCAAAGTTTACACCACAAACGAACATTGGAGTAGCATCCTTTGAAGGAGCAGACATAACAACGTACTTAGCACCAGCTTCGATATGAGCCTGAGCCTTCTCCTGAGTAAGGAAGAGACCTGTTGACTCAACAACATATTCAGCACCAATTTCGTTCCACTTCAAGTCAGCAGGGTTGCGTTCTGCAGTTACGCGGATAGACTTGCCATTAACAATAAGCTTAGAGTTCTCAACATCAGCCTCGATAGTACCCTCAAACTGACCATGCATTGTGTCATACTTAAGCATATATGCAAGGTAATCAACAGGACAAAGGTCATTAATACCTACGATTTCAATGTCAGAACGAGTCTGAGCTGCACGGAAAACAAAGCGACCGATACGGCCGAATCCGTTAATACCAACTTTAATTGCCATTTTCTTGTTTTTATTAAAAGGTTGAAAAAATATTGTTGTTAATCTCCTTTTCTTTATAAATCAGTTACACACTTATCTCACCACAACAATAAAAACCGATGCGGATAGATAGTGTTAAAATTTATCCGCAATTACAATGATGTGCCGTTGAACATGCTACCACCACCAACAACCCTATAATAAACATTATCATTGATAATATGCGTATCTTCATTGTTTTATTATTTTTACACGCACAAAGTTACAAATAAATATTTTAACTTTGCAAGTGAAACAAGAATATATTTAATTAAAGATAAAAATATGGGAAAATTTATTGAAGATTTTAAGGCTTTTGCCCTTAAAGGTAATGTTGTAGATATGGCAGTCGGTGTGATTATCGGTGGAGCTTTCGGGAAAATAGTCACATCAGTTGTAAACGACATTATTATGCCACCGTTAGGACTTCTCATCGGAGGTGTAAACTTTTCAGATTTAAAGCTTACACTAAAAGATGCAGTACAAGAGATTAAAGACGAAAACGGAAATGTAATCACACAAGCCGCTGATGCAGTCACATTCAATTATGGTGCATTTCTGCAAAACTGTATAGACTTTCTTATTATAGCTTTGGCTATATTCTTTTTGATTAAAGGAATAACTAAATTAACAGAACTACGTAAAAAGAAGGAGGCTGAAACCCCTGCTGCGCCACCGGCACCAAGCAAAGAAGAGTTACTACTCACAGAAATACGCGATTTGCTGAAAGAAAAGAAATAAGCAATAAAAAGATAGCGAAGAAGAAATGTAAACAAGACATACTCTTCTTCGCTATTATAATATCGCCTTTTAAATCAAAACCTCCAATCGAGATTCAATGCTACATCCGAATATATAAAATGGTATTTATTCAAGAAAACAAATGAATCAACCAATAGAAAAACAGAATCAGATTATAAATCTTATAAACTCTTTTTTCACTCCTACCTCTATATTTCCGACATATTTAGTTTGCAGCATTCTGCCGTCAAGACTAATAGAAGCCTTTCCTACATCTACAAGCTTTATAGACGAAGTACGATAAGGATGCACATTTTTATAATTTAAGAAATGCCCTTTTCCAAGAAGCCAAAAGCCCTCAAAAAGTTGCCACCATTTAGGTCTCGTTATCACAGACATATCCAACAGTCCGTTATAAGGAACAGCATTGGGAGTCTGACCATATCCATGACAATTTCCTATGCATATTGACATAACCTCTTGAGAAAAAGATTCTTTTTCTATTGCAAATTCAACATTAAAAGCTTTACGCTCAAAGATTTGGGCAATAGCAATGGAAACAGTAGAAAGACGCTTTGAACCTATAAAGCGCATGGCTTCATCTGTCAACTGCACAAGACGAGCACCAAGCCCGATATTTATACAATTCAAAAAGTATCTCTTTTGAGGAATATTATTTTCATCCGCAAAAGAGCACACACCTATATCAATCAAACGTGTACGTCTCTCAATTATATTATTAATCAAACGTTTATAATCATCAACACCCATTCCCCAAAATCTTGCAAAGTCATTGCCTATTCCATTAGGAATAACAGCAAAAGCAAAATCTTCAGGAATATCAGAACAACCAAGTATTCCATTTATAGCATCATTCAAAGTTCCATCACCTCCAACAAGCACAACTGTCCTATACCCATTGGTACACAGCATTGCCGCCAAACGCTCTACAGACCCAAAGCCTTCAGACTGCACAAAATCGTACTGGACACCACGCGACTCAATATAAGTACGAATCATGTCCCACCGTTTATGTGCATTATAAGAACCTGCACGAGGACTATAAATAATGCCCCATCGTTCCTTAGCTGTTACCATATCCGATTATGTATTTTATTTTAGCTGGTTACACATTAAATTAAAATTCGGATGTCAATCCTTGCAATTATCCCGATTATAATCGTTCCACAAACGTTCAACAATACCCAAACGCTCATCCATAGGCAAAGAAGCATCAATCCAATTTATTTCAATGCCCCTCCGCTCCATGCCTCTGAACCATGTCATTTGTCTTTTCGCAAACTGATGAATCGCAATTTCAAGCAGACGAACCATTTCTTCATAAGACATCTTTCCTATAACATACAATGTCAGATACTTATACTCAAGGCCATAGTAAATCAAATCATCTGGACTAACTCCTTTCTCAATAAGTCCTCTTATTTCATCCACCATACCTTCATCCAGTCTCTGCTTTAATCTTCTCGTAATCTTCTCGCGCCTCAAATCACGCTCAATATCAAGCCCTACAACAAGACTATTTATTTCAGGGAAATACCTGTCTTCAAGCGGAATCTTCGAACAATAGTCTTCTATTTCTATAGCCCTTATTGCACGTTGAACAGTATCCGTGTCAGTAGTATTATGCAAAGTCTTATACCCTTTAAGGATATCCGTAAGTTCCTCAAGCGTTTTGCCTTCAAGCGAAGCACGCAAAGCATGATTCTGAGGCACAGGACTCAAATGATACCCTCGAAGCACACTTTCAATATACAACCCTGTTCCACCACACAAAATAGGCACCACATTTCGGGAACGTATATCATTGTATGCCTCCAAGAAATCA
Organism: Bacteroidaceae bacterium; assembly: GCA_017621515.1. Classification (GTDB taxonomy): domain Bacteria; phylum Bacteroidota; class Bacteroidia; order Bacteroidales; family Bacteroidaceae; genus RGIG8745. The sequence continues at coordinate 18,444 of JAGASY010000085.1, forward strand.
TGCTGATACCTGAACACATTATATTTCTCTCCGGCATCTGCTATATCAATCAAATGATAAGGCACTTTCTTACCCTCCACAATATAATCGTCCAAGTCTTTCCCCGTGCCAATATCCATTGCACGATATACCTGACGACTATCTGCGCTTATTATTTCTCCTCCTATATTAGAAGCCAAATGTGCGGCAAAAGCAGTTTTGCCGCACGCTGTAGGCCCAAGGATGGTGATCATTGATTTCATCATCAAAAGTCCCGAAAACTCTGTCTATTTATATAGATAACTCATCCAGCACACGAATAAGGTCTTTATTCATTGCCTTGTCACTGCGAATAGCATCTGTAAATGGCACATATACCACATTGTCATTACGAATACCCACCATCACATTACGCTGTCCGTCAAGTATTGCATCAATAGCACCTGCACCAAGTCTTGATGCAAGAATACGGTCACGAGCCGAAGGCGAACCTCCGCGCTGAAGATGCCCTAATATTGAAACACGTACATCATACTGAGGATATTCTTTTTTAACCCTGTCAGCATAAAACATTGCACCACATTTAGGGCTTTCGCTCACAATCACAATACTGGAGTTTTTGCTTTTACGTATCCCGCGACCAATAAAATGCTCCAACTGGTCAGCATCAGTACTGTCTTCCGGAATAATCGCAGCCTCAGCTCCACTTGCTATCGCACTGTTTTGAGCAAGAAAACCGGCATCACGTCCCATTACCTCCACAAAGAAGATACGTTCATGAGAGTTTGCCGTATCACGAATCTTATCCACGCATTCTACAATCGTATTCAATGTGGTATCATATCCGATGGTAAGATCCGTTCCATATAAATCATTATCAATAGTTCCCGGCAAACCTATGCAAGGAACATCAAATTCATCCGCAAAGATACGCGCACCGGTCAGAGAACCATTTCCGCCAATAACAACAAGAGCGTCAATACCCTCTTTGACCATATTCTCATAAGCCTGCTTTCGTCCTTCCGGTGTCATAAAGGCTTTAGAACGAGCACTCTTCAATATAGTGCCGCCACGAGCTATGACATTACTCACACTTTCAGTCGTAAACGAAACTATCTCATCATTTACAAGACCATCATATCCACGATAAATACCTTTTACTCCAAACCCCTTACAAATAGCGGTACGAGTAACGGCACGTATTGCGGCATTCATACCGGGAGAATCTCCTCCGGAGGTCAATATACCTATACAATTTATTCTCGACATAATCTACCACAATTTTTAATGCGTCAACCAAAACACAAGCATACCTCCAGCCCATGCAACAAAGACACGCCACATGATATGACGCACATACCATATAATACGTATTCGTTCAAGCTGCAGAACCGACTGCCCGGCCAACGAACCGACAAATAACAATGAACCTCCAATTGCACAGCAGAAAGACAGAAGCTGCCAGTACGCTCCATTCAGAACAAACTCCGAAGCAGCACCACCCTGCATGTCAAAAGGAAAAAGATTCATACCAATCATGACAAAAGGCACATTATCAACCACACTCGAAATAAGTCCGGTCAACACACCATATATATATACATTGTCCACATTGCTCTCCAGCCAGTTTGCGATAAAATCCAAGAATCCACATTCCTTCAAGACTCCAACTCCAAGAGATATGCCTATAAAGTAAAGGATGATACGCATCCCTATAAACTCTGTATTCCGCAAATAATGCCGTTGTACAAACAAGATATTCCCATTACGCTCAAGATTGCAAATACCTTCTACCACCCAGATCAATGCCAAAACACATAGCGCACCAAGAAAAGGAGGAAGTTTTGTCACCAAATGCAACGTAGGAATAGACCACAATCCTGCCAGTCCTATTACCAATATAAGAATCTTCTGCCATACAGACAAATAAGAATCATCGCCATCGTATCTGCTCAAAATGGAAGAAACTTCCACCTTGCCAACAAGCATTGACGAGACAAGCAGATTAAAGATGCACAATGTGGAGAAAGCAGGAAGAAAAAGTCCGGCGGCAAATACACTTGGAGTTATGACACCACGCACCCAAAGCATAAGAGAAGTCATATCACCTATCACTGTAAACGAGCCTCCCAAATTTGCCGCTATCATAATTGCACACGCATAAATGACTCTCTGGTAATGTGAACGAACTACTTGCCCCATTATTGAAATCATAAGCACAACGGTCGTCAAATTATCCACATTGGCAGAAATAAAGAAGGTAAGAATGGAAATGACCCACAGAAATCTCTTGCTGCTACGCATACGCAGCCACCTGACAAGAGAATCGAAAACACCGTTATTGTTCATAACTTCCACAATCGTATTTGTGGCAATCAGAAACAATATGACAGAACATGCTTCGGATATGTATTTCACAATGATATTGTCAGCTACAAACTCCTTCACAGTCTCAGGGGTAGATAACCTACCTCCCAAAAAAGCATCGTATTCCTCAGGGTTCATAAGGCGAAGAAAATCACCTCCATGAATCATATACAGAATCCAAACTATAACACCGCAAAACATGGCAACGGCAGCGCGGTTTATATGATTAACCTGTTCAGTGCTCATCATCAGATATCCAACAAGCAAAACAGCCACTATGATGAAGGTCATTACAATCATATCCGATATAGCCTCTTCTGTTTGTAATAAAATATAAAAAGGTTGCATTTGCTGCATCTGAGCGGCAAGCGGGACTCGAACCCGTGACCCTCGGCTTGGGAAGCCGATGCTCTACCAACTGAGCTATTGCCGCATTAATCCTGCATTTGCATGTGCAAAAGTAACAATTTAAAATGAAATAAAAACTTTTTTCATAGTGAAAATGGTCAAAAGACGGACTTTTTTTCTCACAAACATAAATTATCCGTAATTTTGCAACATGATACTCAAGAATCTTACAATTATCAACTACAAGAATATATCTGAAGCAACTCTTGATTTCTCACCAAAAATCAATTGTTTCATCGGTAGAAATGGTGAAGGAAAAACCAATATTCTTGACTCCATATATTTCCTGTCATTCACCAAAAGTGCATCTTGTTCCATAGACTCGCAAAACATTCTTCACGGACAAGAGTTTCTCATGCTGCAAGGACTTTACGATATCAACGGCATTGATGAAGAGATTTCATGCGGAATGCGCCTACATCAGAAAAAGCATTTCAAGCGCAACAAGAAAGACTACAAACGCCTGTCTGAACATATCGGTCTCCTGCCGCTCATCATGGTGTCTCCCAACGACAACGAACTTATACTTGGAGGAAGCGAGGAGAGAAGACGGTTTATGGATGTGGTCATATCACAATATAACAAAGACTACATGGCTTCGCTCATCAGATACAACCGGGCTTTGCAGCAGCGAAATGCCATGTTAAAAGCCGAAGAAGAGCCGAACCCAGAAATAATGGCCACATTCGAGGAGATAATGGCAGAGACTGGTACTATAGTCTATGAATACCGCAAAGCATTCATTGAAGAGTTTACACCCGTGTTTCAAGAATTTTACACACATATCTCCGGCGGACACGAAACTGTGGGTCTTACATACACCAGTCATTGTCAAAGAGGAAACCTGCTGGATGTAATTCAGCGAGACAAGGCAAAAGACCGTGCCGTAGGATATTCCCTGCACGGCATTCACAAGGATGATCTTGAAATGACCCTCGATGCGTTCCCTATCAAAAGAGAAGGTTCTCAAGGTCAGAACAAGACATACTTAATTTCATTGAAGCTGGCACAGTTCAAGTTCCTCAACAATACAGGCAGCCACACCACTCCCCTACTCCTTCTTGATGACATATTCGACAAGCTCGATGCCAACCGGGTTGAACAAATAGTATCGCTTGTTTCCGGCTCTTCATTCGGGCAGATTTTCATCACAGACACGAACAGGGAGAATCTTGACAAAATACTTGAACGCTCTAACGGAGAGTACAAGATTTTCACAGTGTGCAACGGAAACATAGACAATATTTAATCCTCCGCCACCACAATCTCTGAATAAAATCCACTAATCTAACAAACCACCATGCGACATAGCAATGCAGAACAATTAGGCTCCATAATAAGCCAGTTAATAAGGCAGGAAGGACTGGAAACACCCTTAAACCAATATCGGCTTATTGAATCATGGAAAGAAGTGATGGGAGAAGGAATAGCCCGATATACAGGCAACCTGTTTATCAAAAACCAGACATTGTTTGTACAGATAAAATCATCTGTGCTCAAACAAGATTTGAGCATGTCACGTGGCAATTTGGTAAAACGGTTAAATGAGCATGTAAAGGCGCAAGTTATTACAGATATCACATTTTATTAAGCAGACATTTACGCACAATAAATCAGCACTTTAAGAAAATATTCTAAATATCCTAATTACAGCTATGTGAATGTCCGTGCCCCCCAAACATTGTCCGTAATCACTCCCATAACAAAATTTTTTATATACAAAATTTAACAAAATCATTTTCTGACAAAACGACAACCAATTCGGCATATTTTGTTTCTATTTATTGATTTTACGCCCAAATACTTTCTTTTTGATTTTGTCAAATGTTAAAATTCTAAGCCCTCTGGAACGCTTCAAAATGAAGCGCAACGAACTTTTCTCGAAGAACGGGGATTTTACGCACACTTTCAAAAGCCTCCACGAATTGTGAAATAGTGTTTCGTTTTTAGGTGGTTCTTTTACATTTATTTATTCCCGGCGAAAAGTTTTTTTGAAAAAACTACTAAGTTTTCAAATTTTCAGCGCACTGTCGTCACATTTTCAGCGCACTGTAATTTTATTTGCTGTGCGCTACAATTTTAAAAACTTAGTAGTTTGGAGAAATTTTCAGCGTGGAGTTTTTGGAAAAGCATTGGGAAGCGGAGAACAAAGCACTGGGGTTCGGTTGAAATGTTAAGAAGTGTATAAATTGCAGCTTTGGAAGAATATTTGAATTGAAATCGAAATGTGAGTGGATTAAAAGTGATATTTGGAAGTGAGAACTCAGAATTTAGATGTAACTCATTAGTAATCAAAAGATTCTCCAAACACTCAAAAGTCTCAAAAAATTGCGTCCGACACATTTTTTTGAGATTTTTGAATAAATTTGTATTCTATTGATTATCAATATATTATCTTCAAGCCAATTTTTTCATCTTTTTGCCATCAGCAAAAAATCGCCCGAAATGTTAAATTTTCATTTTGATCGAAAATATCATTTTGTCAAATTGAGAAGTGACATTTTAGGGTGCAACAGCAAACTTCCATGTCACTCCGACTTTCAAAAAAAATTTGCATCCACAGGTTCTCACCGTTCTCCACTCTTAATATGTTCCATGAACAACTTTTCATAAGGGCAATTACAAAAAGCACCTTTGTCTATCCGCTCAATATTGTCGGGAAGAAAGACAAAGCCCAACTGTGTACATCCGCCAAACGCATTCCACTCAACATGAGCTGAAGAGCCTGAGAATACTACGCATTTCAAGCTTGCGCAATCAAAAAATGCGTAGCGGTCTATTTTCATGACTCCTTCGGGAATAACAAAAGTGGAAGGTAGCGTTACCCCAGCAAAAGAGCGGAATCCCAATTCCTTGACCGCATCAGGTATGACAGTGCCGGCACAGCCTTGGACAAGCCTCCCCGTCGCCTTTTCAATAATGGCATTGCAGCCGTCGTCTGAATGATACACGGAATTGTCACGGCTCACGGATATTGACGTGCAGAACTTGCAATAGGAAAAAGCATCTTCGCCAATGCGGAACACCGTACTCGGTATGGAAATATGCGACAAAGAAGCGTTATGAAAGGCAAATTCACCTATTTCATGGATTCCCTTCACAATTTTAGAGCTGCCGCATCCAGCGACAATCCTCGCCCTTGATGTTTCGACCACTGCATTGCAGTCTTTACGAGAGTTATAAATCCTATTCCTTTTATCAACCACCACACTACGTAGGTTATAGCACCCGGAAAAGATTCCTTCACCTATTTCCGACACATTCTCCGGAATAAAGACCGAATCCAGCAGGCGGCAACCGTCGAATGCAAACGTTTCTATCGTTTCAAGAGATTTTGGAAGCTGCACATACCTGAGCGACGGACAGTACTGAAAACAGCCGACTGACAACTTCTTCACTCCTTCCGGTATGACAAGACTGTCCAAGCGTATGCAACAATCGAATGCGTGTTCACCGATAATAGTCACCCCCTCGGGAATGACGGTCTTATAGCATCCCAAGACAAGAGTACCGCTCTCGCTCTCGATGACAGCGTTGCATCCGTTCCGGGAGTCATACCATTCGTTGCCCTCATCCACCACGATGCTCCGGAGGTTCGGGCAATAGTCAAATGCAGACTCATCCACGGTGTTTACTGTGGAGGACAGGCGGACGCTCTCAAGCTTCCCACACCCCACAAACGCATCATTTACAAATTCCACACCCTCCCCGATGACAAGATGCTTTATGTTGCCGACCGCTTCAAAAGCATGTCTGCCGATAGATTGCACTTGGTATGTCCGTGCATCGTGAACCACCGTACCGGGTATGACCATCGTGCTGTCCGCAAATTCCGGAGTGTGCAGACTGTCGCCAGACAAGCCTACAACCCTTACCACAGAATCGTTGTCAACGGTATATCTGAAACAGCCTTGAACAAACTCAAACTGCTCCTTTGCAGATACAGATTGCAGCACAAAGAGCTGAAGAAGCGAAAGAATATATCTCTTTATCATAATTGCGGAATTAAATAGAACATCTGTTTTAATCATAAGATTCTAAGAATCAGTTGCAAATATACAATTATGTTATAGACAAGTACAAAATACACCCATTTTTCATTATAGACTTTCAAAATATCAGAGACTGTTCTAAATTATGATTACAGGAGTGTCCTTGACTGTTTACAGAGGAATCAGTCGAGAACAACTGTACAACTATAACAAATCATTAAACAGTTTCCCAAATATTTCCGTAATTTTGTATTCATTTTTAAGATTAGCCTATAAAGCTCCATATCTTTATGTATATACTTCATGCCAACATAGTGAATGAGGTGAGGAAAGCCAACTGTTTTGATTTCCTCAGATACTTCTTTGCCTTTTTCCTCATTTTGTCACACTACCTTACGCTGAGCGAACACGACAGTGTATGGTTTCTCGCAGGTAGCCTGAGAGTGAAGGCCTTCTTTGTCATTACCGGCTTCCTCGTCACATACAGTTTTCTACGAAGAAACTGCAATCTGAAATCATACGCTGTAAAGCGTTTTGTCCGCATAGTTCCCGCATACCTCTGCACGATAATGTTCTGCATTCTACTCGGCTGTTGCATAAGCCGTTTGGCACTGTCCGATTTCTTCTCTTCGGCACAGACATGGAGATATGCCGTAGCCAATATCTTCATGCTGAACTGGCTGGAACCTTGTCTTCCCGGTGTCTTTGAAGGCAATAGCATGCAAAGTGTGAACGGCTCGTTATGGAGCATGAAAGTGGAGTCGCTGTTTTATGTGCTCGTCCCCATGATAATATGGCTTGTAGGTAAAGCAGGGAAGCACACTGTCATGACTGCGGTTATGGCGGCAAGCGTACTTTTCTATAATATACTCCCAGTTCAGTTGCAATACTTCACATACTTTTTCGGAGGCATGTCGATGTTACTGTATTTCGACAGTTTCATGAAGTTCAAATATCTTATCGTTTCAATAGCAGCATTGAACGAATTTATCCTCTATTCCGGAATATGCCCTGCACTGAACTTTACGGTGCAGTCATTGGAACCTATATTTTTCACCGCCACACTCCTGTTCGTGGCATATAACGTGAAATCGCTCAATTTCATGCGCCGCTACGACAACATCACATACGGACTGTTCCTCTATCACTTTCCAGTCATACAGGTTTTCATATACTTCGGATTGCCGGAACATCACTTCTGGTTATCCTTCTTCTCCATCACATTCGTGACAGCTGCACTGGCTTATATGTCATGGATATGGATTGAAAAACCGCTGATGAACAGGTATAAATAAAGTTTCTTTCTTCCGGAATCATTCTGCTTTTCGTTCAAGAAAACAGTAAAATAAATGCGGATGTATCAAATAGACACACCCGCATTTATTTTTCCATTTTTATCAACCAATAATCCAATCATCTATAGTCTTGCGCTCGCTATCGAAGTTGATGCCAACTTTCACTATCGGCAGTCCGCACAGGGCGAAGCGTGAAGGATAGTCCTTCAAGTCAATCTGCTTCATGGCAGCATCGGCACTCTTATTGAGTTTCAGCTCGATGACATACAATACGGTCTTCATGCGCATCACTATATCCACCCTGCCTCTTGGTGTACGCACCTCTACATCGACATACATGCCGAAGAGAGAGAAGATGATATAGAGCATCTGTTGATAATGCCCCTCGTAATCAGTATTGTCGCAATAAGGCACAGTAAGCAGGAAATCCTGCAATTTGCGGAGAGCACCGTCCATATCGTTGTTCAGCAGACACAGATACATTTTGCCAACCGTGGCCTTGCCTTCTTCTGCATCAGAGGCAAGATAGTTGGGCAGAAGACTTCCCAACAGCCCTATACGGATTTCCTTGTTGGGAATGTCGAGAGTATATAGTTCCACCTCCTCGCTATAGTCTTTTATGGTGATATATCCGCTCTGATAAAGCAATGGAGTGATGTCGGTAAGTCGCTCCGTAGGAGCGTCGAATGCCGTAGCAAAAACATTGCGTTGTCCGATAGTCTGCGGAATGACGTTATACTTGCGCAGCATCTCGATGAGATAGGTGGGTGTGCCACTACCAAACCAATAATCGCCTAACTTCTCCCATGTAAAAGCATTCATCAAGCTGTATGGATTATAGATATCCGGTGAAGGCCACATAAAATGATAACCATCGTATTTTTCCTTCAACTTCTGCATCATCTTGTCTTTCGTAATACCGAGTTCTTCGGCAAGATGTTCTATATGTCCGGACATCTGTGTTAGCATCTCTTCCTCAGTGATACCGCAAATGGCAGCATACTTTTTCATCATACTGATATTCGAGATATTATTCAGCTCACTAAAGATGCTAAGTTGCGAGAATTTGGTGATTCCCGTGAGGAATACAAAGCGTAAATAGGGGTCGCAAGCCTTCAGGGGAGAGTAGAAATTACGCATCACATTGCGCAGCACCGGCAGTTCCGTGTCCTCGTGTACCACATCAAGCAGTGGAGCGTCGTACTCGTCTATCAGCACAACCACCTTTTTACCAGTCTGCTGATTGGCTCTCATGATTAGCCCCTTAAAGCGATCGTTGATTTTCACTGCATCCTCATCTTTGCCATATATCTTTTCATATCCAGAAAGCTGATATTCGAGCATTGCTTCCAATGTCTCCTTATCCACATGCTTTGCCGTACTCATATCGAGGTGCAAAACCGGATATTCCGTCCACTCCTTCTCCAACCTCTCTATTGCCAACCCCTTAAAGAGTTCCTTCTTTCCCTCGAAGTAGCTCTTCAAAGTGGAGGTAAGCAAAGACTTTCCGAACCGTCTCGGACGGCTCAGGAAATAATATATAGGCGCACTATGTGCAAGTCTGTACACATACTCCGTCTTGTCTATATACAAATAGTCTTCTTCTATTATCTTCTCGAAAGTCTGTATGCCTACCGGGCAGAACTTCAGCTTCTTGTCGGTCATAATATTACCTCCACTTTTAATGTTTATGGTACAAAAATATGGTATCTTAGAAGTAAACTTCAAATATATCCGTCATGCCTTCTTTTCCGACAGCAAATTGCAGAAAGGCGCAGGATAAGGGGTTTCAAACTTAAGCAATTCTTTTGTTATCGGATGAATAAATTCCAGTTTGAAGGCATGGAGGCAGATACGTCCTATCGGATCTATGTCACATCCGTATTTCATATCGCCCACAATAGGATGATGTAAGTCCTGCATGTGTACACGTATCTGGTTTTTTCTTCCTGTCTCCAGTTTAAGTTCCACCAGCGACAACCCATTGGCACGCTTCAATGTTTGATAATGTGTGACGGCATACTGCCCTCCATTATCTCTGACGCTTGAATAGACCACAAACATCTTGTTGTCTTTGAGCCACGAAGCCACCGTGCCATTATCCTTTTCCATATCTCCCTGCACCACAGCAATGTACCGGCGGTCTGTCACTGTCTCTCTCCAATGCTCCACGAACATCTGCTGCACATCACGACGCTTTGCAAAAAGCAAGAGTCCCGATGTCTCGCGGTCAAGCCGGTGTACCGTATGCACACTCATTGTCCTGTTCTGCCGCCTTACATATTCGTCAAGAATGGTTTTCACTGTAATCTGATTCGCACCGGGCTGTGCATTCGTCAGAATCCCTCTTTCCTTTTCTACGACAAGAATAAAGGCATCTTCATATAATATCTTCACGAACTTATTATGAAAAGCATGTTTATTGCCCCTGTTACTTATCTGCACAAGCTGTCCCTTCACAAGCGGTGTATTATACTGAGTAACAATACGATGATCGACATACACCATTTTCTGGGTAAGAAACCCTTTGATTTTTGTCCTGTTGGCACCGGGAACCACCTTCATCAGAAAAGACATCAATTCGTCTGCGTCCTTTACCACATAATCCGTGTATTTATTGGCTACTTTTTGGTAATAGTACGTCTTCCTTTTATTTTCCAAAACTATTTTTCTTTAGCAATTATAAAAATATCATTTCCTTAAACAACGTCATTCCTTCTTTCCAGAAGAACAACGTTCTCCACATGCTGAGTATGAGGGAACATATCTACCGGCTGAACAGCCGCCACCTTATACTCTCCGTCAAGCAACTGCAAGTCACGCGCCTGCGTGGCAGGATTACAGCTTACATAGACAATGCGTTTCGGAGCAGCAAACAAAATCGTGTCTATCACATCCTGATGCATTCCGGCACGAGGAGGATCAGTGATAATCACATCCGGACATCCGTGCTCTTCAATGAAGTCACGGTTCAGAATATCCTTCATGTCGCCGGCATAAAACAAAGTATTCTCTATTCCGTTTATCTGCGAGTTCACCTTCGCATCCTCAATCGCCTCCGGCACATATTCTATGCCGATGACTTTTCTTGCGCTGCGAGCTACAAAGTTGGCAATAGTACCTGTTCCGGTATATAAATCATAGACCAGTTCGTTTCCTGTAAGCCCGGCAAAACTGCGTGCCACCTTATACAGATTATATGCCTGTTCCGTATTCGTCTGATAGAAAGACTTAGGCCCCACCTTGAACCGAAGTCCCTCCATTTCCTCATAAATATGGTCTTCTCCCTTGAAGACAACAATTTCCTGATCGCCAAAAGTGTCGTTACACTTATGATTATCCACATACAGCAAAGACGTTATTTCCGGGAATGTATCTGCTATATGCTGCATCATGCCCTCCGCCTGCTTCCGTTCATCTTCATTCTCTATACGGAACTGCACAAGCAGCATCAATTCGCCGGTATTTGAATTACGTATCATCATGCTTCGCAGCAATCCCGTATTATTTCTCAGATTATAAAACACAAGTCCGTTGGCAAAAGCATATTCCCGTATGTCATTGCGAATGCGGTTGCATATATCATCCATCAGCCAACATTTGTTAATATCAAGAATCTTGTCGAATGCCCCTGTGATATGGAATCCGACAGCATTCATCTGCTCATACTTCACATCATTGCTCACCTCTTCTTCCGTAAGCCAACGCTTGTCAGAAAAGCCGAACTCGAGTTTGTTGCGATAACATTGAGTCTTCTCCGATCCTATAATCGGAGATATTTCGGAAAGTTCCACCTTGCCGATACGCACAAGGTTGTCCACCACTTGCTGTTGCTTGGCTTTCAACTGTTCCTCGTACTTAAGACACTGCCATTTGCATCCGCCGCACACCCCATAGTGTTCACAAAAAGGAGTGGCACGCAAAGGAGATGCTTCATGAACTGCCACAGCCACAGCCTCCATATAGCTGTTCTTTTTTTTCTTTACCTGAAGATCCACCACATCGCCGGGCACTACAAACGGAACGAAAACAACCTTGTCATCTACTCTCGCCAAAGCTTTTCCTTCCGCAGCCACAGCTGTGATGGTCACATTTTCCAACAATGGAAGCTTTTTCTTTTTTCTCATTTATGAAAAGTAATTATAACGATACGTATTAAACCACCGGCAACTCATTTTTCTTCTGCTCCTCGACATCGTATTCCAATGAAGCATAAAGATACGACATCGGCACACACTGTACCCATATAAGCAGAGTTGAAAAGAAAGAAGCCAGAAACAAAATAAGAATTGAATATACTGCAAAATTATCCGGCAAACTGACTGCATCGCCAACCAAAAGACTGGAAGAAGCAGAGTGGTGCATCATGGCTATGACAATTGCCGGAGAAAGAATCAATGCCAAAAGTATCACCACAAGAAAGAGGAGGACAATAAAAAGAGCCATTACTTTGCCAATCTTCTTTAGTCCAAGCACATATCCATACCATAAAGCCGGGAAGAATTTCTTCTTGCCAAATATCAAAGCCGGCATGGATATTTCGTATGGAATATACATCACAGCCCCGGCAAGCAGCCATATTCCGAGAAGAATCATCTTCACAATGTTCAACTCAAATCCATCCATCGGTATCAGCCATATCAGAAGACCCATCCCAATGACTATGTTTCCTATAACCACAGAAACCAGATTGCATCCCAACACTTTGCCTACACATCCCCATACTGTCTTATACAAACTTTTATATGTTATGCTTTTCATGTCCGCCTTATCGGAATAAAGCTCCAGCAAGCGGAATATCACCCCTTGCTGCACCGAAGACACTAATAAGGCTGCCAGAAAAAGTCCATAAAGAACATACCTCATACTTGCGGACTGCATCATCGACATGTCGCATGCAATATAACTATATGCCGCAAGAAGAACTGCAAGCGGAATGCTTACAGGGAGAGTAAGACGTATAAACCGGAAAAAATGATCGGTCAAAAAACTTATACCATTGGAAATACATTTTCCGACTCCTCTGTATTTATAGAAAACAGTTTTTCCAGACTCGTCCGCATTCATTTCTTCACTCACTACATTGTCGTCATCTCTGTCAATTACATCTTGATTTTCCATTGTGCCAACTCTTTTTACATTACTATTTAGCAAAAGTACGAGAAAAAGGCTATTTTTGCAATTAGAACGTTCTTTTTTACATTTTATTAATGCAGAACAACCATAAAAACAGTGTAAACCGAACATCTGACAAATACATTATACATAAGAATATATGAACAAAGAACAAAACATCAGATGGGGATTCATCGGATGCGGAGAGGTGACGGAGAAAAAAAGCGGACCCGCATTTTCCATGATTGAAGGCTCATCTATAGTAGCGGTCATGAGCCGCGACAGAGAAAAAGCAGAATCGTATGCCAAACGTCATAATATTCCGAAATTCTATACCGACGCACAAGCTCTCGTGGCAGACCCGCAGGTAAATGCCATATACATTGCCACTCCCCCTTCCTCTCATGCCACATTTGCCATCATGGCAATGCGTGCCGGCAAACCGGCATACATCGAGAAACCTCTGGCTGCCAACTATGAAGATTGCGCACGTGTAAACCGTATCTCGGAGCTGACCGGAGTTCCATGCTTCGTAGCCTATTACAGGCGGTATCTCCCCTATTTCCAAAAAGTCCTTGAACTGACGAAAAGCGGGAAAATAGGAAAATTATTGTCTGTACAAATCCGTTTTGCTGTTCCCCCACGAGAACTTGACTATAACAAGAACAATCTGCCGTGGAGACTTCAGCCTGACATTGCAGGAGGCGGAGGATATTTCTATGACCTTGCCTCACATCAGCTTGACCTCCTACAATACATGTTCGGCATCATAACAGAAGCCGAAGGATTCTGTTGCAACAGAGCAGGAATTTACAAGGTTCAAGACACATTTAATGCCTGCTTCAAGTTCGACAACGGCTTGACAGGTTCTGCCTCATGGTGTTTCGTGGCACACAAATCATCCCGGACTGACAAGATTGAGATTCTCGGCGAAAAAGGAATGATAAGCTTCTCAGTATTCGACTATGCTCCCATACAGATTTACACGGAAGAAGGCAAAGAAGAGCTGCGCATCCCTAATCCGGAACATGTACAACTCCCACTCATCAAATCTGTCGTTGAGCATCTGCAAGGAAAAACTGAGTGCGGATGCAACTCCATCAGTGCCACCCCTACCAACTGGGTCATGGACAAGATTCTCGGCAGATTCTAAAGAATAGCCTTCAATACTTTTCTTACAACTACAAGGGCATTATTTGCAGCTTGTATGACTATTTTTCGACAGACTCCTTCATCGTTACCGCACGACTCCCGAAGTTAGCGATAGCGATGGAGGAGTCTGTCAGATACACCCATGAAATTGCCTGTTTCAGGTTCCCATAAAAAAATTTTTTAATTCATTTTTTGGAGGGGTATTCATTTTGACAAAATGTCGGATATTTCAATCATTTCGTTTTATTAATTACCAATTTCACATCAAAATACTATCTTTTTGATTTTGCCAAATGTTAAAATTCCAAGCCCTCTGGCACGCGTCAAAATGAAGCGCACCGAACTTTTCTCGGAAAACGGGGATTCTACGCGCATTTTCTAACATCTCATTGAAATGTGAAATAGTGTTTCTTTTTTAGGGATTACTTTACATTTATTTATCTTCGGCGAAGAGTATTTTAGAAAAAACTACTAAGTTTTCAAATTTTCAGCGCACTGTCGTCACATTTTCAGCGCACTGTAATTTTATTTGCAGTGCGCTACAATTTTAAAAACTTAGTAGTTTGGAGAAATTTTCAGCGTGGAGTTTTTGAAAAAGCATTGGGAAGCGAAAAAAATAGCGGCGGACTTCAGTTGAAATGTTAAGAAGTGTGTAATTCACTGCTTTGAAAGAGCATCTGAACAGAATCTTAAAAGTAAGTGGTTTTGAGGTGGCATTTGGAGATAAGAACAGAGAATTTAGCTATAATATATTAATAATCAACACATTATAAAAGTATAGAAAAATCTCGAAAAATTGCGTCCGATGCGTTTTTTTGAGTGTTTTTGAAAATTTTATATACAATTGATTATCAGATAATTATCTTAACGACAAAAATTTTGTCTCTTCGTCGTCGGCAAAAAATCGCTCGAAGTGTTAAATTTTCATTTTTGGCGAAAATATCATTTTGATATTTGAGAAATGGAATTTCAAGGAAGATTTTTTATAAATTATGAAACTGTTTTTTAATTTGTTTTCGAGGAAATTCGAGGGGTTTTTGAGATATTTTCTCAATTTGAGGAAAGAGCATAGCGAGTTATGTGACCGACAAAACTTGGAGAAAACAACCCAAAGCCCCTCTAAATTCCCGAATGACAATCTATAATAACTTTTCGCAATAAATTTAAAATAATTTCTCAATTTCGATGATTCGACTGCTCATGTCGTTTGACGTGAGCAGGGGCAGACCAATGTGCATGAGATAGTCGCCGCTGAAAGTTTTCCCTTGGAAAGAGAGACGGCTCTTTTCACCGGGCATAAGCATAATTTCCTTAACCTCATAAAGTGCGTCCGGGTTGAGACCTTGCAACTTCACAGGCTGCAATGATTCACGGAAACGAGGATGCAAATCGTAGGCAAAGACGAGAGCATGGCTACGGTCTTTGTCCGTGCGCTGCAACACACAGTGATTCCCTTGGTAAGGAGATATCAAGCGATGGATTGTCGGTGAAAAAAGAATGTGTTTCAGACGTTTCCACTCACAGACAGCCTGACGACAATAGGTACGCTCATCGTCTGTGAGTTTTTTCAAATCGAGATCGAATCCGAGTTTATAAGGGAAACATACATCAGTGCGAAATTTGATGTCGGCTTTCTTGTTCCATGCCGTGACATGTGAACACATTGCTTTTGCAGGCATGAAATAACTGAATCCCCATTGAATGAAAAGCCTTTCGATGGGGTCTGTGTTGTCTGAGCACCAGAATTCTGTAAAATATTTCAATGCACCGAAATCGGAACGTCCACCTCCGCTTGAGCAAAGCATCATTGTCAGATCGGGATATTTCAGCTGAATGCGGTCGAGTATGTTATAGAGTCCACGTGTATAATCTATGAAAAGGTTGCCTTGGTTCCGTCCTTCGTAATGGGAATATACATTAGTCATGGGTGAATTACAGTCCCATTTGATGTAACGGATAGTGGGACATTGTGTCATCAGTCCATCCACTACACCGAATACGAACTCTTGTACTTTGGGGTTACTCAGGTCGAGTACCAACTGATGGCGTGAATAATATGTTTCACGGTCAGGCAGTTCGATAACCCAGTCTCGATGCTGTTCGTAAAGTTCACTTTTCGGGTTTACCATTTCCGGTTCTATCCAAATCCCGAAACCTAAACCTTGTTCCTCACATTGGCGAATGGTGAAAGTCAGTCCGTGGGGCAGCTTCTTTTCCATCACCTCCCAATCGCCAAGCCCTTGTCGATCATTATTGCGCGGATATTTGTTTCCGAACCATCCGTCGTCAAGCAGGAACAAATCTACACCCAGATTCTTTGCTTCGTTGAAAAGTTGTTGCAGCTTTTCTTCATCAAAACGAAAGTAAGTGTTCTCCCAGTTGTTGAGCAGTGTCTGCCGGTCGTCTTGTCCTTTATACAGTTGTTGGCGCATTGCCCACTGCTGCATATCATGGCTACCTTGCGCCGTGCCGTTTTGTGAAAGAGTGAAGATAAATTCCGGTGTGCGGAACACCTCGTTCTTTTTTAATCTATAGCGTGAAGCATCAGGATTGATGCCTGCGATGACACGTAGGCAATTGTTGTGATCTACTTCAAATGTCATGCGGTAGTTGCCAGTCCATGCAATGGTACCCATCAACACTTCGCCGTGGTTCTCGTTCACTGGTTCATCCAGCCCCACCATGAAAAACGGTGGAGTGATGAGGGCTGAACGAGTACCGAGGCGGGTGTCAAGCATTTTCTTGCCGTATTCCAGTTTGGTCTCTTTCATTTGCATTTCCTTGCCCCAATCATTGCCGAACTGCATAAGGTAATAATTGTGAGACTCAAAGTAGAGCATACCAGAAGCATATCGAGAGATGCAGACTTCACCTTTTTCTTCGTGATAGATATCAGCCCATTGCTTGATAATGTTTTCTTCTGGATAAGCGACATAGTGTAGGGTGACATGTATGGGATAAAGCTCGTCTTTCAGTCTGAAGATTGTCTCGTTGCCGTTCTGCTCAAAAGATTGGAATTTCAATACACTTACAGGATTTCCATCAGCATGGAGAATTTCAAAGGCCGGCTCATAATAATCTTCCGTTCCCATGACAGGGTAAGCCTCGAAGCCTGTAATTTGGCTGGATGTAAGTGTGGTTCCCGGCATGTAAATCTGGCTGAGCTCGGTAGTCTCTGACAGCCGTGCCCCTAAATATGCCTGGTATAATCGTCCGTTTTCTTTTACTTGCAGCACCAGCTGCGTTCTATTCGTCGTGATGTTGATTGTTTGTGCATTGACAGCTACGCTATTGATGACTGTCAAAAGTAGTAGTATGTAGGTTAAAAGAAAGAATTTCCTCATGTTTTGGTTCTGTATTTAATAATGGGAAAAATGGTAAGACTTTGTGTATGGGAATCAGTTGATTTCAATTAGCGTCTCATTTTCTTGCCGTTTCATCTGATAAGTACCTTGCGACCGTTGATAATATAGAATCCTTTGCTTGTTTGGCTGACGCGTTGTCCCTGTAAGTTATAAGTATGGTTCATAATTTTACAGTTCTCTGTATGTACAACATTATCAATGCTTGTATTCTCTGAATTGTATTTGCGCCCGAAGAATTGGATTTCAGCCACATTGCAGTTACCGTTGTCGGGTCCCAGATAGCGCAGATAACGATAGCCTTCCGGAGAGGAAGCAGGAAGCTTGGTTAGTGTGCTCTCGGCAGGTGTCTCTGAGATAGTAGCAATAGTTATTGCATCGCTGAAATCAGATTCATTGGCTATTTGGAATTTGCCGCCCACCATGCGAGCGGGGTAGCCAGAGCGTGGACAATACTTCACATAGACAGTCTGAGCCAAATAGCGATTGCCCATGTCATAGCCCACCCATGCGCCGGAAGTTTCGGCAGCATCAAAAAAAGTACTGACATTACCATCAAGAGCGGCATTGCGTGTGGTACTTGAGTTGTTCTTATAGGAGCCAGATGTTCCGATGGTAGTGCCGGTAATTTTTACGACGGCATCCGTGGTCACCTGCTTCTCGACACTGGCATATCCTTCACCTTTGGCATTCCATCCCGACACCTTGTAAGTATAAGTACCTGCTGTAGCATAAGTATCTACATAGTGGGTGGCACGAGTGGTGGCAATACATACATTATCTCGATAGACCAAGAACGAGTCGGCATCTGCTACAGAACTCCATGAGAGCGTAGCCTCATCTGTGTCAGTCCAGAGTGCCCTAAAGTTTGTCGGAGCTTTGGGTACGGCGGTCATTTCGGCAGGTGTACCGGTGAGCGTGACATGATCGAAAACAGCCTGATAGGTTATGTCCTTGGTTTGACGGTTACAAACTGCCATGCCTACATAATAAGTTTTAGGCATTAAGATGGAGGTCTGACCTATCTGATGCCATGTCACATTATCACGACTGATAGAGGTTGTAAATTTATTGCCTTCGCGCTGTATTCGCAGCCAAAAGGGGGCACGACCATAGTTCGTACCATTGACCCATGTAGTGTTGGCATTCGTAGAAGAACGTACACATTGGCGAAGCATACGACATCCTGTTTCGCCCAACGTCAGCCCCACACGTTGGCTGTTTCCGTTGAGCGTACTGCGCATGAGAATACCCACTTTATAGAATGATTCGTCGGTTGAGACCAGTCGTACAGTGAGTGTAGCATCACCCGTAATTTTTTTGTAAACAAAACCGTGTGTATCTATGGCACCACCGATGTCACTGCCCAGACCATTAACAATGAATGTAGAATCCTGTACATTGCAGTATGCTCCGCTGCCGTATGCCTGTGAGTTTACACCTATGTAGTTCCATCCCAAAGGAAGTTCGTCGCTGCCGTCCTGCGCAGTGGCACAAACAATGTCGCTCTGTTCGCTATAGCCAGCCTTATTGATGAATTGTACCTTATAATGATAAGTTTTTCCCGGTTCGACGTTTTCATCTTTATACTCATTATTAGTATAGTAGTCCCAAGTGGTAAGCAGTGAGAATGATTTTCCATTGGTACTGCGGTAAATGCGGAAGCCGCGTACATCTTCCAGTTCGGGATGCTGCCACGAGAGATAAACACATCGGTATCCGTCATTTGCTTTCACATTGACGGGCTTTTGTGGTACTTCGGTCATCATAGGTGATGCCTCAGCATTGATGGTGAAGAAAAGTGTGCCGTACCCCAGCATTTGGTTATTGGTATCAGGCCGGGCCAGTCGGGTCGCAATCTCCAGATAAGGGAACTCTGTGGCAGCATTCATACCTTTCACCTCTTTGTAATGATGATATACAGCCTCGAAAGAGCAGGCATCGGGACGCAGACGGAAACCGTTGTTGTGAGTGGATATATAATAGAATGAATAGCCTGTGGTACGGTCGAGACCAGAGCAGTCGAGTGGCTCATACGGCACGTCAGTGTGTCCTGTATTATATTTACACCAATATTCCATACCCTGCAACAAGCGGTTGTCACCTTCTGCAAACATGTCATCTCCCTGATTATATGATATTAGACATGCTTGTGCGATGTCACCTAAAGTCAAACCTGCATGAACATTATCGCGCCCCATTTCGCGCATCTGCCCGCCGGGTTCGATACTGCCGCCATACATAGTTCCCCAATGATCTGTAGCAATTTGCAGATTGTAGCCTTCCTGATAGAGTGCCTCGTCATCGAGCAGGACACCTGCGGCTTGCACCGCCAATGCAGCAGGTGTGTACCATGACGGATGAGTAGCTTGATTAGTACAGAACTGGCGACATGCAGGTACCATTAGTGTACGTACCTTATTTAAAAATATATTGCGGTCAGCTTCAGCCCATCCTTCATAGAAGCCTTCCTGTGTGCGCAACAGTTCGGCAGCTACAATCATGGCACGGCAAGGATACTGATAAAGTTCAGCTGAAACGGTTTCCAGTTTGTTACCCCATGCTGTCAATATACGTGCTGCACAATTGGCATAGACTATATTGCCTGTGACATGCCACTCAATGGCATTGAGCATGGCAGCATAAGCATCAGCGGCAGCTCGTTGGCGAGTTCCATTGGAACCGCCAATTTCCGTTGAAGGGCTTGCAGTATAACTGCTTTTGGCAGCGGCATCATTTTGCATAGCCTTCCAACATGATGCCCAAGGTTCATCACCAGCCTCTACATGCTGTTTGATACGATCGAGGTCGGTCTGACTCAAGATACTTCCCGGATGATTGAACACCCTCTTTTGTGCTGCAACATCGACAATTAGCATTGTTAACAACAGCATTGTAAATACTCTCAGTTTCATACGATTATTATTTATTTATTAAATTTATGGTTGTATGGTGACGGAATTGACAAACCGTCCTATGCCAATGTCTTTCTCATCCATTGGCTTACCGTTGACAAGGATATTGCTTAGTGTCACGTTACCAATACGGCGTTGGCTGTCATAACCTTCAAAAAAACAAGGTCTCAGTTGTGAGGCATCACCTGTGAAATAGATGTGTTGAAAACAAATGTCCGTGATGAGATTGCCCGGTGCACGATTGTATTTGGCTCCGAATACAACCTTCATTCCAATGAGGGCAGTGGAATCTATGTCTTCGATGCGGATATTGTCGAACATGACATGACGTATGGTATTTTTGTCACCACATGAAAAGTTCAGAACTGAATTGGTGCGGGCATAAAGAATATCGCAGTCGTACATTCTGACTTTTTCCAATATCTCGCCTGTTTTGCAGCGATCGTCGCCGTGAGATCCGATGTTAATGGGATGCGCCACGTCTGTCCAAAGTGTGGCACGGCTGATGTCGAAATCTTTTGAGCCTCCCCAAAACCACCAACGATGGTTATAGAGAGCGATGCCGTCATCACTGGTACGCAGGAAAACGTCTTCTATCTTTACATTGCTACAGCACATCAAGTCGATGCCATCCGTCCAGCTCTTGCACGAGAACGATTTCAGATGACGCAAGGTGACATTCTCCGACTGTCCGCCAAACACAGTGTAGTGTTGCGGGTTAAGCACAGTCAGACCATCTACAAGCACATTCTTTGAATAAGTAATTTCGATGCCGCGCAGCGGATGATCGAGAATGCCGCGCCCTACAATACGTACATTTTCAGCATGGTCGATGATGAGACGAGCTTTTACAATGGCACCCGGAGCCAGATACACGGTACAATTAGACGGAATACGGATATCGCCGCCGGGTAAATCCTTCGGACGATGTACACCCGGACCGAAATAGATAAGGCGGGCATCGCGCACAAAGACATCCTGTGCATTAGGTGCTGTCCAATTAATAGCATACGGCTCATCAGGCGAGTGTTGCTCGTTAAGCATAGGGTTGGCAAAAAGGTGCAGGTTATGCAGACGGTCGTTGTCAAACTCCACACTCAAGTATTCAGGGTTACTCAGATGCAGTTCTATAGTACTGTCATCAATTACTGTGTATCCAATGTTCTTAGACTTTGGACGAATCACCACATTTGATGGTGAAACCGTTTTCCCATTTAATCGTTTGATTCTGACACTGACTTCACCTTGCATGTCGAACTCTGCAAATGAAGCCTGCTGTGGGCGACGCAAATCCACATCGCAGCGTAGTGTCGGCACCGTCTGCCACTGGTTGCAGCCAGTCGGGCAGACGCTTACATTGTAGTCGTTCATCTGTACAAGACCTTCTTTTTCGGGAAGGGGATAGATTTGCACTTGTCCCATGACTGTAAGATTCATCAATGTGGCAAGAATTAAAATAAGAATGTTTATCTGTCTCATATTTACTGAATTGGTTTGAATGGTTCAAAAGTAGCAACTCCTTTTGTTGCCATAATGCTATTTCTGTTGCAAACCTCTCTGCAAAATTGTCTCAAAACACTATTTGGACAATTCTTGTACCTATTTGAAACGATAATTACACAAAAAAAGGGGCATATTATTAGTAGAATGGAATATTTTTGTAATCTTTGTCGCCAAATTGTGAAGCAATGAAGAGAATAGTTACTGTACTGTATGCACTTTTCTGTGTGTTGACGATATCGGCACAACTGCGCCATTATACAGTGCGCGATGGTCTGACAACAAACAATGTGTGGCAAATAGTGGAACTACCCAACGGACAGATATTAGTAAACAGCGAGGGGACTTTTGAGTTATTTAACGGCAAACAATTTGTACCGCTTCCTTGTGATGTATCCCATAGTTACCAATTATCTGACTTCGGTGGTTATGCCCACTTGTTGCAGGGAGACTCGCTCTTGTGGCTTCGCGACTATTATAATGTATATCTTTTCGATATATGTCAATGCAGTTTCCGGTACGACATTGAAGAACGAATTGAAGAGATTAAGGATTTTGTCAATGGTAAAAAAGGTCTTGAGACAACCCCGAATGAACAATATACAAACCTGATGCGACAATATGGTTTTGGCAACCGTCTTCATCTGACCACAGCCTGTCATGACAGACAAGGCGGTTCTTGGATTGGAACTATGGGACAAGGACTTTATTATATTCCACCTCAACATCCAATGGCTGAGACGATTCCTGTACCAGATGGAAAAGACGTCATGGCAATTGCAGAATGTAAGGAAGGGATAGTGGTTTGTACGGAAAACGGAATTTGGTTATTTGACACCGTTACACGTACCTTTAATACCATCCTTAAAGAGCAGGACGCACAGTACTACAATGCTTCAACCGACAAAAAAGGACGTGTATGGTTATGTTCAAGGAATGGACTTTATTGTTATAACCACGGCAATGTGGTACGCTACGATGCCGGCAATGTGAAAGGACTTATCCATTCTCAAATACGTTTTGCTTGTATGCTACCCGATGGACAATTGTTAATAGCCAACCACTTGCACTATTTGGGTTATCTGAATCTTGACACTCATACATTTTCCCCATTGAATACCAAGCTACCCCAGCTGGAACAATACCGCACAATGGTTGACGGTTCTCTGCTGCCTTGTTCGAACCATGCTGCCGTACTTACGCAGAACGGCATATTCCGTCTGGATTACCAACATGACAGCCTGTTCGCCTTCAAGCCGTTGCCGGCAGAACTGTCTCAGAAATTCAATTGTATCTTCGTTGACTCCAAACAACGAATCTGGGTGGGAGCGCAAAATGGATTGGTGCAGAATGGAAAAATATGGCTGAATGCTTGTATCTTAGGCATTACAGAAGACCATAAGGGGCACTTGTGGGTGACTACCTCAAAAGGAATTTCTCGGATAACACCTACGGATGATGAAATAAATATTCTATACTTTGATGCCAATGACGGTATTCCGGAAGAAGGATTGCATGATAGAAGTATCTTGACTACAAGAGATGGCACCGTTTGGTTGGGCGGCACAGAGGGACTGACCTGTTTCAATCCTATTAAGTTTGTAACCCGACAATCGGCAATGACCACCCTGTTTGTAGGATTGTCTGTTTGCAATCGCCCTATACCTGCTAACAGCCTTCCCTTGTCATTAGCATACGATGAAAATTATCTTATCCTGCAATTTTCTGCCTTGAACTATGTTTGTCCTCAACGCACGGTGTACCGCTATCGTCTAAAAGGAGTCGATGAAACATGGTTGATGAGTGATAATGGTGATGGTCTTGGCACGGCTTGTTATAATGCCCTTCCTCCAGGAAAATTTGTCTTTGAAGTACAGGCTGTCATTGGTGATGGGGAATGGGGGCCATTCACACGAAAGACCATCATCATACATCCTCCCTTATGGCTGACATGGTGGGCTAAATTACTATATATTCTCATGTCGATAGCTGTTATGGGCTATCTGATTAGCCTTTACATAAAAAAGAAAAAGCTCAAAATAGAACGTGAAAATGACGCTAAGGTAAACCGTCTTTTTGAGCTGCGTGAGGAGGCACGTCATCAATTTGCTCAGAACGTGAATATTCAACCAGAAAAAATCAGTATCAACCAAGAAGAAGAAGAGCTTATAGCACGACTGATGAAGGCTATAGAACTGCATTTGGATGATTGTGACTACACTGTTGAACAACTGGCTGCTGATGTGGCGCAAAGCCGTTCTGGTCTCTATCGGAAGATGCAGCAAATGCTGGGCATCACACCAAACGACTTTCTACGTAACATCCGTCTGAAGAGAGCCGCCCAGCTAATGGCTGAGACCGACATTCCTGTTAGCCAAATATCTTTGATGGTCGGTTTTAAGACTCCTCGCTATTTTTCGCAATGTTTCAAGTCGATGTTTGGGATCTTGCCTTCAGAATATCGAGAGCCTAAAAAATAGATAAGAAAGGATGTTTTTATTTTCTATTCTCTATTCAGTTTATACATTGCTACAACCAATATTTAAGACTCCATAAAAAAATTTTTAAATTCGTTTTTTGGAGGGGTGATTCATTTTGACAAAATGTCAGATATTTCAATCATTTCATTTTATCAATCACCAATTTTACATCAAAACACTATCTTTTTGATTTTGCCAAATGTTAAAATTCTAAGCCCTCTGGCACACGTCAAAATGAAGCGCACCGGACTTTTCTCGGAAAACGGGGATTCTACGCGCATTTTCTAACATCTCATTGAAATGTGAAATAGTGTTTCTTTTTTAGGGATTACTTTACATTTATTTATCTTCGGCGAAGAGTATTTTAGAAAAAACTATTAAGTTTTCAAATTTTCAGCGCACTGTCGTCACATTTTCAGCGCAGTGTAATTTTATTTGCAGTGCGCTACAATTTTAAAAACTTAGTAGTTTGGAGAAATTTTCAGCGTAGAGTTTTTGAAAAAGCGTTGGGAAGCGGAGAAAATAGCGGCGAACTTCAGCTAAAATGTTAAGAAGTGTATAATTCACCACATTGAAAGTGTGTCTGAACAAAAACTTAAAAGTAAGTGGTTTTGAGGTGGTATTTGGAGATAAGAACAGAGAATTTAGCTATAATATATTAATAATCAACATATTATAAAAGTATAGAAAAATCTCGAAAAATTGCGTCCGATGCGTTTTTTTGAGTGTTTTTGAAAATTTTATATACAATTGATTATCAGATAATTATCTTAACGACAAAAATTTTGTCTCTTCGCCGCCGGCAAAAAATCGCTCGAAGTGTTAAATTTTCATTTTTACCAAAAATATCATTTTGTCAAATTGAAAAACCGCATTTTTGCCCGTTTTTTTTATTATTTATATGGTAGCACTCACTTAAACTAAATGTAGAGTCCGTTAAATACATCCACTTAGGACTCAAGAAAAACCTGTCAGGTACACCCATATAAAACATAAGCAGTCAGTCTATCGCCCCAAAACCTAAGAAGATTTCTCAAATATACCTTATATATATAATAATAGAAAAATAACCTCAATACCCAACCTTCAAAAATCTTTCTAAATATGAAAACATACAGTTTTTATGAAAACCTGTTTTATTAATATAAATAATTATATGATAAATGCAAAATATTTCTTTGACTTTTTTTATTCAGATATTTCAATTACATTTGCAACATGAATCAATTTGTGTGTTGATTATTAGTATATTCAAGTAAATTGATATGCAGACCTTGATTTAATTTATGAGGTTGTACAATAACGCTAACTTATTTATAAATATTAAAAACTAAACATCAAATGAAGAAATTTTATTCTCTCATGTCTCTTGCTGCTTTCGCATTAAGTGTAAGTGCGCAGGATGTCATCACTGAAGAGTGGGAGATGGGACAATTCGTGGAGATTGATGGCAAGCAGTATGTGGTGGGACGAAATCTCATTAACAATGGCAGCTTCTCTGCAGACCCTTCAACCACAGACAATGTGTATTACGGATGGGGTAGAGCTAAAGACGGTTATACAGACGGACTTGGTACAACTCCTGAACTCTCCTACCCTGCCTCTCAGGCTACATGGAACGCTACAGGCGGTTATGATGACGGAGCATACATCACGCTGAGCAGCGGTTGCGGTGGAGCTTCATCTGAAACGGCTTTTGTAGGTCATTGGAGTATATCTCAGAACTCAGACTACTACTTCGGGTTCTATCTGAAAGATTATATGGCTCATGTGTCAAGCACTAACTACAAGTATGCACCGGTAGTATCTCTCGCTAAGGGTGTGCATTCTGATTGCTCTAAAAACGAGGACAATAAACTTTTCGGAGATGGTGCACAATACACAACAGACAAGTTTGTTTCCTCTGATGACTGGAGTCCTGTTGGTGTTATTTTTAACAATACAGAGTATAATTGGTTGCAGTTCCGTTTCTCATGGACAAACCCTGGTGTCGGTCTTGACGGATTCCGTCTGCATAAATTGTATGATGCAACAAATATAGACAAGGATGACCCTAAGTCAGCTATTGCCATCCTTGACTACATGGACGCATTGGAGGCAATAAGCTTTTATGTAGATAGTGAACTTGCAGAATACACTTCTATCGCTGATGAAGCATACGATTATGTGATGTTCCATCAGGATACTCCGCTTGAAACTGTGGAGGAGTATGAAGCTGCTACAGCTGAAGCTAAGACTTATTTAATAAACTTGCAGAATACACTTGTTACTATTTCTGAAATCAATGCCCAGCTTGAAGTTATGGCTTTGCTCATGAATGACGACAATCCTTATCCGGGCATAGACGAGTTGAATGAGGCATGTACGATATATTCTGACTATGTAGATAATGGTTTGGAACCGTTAGATGATAGTTCCACTGCTATAGAGTATGTCACTGTAGCTTTGGATAATATTAAGAAAGCTATCGAGGCTTACCGTTTCTCACAGGTTCCTTCTGAAGATAATCCGGCAGACTATTCGTTCTTCGTTTCAAATCCTTCATTTGATGCTCAGGGACCTTGGTATGTGGGAACTACACCTGACGGTGCTCAGCAGCAAATTATGACTGTTGACGGTACTGTCTGCTGGCAGTCTTGGTGTAACAAGCAGAACTACGGTTCTTTGGAATTGTATCAGGACCTTTCAAATCTCCCTAACGGTTATTATACCGTTTCTGTGAATATGACCACTCAGGGAGGATGTATCACAGACCAGCATGCAGTTGCCGTCTCTTCTTTGGCTACTGCCAACTCTCCGGTCCTTACCGATGAAAGTATCGACGTTACCGGTCCTGCCGGTGATGCAACAGGTGTGACATGGGAGACACTTACAACAGAGAAGGTGGCTGTGGTAGATGGCAAGCTCAAGATTGGTGCTGTCGGACACTGTTCAGACGAAATCGTGGCTGCCCGCGGTGATTATAGAGCCGGCTCTTTCTGGATTACAAACTTCAAGCTCCAGTATTACGGTCCGCTCTCTGACGAGGACGCTCTTGCAGCCTACAATGCGAAGGTTGCCGAGGTTCAGGCTCAGGCTGACACCATGCACTTCGCCGGTGACAAGGCTGCCTACCAGGCTGTAATCAGCGAGAACAGCGGTGTGACAACAGTGGAGGGTATTGCAGACGCTCTTGCTGCCATTGCTGAGGCTCAGACTGTGGCTGTGGCTTCCGAAAATAAGTATGCCGAAGTGGTTGCAGGCACATACGCAGCTCTTCAGGATTCTCTCCAGAATGCATACGGCGAGAAGGTGGGCCAGATTGTAAAGAAGGCTGTCGATCTTGCTACAGCTGAAATCAATGCTGCTGACGCCACTTATACGACAATGGATGCCATGACTACCAAGCTCCGTTACTATCGTGACAGCTATGTTCCTGCATTTGATGCTGCTGAAGCTGTGGAAGTGGTTGATGCTACTGCCAAGGCTGCAATGGAGGGGACTCTTGCAGACGAAGTAAAAGTGCTCACGGCTGTGGATACAATTCCGGGGTCTGCCGTGCTTGACGAGCATATCGCCATCCTCAATAATGCAATCAAGGTTTGCGAGGCTGCTGATATTATCGCTGCAGGTGGCACGGACTACACTGCGCTCATCACTAATGCTGCCATCAACGATGAACGTGCAACAGGATGGACGCTCAGAAGAGAGAACAGCGACGGCAACGGTGCAAAGAAGGGACAGGCATACGACGACGATGCAAACGGTTATTATCTCGACTCTTATAACTCAACAGCTGGCAAGCTCCTTTACACTGCTTATCAGACAATAGAGAACATCCCTAACGGTTTGTATGAACTCAAGACTATGAACCGTGTGAGCGGTACTCCGGGTGCTGAGGGTGTATATACATACGCTATCGCTGACAATGACACTGTGAATGCCGTGTTCAAGGCTATCCATCAGGAGCGGATGAACATTACAGAGCTTGGCGGTCCTGCAGCTGAGGATGGCGGTGACTCCATCGCATACGTATCAGACTCATACGGCTCAATCTTTGCTAAGGCATGGAAGGATACTAACGGCGGTGCTGATGTGGAGCCGGGTACAGTTGAAGAAGGCATTCTTGGAGCAAACAACGGTCACGGTCGCGGATGGTTCTACAACACACTCCAGATTGAAGTGAAGAACCATGTGCTCACTATCGGTGTTACCAATGACTCTGTATTCACGAAAGGTCACAAGGATACAGACGGTAACGACTGTGTTCCGTTCAGCGGCTGGTGGTTCTCTTGCGACAACTTCACTCTCACTCAGGTTTCTGCCGGTGACAATGAGGGATGGAACCCTGCAACAGGCATTGAAGGTGTAGAGGATGGAGAGGACGCTGATATCGTGGTACGTGTTGAGAACGGTACTATCGTTTCCAACGGTGTGATATACAGCATCAGCGGTGCACGTGTGGCAAACGGCTCCAAGGTTCCTGCAGGTGTATATGTAGTCCGTCTCGGAAACACTGCAAAGAAGGTTCTTGTAAAATAAGTAGCCATTACATGGTCTTGTGCATAGATGCACAGGCTGATGATAATAAAAAGGAAGCATGTCGGTACGGCTGACATGCTTCCTTTTTTGATTTATGATGAAATGGGGTGTTTCCAATACTTCCATATCAGAAACGAACATATATCAAGATTATAAAAATATCAAAAATACTTTACTTCAAAAAAGAGTCATCGAATGAGACGGGAAGGAGTGAACGCGCACTTTCTATGAAATAAACGGCATCTGTCCCATAAAGCATAATTCTAATATCTTTTCCTCCCCTTTTCTCTGTTTCAATCAAAACCTGTCTGCAACTTCCACAAGGGGTAATCGGAACAGTTGTAAAAGCTCCGGAAACATCACGTGCTGCAATGCACAGGGCGGACACACGATTGGAAGGATACTGGGAATTGGCATAGAATATAGCCGTGCGTTCAGCACACAATCCGGAAGGATAAGCACAATTTTCCTGATTGCTTCCGGTCACAATCACACCATTATCCAGCAATACGGCTGCTCCGACGCTAAATTTAGAGTATGGACTGTAGCTTCTGAACGTAGCCTCTTTTGCTGATTCCACAAGACGCAATTCTTCGTCTGTAAGTTCATTCACACCTTTAACGACAACATGTACTGTGATATCAAAATCTTTCATAGCTCTATATTTTTACATTTTTATGCTCAAAGTTATACTTATTGTTCGTATCTACCATGTTTTTTCTCTAAATTTGCAACATTATCATGATGAAAGCATTGTACATACGAAAACAATGGCAAGTCAAGATGATAGTCAGAAAATGCTTTTTTGCGAAAAGAGCAGCAACCCAGTATATACTATATTAAAATGAATCAGAAACATCTATTGTTCTTACTCTCGTTTGTCATGACAAACAATCTGTCGGCACAAGTCCGTAAGAACGAATCATACCAAAGATACATAGAACAGTATAAAGAACTTGCCATAGAACAGATGCGCAAGCATCGTATTCCGGCAAGCATCACTCTTGCACAAGGTATTCTTGAAAGCGGAGCCGGAGCCGGTCAATTGGCATTGCGTTCAAACAACCATTTCGGAATAAAATGCGGTAGCGAATGGACAGGAAAAACCACTCGCCACAATGACGACAATCCGCGGGAATGTTTTAGGGTATATAAATCTGTCAAGGAAAGTTATGAGGACCACTCCAAGTTCCTCTTGCGCGACAGATACAAACGTCTTTTTTCCCTCCATCCTCTCGACTACAAAGCATGGGCAAGAGGACTGAAGGCTTGCGGCTATGCCACTAATCCTTCATACGCGGAACGTCTGATAAGTCTTATAGACACATATCAACTGCATCAATATGATGAAGACGAATATGGAATGCCGGTAACAAGCACTACATACGAGGATGTGTCTTTCAGTATTCATCAGATTAAAAAGAACAACGATGTCATGTATATTGTGGCAAATGAAAATGACACATGGGACTCAGTTGCCAAAGAAATGTCCGTTTCAAAGCGCAAACTTGTCAAATATAATGAAACAACGTCTTCAATACCTGTTCTTCCCGGAGACATAATTTATTTGGAGAAAAAACGCAAAAAAGCAGACAGGAAGTTCGGCAGAAAATACTGGCACAAGATTAAAGCGGGGGAATCCATGTATTCTATCTCGCAAAGCTATGGAATCACTGTTGCCAGTCTCTACAAAATGAACTTCAAAGATTCCGGTTATGTGCCTGTTGCTGGTGATTTATTGAAGGTCAGATAGTAAATCGAAGCCTCAACATAGCACTGCTTACTGAAGCTCACTCTCCAAAGTACACCTATTTCTAACAATTTAATAATTAAAACTTATGAAGAATTTCAAAGTTAAAATGCTTGCAGCCACAGTGGGAACAAGCATCCTATGTTCATCCTGTATCGGTTCTTTCCCTGTATTCAATAGCGTAGCAGCATGGAACCGTGGTATAAGCAAAGACAAATTTGTCAATGAACTTGTCTTTATATGCTTGCATATCATCCCTGTATATGAAGTATGTTATCTTGCCGATGGTCTGGTTTTCAACTCAATAGAGTTTTGGAGCAACAAGAGCGGTGCGGCTGTTGCCAAAGTTGGTGAGACAAAAAGAATGAAAGGAAGCAACGGCGATATCTTTGCCATTACACGTACCAAGAAAGGTTATACAATCATAGATGAGACACGTGATGCAGAGTGCAAACTTATTTTTGACGAAAAGAAAAAGACATGGAATGCGGAACTCGACGGAAAGCGTTATGAGTTGATGACGATGAACGACGACGGTTCTATCACCTTGAATATGCACAACGGACGCACTCTGACTGTAAATCCGGATATTTACGGAGTAGAGCTTGCACAACAAGTTGCAGGTGCATACACTCCGTCTTTCGATGTAGCAGCCAGATGATAAGTTCTCATCTATCTTAAAACAAAAAAGAAGGCTTGGATTGAAATCTGATAATCCAAGCCTTCTTTGTTTTCTGATGAATTGTTATGAACACGATTGTTCAGGTTCACTTTCCATACACAAAGCCATCACTATTACTTTGTTTCTATTTCTTCCGTCATGTGAATTTCATTTCCATTCTTGTCTGTAAATTCATATTGAAGGAAGCCCAACTTCTGGCTTGGTATCACCTTAATTCCAAACCCATATTTCAACTGCCATTTTCTATAAATAGACAATAATCCTTGAGAAATATAGGCTGAAACGTATGGGTGTACGTAAAGTACAAATTTCTTAATACCAAGATTATTTACAATATAGTCAATCTTGCTCTCAAGAGTGTCAGTAAAGAGATACGACGATTTTATGGAGCCGCGTCCGAAACAGGTTGGACACACTTCCTCTACATTCACATCAATAGCCGGACGTACCCGCTGACGTGTAATCTGCATAAGTCCGAACTTACTGAGTGGCAGAATATTATGCTTTGCACGGTCATTACGCATCAACTCATTCATGCGTTCATAGAGTTTTTGTCTATGCTCTGCCGTATCCATATCGATAAAGTCAACAACTATTATACCGCCCATATCCCTAAGACGCAGTTGTCTGGCAAGCTCTTCAGCAGCTCCCATATTGACCTCGAAAGCGTTTGCTTCCTGTCCTTCGACTCCTCGATAACGGTTGCCGCTGTTCACATCCACCACATGCAGTGCTTCCGTATGTTCTATTATTAGATAAGCTCCTTTTTTGTAACTGACAGTTTTTCCAAATCCTGACTTGATTTGTTTTGTCACAGAGAAGTTGTCAAATATAGGAACCTCACCTTTATACAACTTGACAATTCCTGTACGTTCCGGTGCAATAAGAGACACATACCGCTTCACTTCATTGAAAACATCAGCATTGTTTACATAAATGTTTTCGTATGAAGGGTTAAACAAATCTCGCAGCATTGAAACCGTACGTCCGGTTTCTTCATGTGCCAACACAGGGAGACTGGCGGCCTGCTGTATCTTCACCAGACTGTCATTCCAGTTTTCAAGAAGAACAGACAGCTCATTATTCAATTCTGCTGCTCTTTTACCTTCCGCTACGGTACGTACAATTACTCCAAATTGTTTTGGCTTAATAGATTGGATAAGCTGTTTCAGGCGCGCCCTTTCTTCCTTAGACTTTATCTTCGACGATACAGATACCTTTTCATTGAAAGGTATCAACACCAAAAATCTTCCGGCAAAAGAGATTTCTCCAGTAAGGCGTGGTCCTTTTGTGCTTATCGGTTCCTTCGTGATTTGCACCATCACCTCTTGTCCGAGTTCAAGCACGTTCTCTATGCTTCCATCCTTCGGCAATTCCGGTTGACGAGCCAACTTGTCCATTGCGGCAAGCTTCTTCCTGTCGCTTGCCACCTGCTTTACATACTTCTCTAAAGAGAGGAATTGTGAACCTAAATCTTGGTAATGTAAGAATGCTTCGCGTTCATGACCGACATCTACAAAACACGCATTCAGTCCGGGCATTATTTTCTTTACCTTTCCAGCGTAAATATTGCCAACAGAATATTTGGAGTCCTGCCCGTCCTTCTGAAACTCAACCAGTTTCTGATCTTCAAGCAAGGCTATGGTAACTTCCTTTGGCTGTACGTCGATAATAAGTTCGCTTGTCATTATACTCTTTTTTGTCCTGTGAAGATAGGATTTCTCCACCGGATTGGTTCAAATAAATTACAAAAAAAGAACAAACTATAAAGCAGAAAATCTCCATGTTTAGAGTATGCTCTAAAAGTTTGTTCTTAGTTTCTTCGTCTGAGAAAGACGATAGAATGAGAGCTGAAACTCCTGCTTCCATCAGTACTCCTTTTGTTGTCGTTAGAGATAACAGGAGCCTTGAAACTTTATTTGCTCTTATGACGATTCTTTCTCAGTCTTTTCTTACGTTTGTGCGTAGAAATCTTGTGTCTTTTCTTTTTCTTACCGTTTGGCATAGTTTTTTGATTTTAGAAAGTTTATAATTTTGTTTATTTGTATTCCTTTTACTTTTGAAGAGAATTTACAAATGTCCTTGCAGGCTTGAATGCTGGGATGTTATGCTCAGGGATAATCAAAGTGGTATTCTTTGAAATATTTCTGGCAGTCTTCTGAGCTCTTTTCTTCACAATGAAGCTTCCGAAACCACGGAGGTAAACGTTCTCTTCTTTTGCCAAAGAAATTTTTACAGCATCCATGAATGCTTCAACTGTTGTAAGCACATTTTGTTTATCAATACCGGTGTTCTTTGAAATCTCGTTTACGATGTCTGCTTTAGTCATTGTAGTTTATGAGTTTTTATTATTAATTTTTTCTGTTTCACAGGATTATGACGACACTGTATCGTCATTCGGGGTGCAAATATAGTATTTTATTCGCACTCATAAAAATATTTCAAACGTAAAAAATTGAAAAAGGACGCATTAAGTTCTGTTTTTCCAATGCCGCCAAACTTTTTTCCTCATGAAGTTCATATAAGAGGCATCTTTTATTGAAACAGCTTGAAAATTAATCTTCTATAAAAAGGTCAAAAAAAGGAACCGATGTTTTCACCGGTTCCATCTTTCTATATACAGCTGTCACAGACCGCTGCAGTCTTCTTATTTTCCAAAGTAAGAGTGGATTACTTCTTGAAGAATCTATTGAACAATCCCTGGAAGCCTGCACCATGACGAGCCTCATCTTTTGCCATCTCATGAACTGTATCATGAATAGCATCAAGTCCAAGCTGCTTTGCCTTCTTTGCGATTTCCATCTTTCCGGCACATGCACCTTCTTCAGCCATCATACGCTTTTCCACATTTGTCTTTGTATCCCATACGACTTCACCAAGAAGCTCTGCAAACTTAGCTGCATGCTCTGCTTCTTCCCAAGCATAGCGCTTGAAAGCCTCAGCCACTTCAGGATAGCCTTCACGGTCAGCCTGACGAGACATTGCAAGATACATGCCCACTTCAGTACATTCGCCCATGAAGTGATCTTTCAATCCCTGAAGAACAAATGCACCGTCTTCATTCTGAGGAATATCCTTTGCTACACCAAGAACATGCTCTGTTACAAAATTAAGTCCTGCATTTTCCTCAGCAAGCTTAAACTTACTTCCCGGAACACCACACTGCGGACACTTCTCCGGTGCTGTCTCTCCCTCATGTACATATCCGCACACAGGGCAAATCCATTTCTTTGCCATAAAATCTTTGTTTTTAGAAATTATTAATGTAAACCTTTATCTGTCATTACTAATATAAGTCACATCTATCGGTTTTTGTTTTTTCCTCAATCAAGCCCATGCCAGTCCGTCATTTCTACCGAGGCGAACGACTTTCATCGGTTTCTCTCTTTGACATACACTCACTGCATACACCTTTATAATACAGGTGTACTTCCGTGACCATATTCCCGTCACAATCAAATCCACCAGCAGAAAGTTCCGTCAACGGAACATCTATTATCCGTCCGCACTCTTTGCAGAAGAAATGCCCATGCGGGGTTGTGTCGCCATCCACACACACATTCCTGTCGTCAATTCCCAATGTATTCACAAGTCCGTGCTCGGCAAACAGCTTCACCACATTATACACCGTGGTACGAGACAGTGTAGGAACCTCAGAAACAAGAGCTTGATAAATATCATCTACTGTGGGATGTGTGCACTGCTTCATAAGATATTCCAAAATCGCCACACGCGGTTTTGTAATCCCTATACCACAGTCTTTCAGTTTCTGCCGCACATCCATAGATTCAATATCTGATATTATTTATTTTACAGTGCAAATATATATTTTTTTTAATTGTCGCCCAAGAAAGAGCTGAGAAAATTTGTAATAATTACAATTTTTCAGACTGAAAATCTATTTGGCAAACCGGAATCACAAACCGACCTTATATTTATATACAATCTTCATAAACCCGTCAAAACACACCTTGTCAATACGAGTCGAATAAAAATGAGAAATGAACCGTGCATTACGCGGAGCATGTTTAAAGAAAAAGTTTCTCAGACAGCGTATTTCAAGCCAATGCTGATATTGACCGCCATTCCGAATCAGCCGCACAAGGCACGAACTTCTCTTCCGATATTCCTTACAGACATCCTTGGCAGACTTGTCAGATACTGCTGCAATGGATTCAGCTGCATACCATCCACTCTGCATGGCATAATAGATGCCTTCTCCTGTCAGCGGTTCGACAAAACCTCCGGCATCCCCCACAAAAAGAATTGAGTCGTATGCCGGGTTAGACATGACATTTCCAAACGGCAGCATAGCTCCTCGAAGCGGATATTTATCCAGATTCTTCACTCCAAGACGGCGCATGAAATCAAGCATGGCTGCATTGACATCAAACTCCCTGCCGGGTAGTTTCACCAAACCAATACATACTTTCTCCCCTTTCGAGAACACCCAAGCATAGCTGTCCGGCACTATATCAAAGAAGATATTGACTCCTTCGAAATCAAGATCGCAGCGTTCGACATTCACTTCAAGACAAAGCGAACTTGTTTTCTTACGTGCAAAACCAGTAGCCGGCTCATTTGCCAGAAGGTGCTCCACCCTACTATTCGCCCCGTCAGCAGCAACCAGATATTCATACTGAACACAGCGTCCGTCCGCAAGAACCGCACACCTATTTCTGAAATCAATATCCTTCACTCCTACTCCTTCATACAACAAACCTCCAATAGACTTATAATATTCAATGAGACAAGCATCGAAAGCCCGACGGTCAACCAGCGTGATATTGTCGTATGGCACACAATCCACCAGCTTCTCCATACCATTCCACAGCACAAAACGTGCTTCTCGGCTCATGACCGATTCTTCCATGACATGACGATACGCATCGCCGCCAAGCAGATTCCGCAAACATACCTGCGATTTTCCCGTAAACAAACCCGCACAGAGTTTCGTGCGCGGAAAAACCGCCTTGTCTATGATGCAGCAGTCTATGCCCATCTTCTGCAACGCAATACCACAACAAGAACCGGAGGGACCGCCTCCGACAATAAGCACTTTTGTTTTCAAACATTCCGTATCTGTCACTGCCATATTCAAAATTACACTAAATAAATGTTTTTTAACCGGCAACTGCACAAAATCTCTCCGTCAGTCCGCAAACCCGTTATATTGTTATCCCATAATTCAATTTCAGAGTATCCATCACAAAAATACTCCGCAAATGCGCCACGTATGGAAACGCACCGAGCTTATTAAGAATAAATTCCTGATAATTGCGCATACTCGACACACATATCTTCAGCAAATAATCTCCGTCACCACTGATGTTATAACATTCCGTCACTTCGCCCCACTGCGACACCACAGCGGCAAAGTCCGAAGCTATCTCACGATTTATCTGTTTCATGCTGACATTGCAGAAAACCATAAATCCTCTGTCGAGCCTTCCGGCATCAAGAACGGCTATATACTTTGATATGAATCCCATTCTTTCAAGCCGTTTCTGCCGCTCAAATGTCGGAGTAGTCGAAAGATGTATTTTAAGCGCAAGTTCTTTAGTCGTCAATCGACAGTTCTCCTGCAAAATACGAAGGATACGAATATCCGTCTCATCAAGTTCCTGTATGCCGGTTTCCATCACAATCTTCACAAAATAAAAAAAGAACAGGAAATAGAATCAATTCATTACAAACCTGTTTTTAATCCCGAACAAACGCGGAACAAGAGCCGGAAAGCAAAAGTCTCTGCTTACCGACTCTTAATCCACTTGTTTTAAGCTCACTTCTTCAAAATTGTCTTGACAGCCTCAAGCATTCCCAATTGCTGTATCTTGTCAAGGTCTTCTTTCACAAGCGATGTAAGCCCCGGAATGTGGTTAAGGTTCTCATGCCATATATTCTCCGCTGCAAGAACACCTTCTGCCACCTTCTGAGTATCACCCGTAGCCCAAAGGTCGGTCAGCAGCTGCATAATCTCCGGAGCATCGTTAGGAACAATCTCCGCACCATCGGCACGTTTTCCTCCCTTATAATAGGTAATAATGGCGGCAAGTCCGAACACAAGTCCCTGTGGCAACTCACCTTTACGCTCCAGATAGGTCTTGACTCCCGGCAGGTCGCGTGTCTCGTATTTCGGGAACGAGTTGAGCATGATGCTCGTCACCTGATGGTCAACGTATGGATTGTTGAAGCGTTCAATCACATCCGCTGCAAACTTGCGAAGTTCATCCATTGGCAGATTCAGAGTTTCCATAAGCTCTTCAAACTGCACCTTATATATATACTTGCCCACAACAGGATGGTTGCACGCATCGCGCACAATGTCAATGCCTGAAAGGTAAGCCACCGGCGAAAGCACCGTGTGAGGACCGTTGAGCAAAGTAACCTTACGTTCATGGTACGGCTTCTCTGAAGGTGCGATGAGCACATTAAGCCCCGCCTTGTCTGCCGGGAACTCCTTCTTCAATGCTGCTATCGACATGTTCTCCGGCTTCTCTATAACCCACAGATGGAATATCTCTCCCTGCACCACAAGATTGTCGGCATAGCAAACCTTCTTCTGAATCTGTGCAATCTCCTTGCGCGGGAATCCCGGAACGATACGATCGACAAGAGTGGCACACACATAGCAATACTTTGTAAACCAGTTCTTGAACTTCTCATATTCCTCTCCCATGTCCTCTTTCCACAACTCGATATACTGATAGATGCACTCTTTCAGATGATGTCCGTTCAGGAAAATCAATTCACAAGGCATGATGATGAGTCCTTTCGTCTTATCGCCCTTGAATGTCTGAAAACGGCGGAACAGCAACTGAGTCAGTTTGCCCGGATAAGAAGATGCCGGAGCGTCAGTAAACTTACACGAAGGGTCAAACGCAATACCGGCTTCTGTCGTATTGCTTATCACAAAACGAATCTCCGGCTGATCAGCAAGTGACATGAACGCTTGATTCTGAGTATAAGGATTAAGTGCGCGACTGATACAGTCGATGCGTGTCAAGGTATTTACAGCCTCGCCATTAAGACGTCCTTGCAGATTCACATGGTACAATCCGTCCTGTCCGTTAAGCCAGTCCACCATACCTTTTTCTATCGGCTGCACAACCACAACACTCGAATTGAAGTCTGTACGCTGATTCATGTTGTAGATAATCCAGTCAACAAAGCAACGAAGGAAGTTACCTTCGCCAAACTGAATGATTCTCTCTGGTGCACAGCTCTTTGGTGCTGTGCGTTTGTTCAATGCTTTCACAGTTTTGTATTTTTTGTTAGAAGTTATGTTATTTATAAGTCTGAAAAGCAGTGGGCTGACTGACAAAGACCCAAGCTTTGCCCATCTTAAATTTCACAGCCCTACGCCTTTACTCGTTCACATGCAAAAGTAGCACTAAAATCAGACAAGCAGAAATAAAATGTATATTTTTTGCAGATTGACTGTCGATAAACATGTTCTAAGCAGGTACATTCAACAGACTCTTTTTTCCGATTGAATGAATGTATGCACAGACATTTCCGTTTTTTAAGCGATAGACACGGAGAAGTCTGTCGATGACAACCATAAAAAAGAGTTAAAAAAGGCATATTTTATGTGGTTTCTTATTTGACAAAATGATATTTTCGCTCAAAATGAAAATTTAACACTTCGAGCGTTTTTGGTCGAAGACGAAAAGAGGAAAATTTCAAGCCAAAGATAACAAGCTGAAAATCAATAATATACAAAAATTTTCAAAACACTCAAAAAAACGTGTCGGACGCAAATTTTCGAGATTTTTCCATATTTTGATAATATATTGATTATTAAGATATTACAATAAAACAAACCATTTTCACCCTCAAATGCCCTCAAAAATCCACCCACTTTTAAGTTTCTGTTCAGACACTCTTCCCAAGCAAACAATTATACACTTCTTAACATTTCAACTAAGCTTTGTTGTCCTTTTTCTCGTTCCCCAGTGTTTTTTTATTTTCAGCGCGCTGTCGTTAAATTTTCAGCGCACAG
>JAGASY010000086.1 GCA_017621515.1 Bacteroidaceae bacterium
GCGCTACAATTTTAAAAACTTAGTAGTTTGGAGAAAATTCCAGTGCGCTGAAAATAAAATTGCAGTGCGCCATGAAGAAAAAAACTGTGCGCTGGAAATTTGAAAACTTAGTACTTTTTTTCAAAGAACTCTTCAACGGAGATAAATAAATGTAAAAGAACTGTTCCAAAAAGAAACACTATTTCACAATTCGCGGAAGCTTTTGAATATGCGCACAGAATCCCCATTCTTCGAGAAAAGTTCGATGAGTCTCATTTTGGAGCGTTCCAGAGGGCTTGGAATTTTAACATTTAGCAAAATCAGAAAGATAGAATTTTGGAATAAAACAAGCAATTTGAAATTAATTCAATTCAAACAGCTATCATTTTATCAGAAAATAAATTTGTTAAAAAATATATATAAAAAATTTTGCTATGGGAATGTAGAACTGATATAAAGTCTTCAACTATTCTCGCTTATTTACATAATTTCAACTTATTGATACATTATTACAAAGATTATTCCGTGATTATGTCTATTTTTACAGGCAAAAATAAAAAAGCGAAACAAAAATGAAACAAAAAATCCTGACTTTAGCACTTTTTATAAGTAGCACATTAAGTTTAGTTGCTCAACCTATCAAAACTAAGACCATAGACAAGGGTGGCTCAGGCATGTTCAAAGCAATTGCTGTGAAAGATGCGGCGATGCCCGATTTTGTTATCTATCGTCCCAAAGACTTATTGCATGCCCATGCCCGCTGTGGGGCCTTACCAGTCCTGCTATTTGGCAACGGCGGATGCTCGGACACGAGCGTGGGCTACGAGAAGATGCTCTCAGAAGTGGCATCCCACGGCTATATTGTGGTGGCTATCGGAGAAATGCAAGACTATCTTAATGAACGTCCAACGGGACAGACGGAATCATCGGAACTGATGCACGGTTTGGAACTGATACTACAGTTGAACCGCACGAAAGGTACAGAATATTATCATTTCATCGACACTACACGTATTGCTGCTGCGGGTCATTCCTGCGGTGGTGCACAAGTGCTCTGTAATGCTGGTGACCCACGGCTGAAGAGCTGCCTCATCCTCAATGCAGGTATGGGTGACATGGAGATGGCGGGAGCCAGTAGGACTTCTCTGTTACAATTGCATACACCTATTTTATATATAGTGGGCGGTCCAAGCGATGTGGCATATAGTAATGCTCAGAAAGACTACGACCGCATAAGCCATGTGCCTGTTTGCTTGGCCAACCACCCTGCCTCTGGACACGGCGGCACCTACCATGACAAATATGGTGGCGACTATGGGCGGATTATTCTCGACTGGCTCGACTGGCAGCTGCGCGATAAAAAAGAGAATGCCACCATCTTCCTGAAAGGCGACTTGAAAAACTATCAGGGATGGGAACTGAAAGCCAAAAATTTCAAACAGCATCCGGGCAAGTTTCTGTCACTGAAGATGCCCTGTCAGTTGTTGAGAGGCATTACGGAGCGCGACTATTCCATCTATCTACCAGGCAGTTACGAATGCGACTCACTGCGCAGATACCCGGTACTCTATCTAATGCATGGTGGTGGCGGATCGCACACCGACTACGAGCGTTTCCATCATCTTTCGCAGATGACAGACAGTTTGATAGACGCTGGTATTATTAAGGATATGGTTATTGTCTGTGCCGAGGGAAATCAAGGAAACATGATGTATTTTAACACCACTGAAGGCAAATCCGGTGCCCCCGACTGGCAGTACGAGGACTATTTCTTCCAAGAACTGATTCCCTACATAGAGAAAACCTATCGCGTCAGGACAGACAAGGGTGGACGCTCCATCGCTGGTTTCTCGATGGGTGGTGGAGCAGCTACGGTCTATGGGGTACACCATCCGGAAAAGTTCTCTATGGTTTATGATATTTCAGGATACCTGCATCGCCAACCTCTTGATTTTCTGAAAAATGACCCATCGGCAGACTGGCGTCAGGAAGTCATTGCAGACAACGATCCCGTCACGGCTATAGAGAACGGCAGTGAAGCGGAAGTGAAAACATGGAAACAGGTGGACTGGAAAATCAGCGTGGGCGACCGAGATTTTACACTTGTCAGCAACATGGACTTAGCAAAAGCTTTCCGCCAGAAAGACATCCCATTCTCTATGTTTGTTGATGAGGGTGAACATAACGGCAATTGGGTACAGCCAGCCCTTGAGGATGCTATCAAACGAGCCAACAAGAACTTTGAGAGTCTTTGGATAGAAAACAAAAACCGACAAATCTATGGCATCATCAGCAAGCCACAATATACAGGGCATAAACAACCTGTGGCTATCATTGCCCACGGTTTCAACGGCACTCATGCCTATGGACGTACTTACTTCAAGACTCTGAACGACCTCGGCTACCAATGCTATGCTT
This sequence comes from Bacteroidaceae bacterium, assembly GCA_017621515.1. Taxonomy (GTDB): domain Bacteria; phylum Bacteroidota; class Bacteroidia; order Bacteroidales; family Bacteroidaceae; genus RGIG8745. The sequence continues at coordinate 2,398 of JAGASY010000086.1, forward strand.
TCGACTTCCCTTGCGGTTCCGTTAATAGTCGCAGCGACTCAAATACAATGAATATGTCCGTTCTCGATGAACAGAACGATTTGGAGACCATTGTCCATTATTTCCAGCAGCAACCTGATGTTGACCCCGAAAAAATTGTACTCATCGGTGAAAGTCAAGGGGGATTTGTCTCTGCCATGACAGCTGCTCATATACCACAGAATATAGAAAAACTTATTCTCGTATTTCCTGCCCTTTGCATTCCTGAGAATTGGAATACCCGCTATCCCAAAGTGACGGACATTCCCGATACTACCCGCCTGTGGAATGTACCGCTGGGACGCCGCTTCTTCATGGAACTGCACGACATTGATGTGTTCAAGACTATCAAAAAATTTCGCAAACCCGTACTCATCATTCAGGGTGATTCCGATGCTGTAGTGTCAATAGAGGACTCTCGCCGTGCAGTAAAGCTATATAAAAATGCCAGCCTGCACGTCATCCCCGGCGCTGGTCATGGTTTCAAACCAGAAGAGCAACAGTTATCTCTGGAACAAATCAAAGCGTTCCTGAAATAAAAAAACATCACATCTGCCGCCCCAATGGTGGGAATTGTAAGAACTACTGAGCCATAAAAAAACGTGGTTATGTTTCAGCAGACATGCTACCACAAAACCGTGTGGGCGGCACACCAAACATAGCGCGGAAACAACGACTGAAATAGCTGACAGAAGAAAAGCCCATAGCATAGCTAATTTCAGTAATGTTCATACGACCTTCGCGCAGCAACTCTGCTGCACAACGCAGACGAATAGTGCGCATAAACTCGGTGTGTGTGCCCCATGACTGATTGTATCTTGCGATAGAAAGTCATGCGGCTCATACACATGTCGTTGCTCAGTTGCTCTACAGTGTAGCCCTCATCGTTCAGGCGGGTCCCAACCTGAGCGATAGCACATTGAAACCACTCATTCTCTGATACAGAAACAAGCAACTGTTTAGCTATTACTTGCGGAACAGATGCCTCATTTTGACTGATATCGTTCTTTATCTGTTGCATAAATCGTCTGCGAAACATCAAGATATAGTAGGCAAGTACCGATAGAACAAGCAGAAGCACAGTCAGAACCCACCATACCCATACAGGCAGATACTCGGCTATCTTGTCACGCATAGGCTGACTCCACCGACATCCCGGTGCAGTTTCCTGTAACTCTATCATGTAGCTGCCACTACTTTCGCGACTCTGCTGTCGTAGAGTCTTGCGTGCAGGGTCATAAATTCTAACGTATCGGTCGCTCAACAGAACAATTCGCCCTGCGCTATCCACCGACATAGCTATTATACCATCGCCATACTCATTAGAGCCGTATTTATCTGTCTTAATCTCACCATCACTGTATCTATACAATTGTCCACCATAAATCACCGTTTACGCTGACAACCAAAGCCGTAGGACGTGTAGAAAGTTGCTTGACAAAACGTACAGAATCGGCAGCCTCTTTAGTAAGTGCATTCATAGCCCATAAAAACGACAAAATGAGGCTGTAAAAGATAAAGATATGCTCAATCGTCACAAGGAAATTTAAAACAATTGGTTCTAATAAAAGAAAAACAAATGAAGTTTTGCATATATACAGAAAAGCTCTACCTTTGTTGGAAGATGGGGTGTAGATTGACACAATTGATTCGAATATGTATCATATAAAAATCAAAACTGCTGTGTCAGCCCATTATTTCGTTGGATTATAAGCATAAACTTTTTATTCTTAGCGGATTAGATGTTTTTCAAAAAATATATTGTATCTTTGCATGTAAATAAATAATGTATGGAATTTACGATGTTTGAGAAGCTGCAACAGCTTCCTCTCTTTCAAGGACTTAGTATCAATGAACTTTCTTTTTTGTTGGAAAGAGTAAAACTCAATTTCAATCAACATGCAGCCAATACTATCATAGCTTCACAAGACGACTGCTGCGATAAGCTTATATACATACTCAACGGAAAGGTGTGCACGGAACATCACAATGCAAACAACAAGTTCATTATTACGGAGTATCTTGATGCACCGCATGTCATAGAGCCATATAATATGTTCGGAATGTCACAGCACTACAGCCACACTTACCGGTTTGTCACTGAAGGAAGTACGTTTTCAATAGACAAACGTGTTTTCTGCGACATTTTGATGAACATAAACATTATAAAAATGAACATGTTAAACATGATATGCTACAAGCTGCAAATGGCAACAAACGACCTAAGAGCCAAAGAGGCTTCCGGCATAGAGGAAAAAATAAAGAGATTCCTGAAAGCTTATATTACAAGGCCTACCGGAAAGAAAGTCATCATGGTCAAGATGGAGGATTTTGCAGTCATACTCAATGAGTCGAGGCTGGGTGTCTCTAAAGCCCTTAACATGATGGAAAGCAAAGGAATCATCATGCTGAAAAGAAGAGAAATATATATTCCTGAAATAAAATATCTGTTGAATTACAACGTAAACGATTAAAACGAAAGGTATCAATATGCACAATAATCCTTTTCTCGCAAAATATAATACCCCATACGAGACTGTTCCATTCGACGAAATAGAGATTACAGACTATGAACCTGCCATACTGCAAGGAATGGAGGAGGAGAATAAAGAAATTGAAGAAATCGTAAACAACGAAGAGGAGCCGACATTTGAAAATACAATTGAAGCGATTGAAAAATCGGGAGCGACTCTTGCAAGAGTAACAGAAGTGTTCTTCAATCTTTTGAATGCAGAAACAACGGACGAAATGGATGCCCTCGCACAGAAGTTCTCACCCATGCTTTCAGAACATTCAAACAATATCTCCTTGAATGAACGTCTGTTCAAAAAGGTTGAGCATGTATATAACTACTATAACCATGTCAACCCGGATGCCAAGGAAAAGGAACTGAACCAAGAACAACAGACTATATTGGAAAACTGTTATGAGGGATTCATACGCAATGGCGCCAAACTGAATGCAGAGGAAAAAGAACGGTTCAAGAAGCTTTCTGCCGAACTGGGAGTGCTTGCCCTACAGTTCTCGCAGAACAAGCTGAAGGACACTAACGACTTCGAACTGCACATCACGGACGAAGAAGAGCTTGAAGGACTCCCTGACAGTCTGATAGACGAGGCACACGAAATTGCTAAAGAGAAGGGAGTTGAAGGCTGGATTATCACATTGCATGCTCCTGTTTACCAACCTTTCATGACATACAGTGCCAAACGGGATTTGAGAAAGCAACTGTATATGGCATACAATACGATGTGTACTCACGACAATGAGAACAACAATATGGACATCGTGAGGAGCATTGTGAACAAACATCGTGAGCTGGCACAGCTGCTTGGCTACCGGAATTATGCTGAATTTGTGCTTAAACGCAGAATGGCACAAAACACAGAGAATGTATATGCTCTGCTTCATCAGCTGACGGAAGCCTATAAACCTACAGCAAACGAAGAGATAGAAAAGGTGAAGAGTCTGGCGAAAGAAATGAACGGAACTGATTTTGAACTGATGCCGTGGGACTTCTCATACTACTCCAACAAACTGAAAGAAAAAGAATACAGCATCAACTCGGAAATGCTACGTCCTTATCTTGAACTGGGAAACGTAAAAAAGGGAGTATTCGGTCTTGCCACACGGCTTTACGGAATCACATTCACAAGAAACCCCCATATCCAAGTTTATCATAAAGATGTGGAAGCATACGAGGTACATGACAAAGACAACAGGTTCCTTGCCGTGCTCTATTGTGATTTCCATCCTCGAAGCAGCAAGAAATCCGGTGCATGGATGACAAGTTTCAAAGAGCAATGGAAAGAGAAAGACGGTCTTGACAGCCGCCCGCACGTATCTGTGACCATGAACCTAACCAAACCGACAGAAAAGAACCCTTCGCTATTGACATTATCTGAGGTCGAGACATTCTTGCATGAGTTCGGTCATGCGCTTCACGGAATATTTGCCGACACCACATACAGAACGATAAGCGGAACCAATGTCTATTGGGATTTTGTTGAATTGCCTTCACAGTTCATGGAGAACTACAGCACGGAGAAGGAGTTTCTGAACACATTTGCCTTCCACTATAAGACACAAGAACCTATACCGGAAGAACTGATAGACCGTATCATCAAAAGCCGGAACTTCAATGTGGCATACTCCTGCTTGCGTCAAGTCAGTTTCGGACTGCTTGATATGGCATATTATACTAAGGAAGAAGAGCTGAACGAGGACATCATGTCCTTTGAAAAGGAGGCATGGAAAGAGACGCAACTGCTGCCGGCGGTTGACGGCGCATGTATGAGCGTACAATTCTCACACATAATGGCTGGAGGATATTCCGCAGGATACTACAGCTATAAATGGGCGGAGGTTCTCGATGCCGACGCATTTTCTCTGTTCAAGCAGCACGGAATATTCGACAAAGCAACAGCACAGAGTTTCAGGGACAATATTCTTTCAAGAGGAGGTACGGAACATCCGATGTCTCTCTATAAGAAGTTCCGAGGAAAAGAAGCCACAATTGACGCTTTGCTTGAAAGAAACGGAATTAAAAAGATGGCATAACATTTCAGATACATCCACACACATGAACAAAATCATCACATTCTTATCGACCCTGATTATCATATTCGCGTCATCACTCCTCATGACAGGATGCGACAACGAAGACGACATTGACGAGTTATTCATTGGGAAGACATGGAAGATAACAGGAGCTACATTCAATGGTGTCAGCATCAATGGTGATGACATTAAGGAACTGTATGCAATTCCCAATACATATAAAATAAGTTTTTCCTCCATCACATTCAACGGGACACTGGTATCCGGCAGTTCGTTCAGAGGTACATGGAACGCAGACGGAAAATCCAGAAACCTGACGCTTCAAATGCAGCAGCAATCAGGAATAGAGATAAACAGACTGAGTCAACAAATATTCGAGGTCTTGAACAACTCAACCCGATATGGCGGAGACTCAAACATTATGATTATCTATAAAGACAATACAAATTTCATACGTCTGAGTTCTGAAAGTTATGACAAAGTATATAATTAGCCAACCCACAAACGACATTATGACAAACGAAGAAAAACAGCATATACTTGATAAGCGTTACCTGCGCATGGCACGAATCTGGGCAGAGAACTCGTATTGCCAACGCAGACAAGTAGGCGCAATCATTGTCAAGAACCAAATGATAATATCCGACGGATATAACGGAACACCTGCCGGATTCGAAAACATTTGTGAAGACGAAAACAACGTGACAAAACCATACGTATTGCATGCAGAAGCAAATGCAATCACCAAAATAGCGCGTTCCGGAAACTCCAGCGATGGGGCAACCATGTACATCACAGCTTCACCATGCATAGAATGCGCCAAACTCATCATCCAATCCGGCATAAAAAGAGTTGTCTATTCTGAAAAATATCGCCTTGAAGACGGAATAGACCTCATCAAACGCGCCGGCATTGAGGTGGACTATATCAATCTGAATGAATAAAAAACATCACTAATAAAAACGACAAAGATAAATATGAATACCAATCGTTCTTCACGATTTGTTCCTTTGATTATTGCCATCAGCGTCATAGCAGGTATCATCATAGGCACATTTTTTGCCAATAAGTTTTCAGGCAACAGGCTTAACATAATCAACACATCTTCTAATAAGTTGAATGATTTGCTACATATCATAGACGACCAGTATGTAGATACGGTCAACATATCCAATATTGTAGAACAAGCAATGCCCAAAATCTTGGCGGAGCTGGACCCGCACTCTACTTATATTTCAGCCAAAGACGCACAGACTGCAAACGATGACCTCAAAGGAAGCTTCAGCGGAATTGGTGTACAGTTTGTCATTAAAAATGACACCATACACGTCACCAATATCATTAAGGGAGGACCTTCCGAAAAAACAGGAATCCTGCCGGGCGACAGAATTATATCTATAGACGGAAAACCATATACGGGAAAAGAAGTGACGAATGAGGAGACCATGCACAGGCTCAGAGGCAAAAAAGGAACCAGTGTGAAGGTCGGCATCATGCGTCACGGAGAAGACAAAACGCTCAGCTTCACTATCGAGAGAGGTGACATACCGGTAAAAACAATTGACGCTTCATACATGCTGAACGAAGAACTTGGATATATAAAAATCAAAAAATTCGGCGAAACAACATATCCGGAACTGCTTATGGCTCTTGCAGAACTTGAACAAGAGAACTTCAAGGGACTTGTGGTGGATTTACGCGGAAACGGAGGCGGTTATCTGGTCAGTGCCATACAGATGATAAATGAATTTTTGCCAAAACAACGTCTCATTGTATATACGGAAGGAAGAAAAGTAAAACGTGAAGAATATAAAAGCGACGGAAGAGGTTCGTATCAGACTCTTCCTATAATAGTACTTACAGATGAGCTGTCTGCAAGTGCCGCCGAAATATTCTCAGGTGCCATACAAGACAATGACAGAGGTGTCATCATCGGACGACGCACTTTCGGCAAAGGACTTGTACAGCAACCGATAGAGTTCCAAGACGGTTCACTAATCCACCTGACAATCGCCCGTTACTACACTCCTTCCGGAAGATGTATTCAAAAACCGTTTGTCAAAGGAGACAAGAAAGAATACGAAATGGATATCATCACACGCTATGAACATGGCGAGTTCTTCAACGAAGACAGCATAAGTCAGTCGGGAGATGTTTACAAAACAGGCATCGGACGCAGCGTATATGGCGGTGGCGGTATCATGCCGGACTATTTCGTGGCAGAAGATACCAGCATGATAACATCTTACTACACAGAAACAGCAAGCAAGGGACTTATTTCGCAATTCTGCTTTGACTATACAGACCAGAACCGCAGCAAACTACAAGAATTGTCAGATGCAGACAATATAGTGAAATACCTGCGCTCTCAGCATGTATTGGAGAAATTCATCAAGTTTGCAGACAGCAAAGGAATCAAACGGCGCAACAACATGATAAAGAAGTCGCAGCACTTGTTTGAACAAGCTATCTACGGTTCTATCATATATAATATTTTGGAAATGAATGACTATATTGAATATATCAACCGCGATGATGCGACTATCCGCAAGGCGATAGAAATTTACCAGAACGGAGAAACAGTGCCACAGAAACCGGAAACTTCCAATGATTCCTCCAAAACTGCATACACCACATCGTCTGCAACCACAATATCATGTACCACAACAATGTCATGGACAAGAACGGCATAAGACAAGAGATACGTAAATGCAAGAAACGGCATACGGATGAGGAACTCAAATTATTAAGCAAAAATATAACTGAGAAACTGGAGCAGCATCCGCTGTTCATAAAAGCGGACAATGTACTTCTCTACCACTCATTGCCTGATGAGGTATATACCCATGAACTCATAGAAAGGTATAAATCAGAGAAAACGATTTTTCTCCCTACTGTTATTGGAAATGAAGTAGAACTACATGAATATAATTCTGTTTCTGCATTCAAGAAAGGGTATTTTGACATTTATGAGTCAGACGGCAAACTATTGGAGAACTATTCCATAATAGATGTCGCCATAATTCCCGGAATGGCATTTGACACAGAGGGTAGCCGCATCGGACGCGGAAAAGGATACTATGACCGTCTGTTGACGAAACTGACATGCAAGAGAATCGGAATATGTTTTCCTTTCCAGATAGTCAGTTGCATTCCCAACGAACCGCATGACATACCTGTCGATGAAGTGATATATTGATATAAACTGTAAAAAGGCAGAAAATTCAGTTTCATTTGCTAATTCTGAATTTTCCGCCTTTTTACTATTATAATCCTGCCAAATGTCAGCTGTGGCGCATTTCTTCAAGCAGTTCTTTCTGCCGTTCTGTCAGTTGTGTCGGTAAAGTGACATTATACGTTATGATAAGGTCACCAAAAGTTCCGTCCGGACGCTGATAGCCTTTACCTTTCAAGCGAACTTTAGCCCCGGGCTGAGTACCCGGCTTTATTTTCAGCTTCAACTTGGAAGTCTGCGTCTGAAGTATGATTTCACCTCCAAGCAGAGCAGTGTACATGTCAATGCTCACGCTCGACTGGGCATCTGTCTGCGGCTGTGCGCCTGCAGAATGTCGTGCAGAACTATGTCTGCGCCCAGATGCCCCACCGAACAACTGCTCAAAGAAGTCTGAAAATCCGCCACTTCCCATGTTAAAACTGAATCCACCGCCTTGATTACCTGCACCAAAGTCTCCTCCGCCAAAGCCAAAAGGATTACCACCACCAAAACCGCCAAACGGTCCGCTGCCACCGCCTGCCTGTTCATAAGCTTCAGCCTGTTTCCACTGTTCACCGTATTTGTCATACTTAGCCCTCTTATCAGGGTCGTTAAGCACAGCATAAGCCTCATTCAGCAACTGAAACTTCGCCTTTGCCTTTGGATCATCAGGATGCAAATCAGGATGGAACTGCTTTGATCTCTTTCTGTATGCCGCTTTGATTTCACTTTGAGGTGTATCCTTAGGAACACCCATAATCTTGTAATAATCAATAAATGCCATATTTTTTTATTTTTATATGTTTATTACAACAAATAAAGTGCCATAAGGTTGAATACTGACATTATGTATATGGTAAATCCCCTACTCTGCTTACTCAGACTACCTCTTTTTTGTCTTATAAACAGGTCTCTGCCCTTTAGATACAGCTGTAGGTTGAGAGATGCTTCCGCCTACTTCCGTAATGCGCAGGTTGTCAAAATAAGGTGTACTCACTCTGTCTTCGTATTTCTCGGCAAACACACCGACCATACCATGACCATACAAAGCATTCTCTGTCCTTACCACCTGTTTCCCATCGATAAATCCGGCTATCTCGTTTCCCTTGAATCGAAGCTTGAGATTATACCATTTTCCAGAGGACACATCAGGCAAATTGACCGATGCCAGAACCTTCTCACCTCCTTCGCCCTCATCCTTACTGTTCGCAATAAAAGCCTGCTGTTCCGCATCGCCCACCAGTTTCTTTTTGTCCACCTTGCCTCTGACAACAACCAGCTTGCACTGTCCGTCATCATTCAATTGCAGATAATATCCTTTAGGAATAATGCCATATCCACTTCCTACGTCATTGACTCGTCCCATGATGCCCGCCGCATCTCCCGGATTGAGATACAAATCAACACTCACTTCATAATCCGTCCAAGCATAATCACCGATAATAGAATAATGCTTCCAGTCGGGCGCCCATGAAATGGTAGGCACTGACACCACCTGACGCATACACTTTCCTTCACCATCCGGACGCTCGGCAATCTCGAATGCCCCACAAATGTCAGCCGTATAGCGCGGCAGATACCCCCATTGCTCCGGCTTCCGGTATTGCTCAAAAGTTTCATAATAAGGAAAAGGGAAAGGTCGGGATTCCGGAACGTCATACGCGCCTTTCCGCTGCCCGGTAGTCGTAGATAACGAATAAACAGCATCAGGAAGAACCGTTACAGTAAATTCCTTTCCTTCTATGACAACATCGTCCAGACGAACAAACTGTTCCTTTACATCACTGTGCCAAACGCACAAATTCTTTTCCGAAAGATTTCCGGCAAGCTTGAAATGCAAAGTCTGTGGAACTTTCGCCCCTTTCGTTTCAATAATCACACTATAATCTCCCTCAGACGATTTCAGCGTAACCAATGAACCGCCGCCATCCAAGTCCATACACGCACCATTAAGATATTCCCAACCTATCTTCGTAAACTGACCATAATGGGCATACCCCCATAAAGCTTCACGTACAGTATAATGTCCGCTCCAAGGTTCGTATGCAAGAATGGTAGGAGGATCCTCAGAATAAGGTTCCATCGGATAAATGCCGGCAATATCATACCAGTTCACAATCTTAGTAGCTCCATTGTGGATATAGTTTTCATTAAAACATTCTACAAGGCTTATCAAACAATCGAATCCTTTCTTATATACATGGTCTTCCGTATCCCATATCGGCTTGCCCAACTTCTCAGCCATAGCTCTTTCTTCTGCCGACACTGGCTCTCCCTCGTAAAAGACGTGTCCACCAATAATATCAACAGCCTCGCACAATTCTTTGTCGGAAAGCATATCTTTTAAGAAATCCAACTTACCTTTATACCAATTATCGAAAGCATGTATTTTAAGCTCAGAGAAGCCATTAGCATCCAATGTCTTACGGAAAAGTTTAACAAAATCATAGTCTGCACCCTTCTCATTGCGACAACCGATAGCAGAAAACTCCAGTCCATACACATCACGCAATCCTTTCAGCCAACTCACATAGTAGTCGGCAGCGTCCTGTGACCAAAACTTACCACCGCCAATCCATCCCGGCGCACTCCATGCAGTACCATCAAGCGTCAAGTCAGGATTGCGCCTTTTCGCTTCCTGCATTATCCACCACGTATAGCCACGCGAATAGTTCAAATCCTCTCGCGTGTGCTTGTGGCTCGGCATAGAGCCTTGTGTTGAATTGCCATCGCCCGGTATCTCCACGAAGAGCGCACTGACCGATGCACCAAACTTCGGTTTATAAACCAAGTCAAGTATCTGACTACGCTGAGGCTCAGGATAGTCTTTCAACAAAACGGAAGTTGCCCCTCCGCCGTTGACCAGCCCAACACCATCAAAACGTCTGCCTCCGGCATTCCCATCCAGCCAGACCGTTTGAGCTTGAGCTTTTTTCTCTTGGGCACAACAGTCATAGACAGCTGCCGATGCCGACCAACATACGGCTAATGTCCATACAATCATTCTGTTCATATTTATTTCTCCTTTTAAGTCAATGATTAATCGTTTTATTTACTCCACAATTGTTTTTATGACATTCACATAACAATCGGAACTTCCAAAACGTGTTAATCTTTTATCCGACCAAGTTGGAAATTCTCCTGTCACCTCAACTTCAAGTATATATTTACCTTTCGGACAGGACGGACTAACAAATACAGGTGATTGATTCTCAACTTTACTATAAAAATCAACATAAGAAGTATGAAGAATTTTTCCATCAGACTTTTTAAGAGTAACACGCGCATAGCCACTTCTGTTATTTGTTCTTCCAAACAAACTTATCTTCTTTCCCTTAAAAGGAATTTGAAGAATGTCTCCTTTTATTCGGGAAGACCAATTATGCCATGTACTCTTTCCTTTGAAATCTACCTCTTTTACTGATTCAACATTCCAGTTTGACCAATATTGAGGAATTGACAACTTCTTGCCTTCAACAATCATCGGCAACCACACATAAGTAGCTGATGATGCCTGATAAGGGTACGACCAACGATCTCCCATATACATCGGAATAGCCTCGTCCCCAACTTTCAAAGGAAAAACAAATGTGCATTGAGAATTATAAGTCAAAGTACCTTCCGGACAAAACAATCCCTGTTTTTCCCACGGTCCCTCAATAGAAGTGGCTGTCAAATAATAATTGTCATTCCGCTCCCAACTTGTCAAATTAGATGTAAGCATAAAATAAATCCCATCCTTTTTGAACATAGCAGGAGATTCTCCCATATCTTTCACATGTGCAACCTGAGCTACCACTGACCTATAATCATCACTAAGCCGATAAATAGGACCGTGGTGAATAAGCAAGTAACCAGTACCATCTTCATCCTGAAATGTTCCCATATCCCACCGTTTAATAGGTTTCCCATCAAACTCTATTGTACCAAGTAGTTTATAGTCACCATCAATTTTGTCGCATACGGCAATCCCAATATGAGGATCGGTATAACCGAGATTGTCAGCATGCATAAGCATGATATATTCTCCTGTTTTAGGACAACGCATCACTTTCACCCGCTCTCCAACACGATTCGGTCCGAGAATACCGTCCTGCTGTACCGGCAACACCACTCTCTCAAACCGCCAATTCACAAGGTCTTCAGAAGAATAACATCCAAAGCCCGGAAAAGCATTGCTTTCATCCGACTTATATTCACCGAAAAGCCAATAACGTCCTCCATCTTCAATAATACAAGCTCCGTGTGCATTTATAATATTCCCTTCAGTATCAAACCAAGGAACACCATTTATTATATTCTTATTATCCCGTGCCATCGCAGACAACGCTACTGTAAAGCAATAAACAAGCAAAATAAAAATATTCTTCATCATTTTTATCATCTTAATTCTTAATTATTCATGTATTGAAAGTCTGTCAGACAGAACATTCATTGCAATATTGCAGGGTTATCCGGCAACCGTTTCCCAAGCATGTAACCATTATATACAAAGAAGGCAAAGCAGATAAATGAGATTAATACCTGCCCTGCCAGATATGTATAACACCAATAATGCGGAGTCGTAATGACAACCTACCACCAATTCAGTGCAAAGTAAGAACATAAATTGATTATCTCCGCATTTTCTTCACACTTTTATAATAAGTTCCATAGAAATTCCATGTATTTATTACACAAATTGTTATGTTACTCTTATCTATCACATCATTCACCATATATTCTCTTTCACCTGAAGATAATAGGCAAGCGCCCAGTCCTGATCATTGGCATAAGGATCAAAGAACTTGCCCGGCATACCATTGACTCTACGAGGATAAATGTATGCGCATGATGCCGTCCCGTCAGGCATAAACAGACAAAGGTTGTTCTCTACAATCTTTTCCGCACGTTTCTGCCATGAGTCCTCACCGGTACACAAACTGTAGAAATGAAATGCTGATGCTGTGAGCGTACTCCAATAATGCGGAAACACATCACCGAACATTTCCCTTTTTCCAAACCAATAGCCGTCCCAGTGACGGATTGCAATATCGTTCAAGTGAACGCTCGGCTGAAATCCGTTGAAAGCTTCCAGAACAGGCATCTGCACCTTAACATGGTCAAGATACAAGTTGTCCTCTGTAAGCAGATACATCTGTGTAAGGAACTGAACCACAGGAGCCACAATGCTCTGCTCATAATTAACTTCCGACTTAGGATAATCGAGACCGTTTTTCATGAAAGCGGCTGCCTGCCGACAATAATCGCCTTTGAGCACTTCCCATTCCTTTTCAAGTCCGGCTTCTTTCATACACTTCTCTGAAAGAAGCACCGGTATTCCTATGGAATAAAAATCATGACCGAACTGGCTATACATAGAGCGAAGAGTATTATAACCGTCGAGTGCATAGCTCTTATCTCCGGTAAGTTCTTGCATCAGATAATAGAACTCAGCAACCCAAGCATAATTATAGGCACGGTTCCTGTTGGTCTTATCCACACTTGAAAAGGTTCTGTAGTCTTCTGTCTGAAGCTTGGTACGAATAAACCGAGCATAGTCCTTAAGTGCCGAAACGGTTTCATTGTCCCTGACATTTCTCGCAAGACAATATTTTGCTATGAAAACTCCCATTCCGGTACGTTCCGCTCCCTCATCCCTATCTACCGGATTACAATTTGGAGTATCATTAGGATAAATGCTGTCTCCCTCACAATCATAAATCATGAAAGCTCCATAGCGTTCATCGTTCTCGTCAAGCATACGCTGATTGGCAAGAATAAAATTCAATCTTTTGGAGATTAACTCGTTTTTATCCTTGACCACAAAAAAGTCGGCAAATGTTTTTTTACCATTACCATATTTTATAATATGGCGATACTCTCCTTCCCTTTTGGGCATCTTCACTTGGCATGATTTTCCGCTACCGGCTGCAATCTTTATTTTTTCGCCCGGAGCAGCCACATATTTCTCAGCCTCAACCATTCTGCATCCCAACTCCTCGGCTTTATCACGAAAATCCTTTTCACCATCATGGACAAAGAGACTCCAGCTTATCTCTTTGGTTTCGTCAGCCTTTAATGTCATGTCATCAGGACACAAAGCGATAATACCGCGTGTCTGTGAATTACCTTTATTTATGTCCCGTTCCCATATTTCATAATCCGACACACAACCCTCAGTGACGACCAAGCCCAAATGAGGTCCGTAGCCTCCCATGCGCAGAGCATAGACATACGCAGAGTTGCCACCAGCCCATACATGGGCATTACAACGGGCATTCACACAGGTGCGGGAATCCGGATAATTGTCATTGAAAGGAGTGAGGATTCCGATGTCCGACAAACGAACAGTCTCAGAACCTCTGTTCGTAAACTTATAGCTCTCCCTAAAACCATCCGAAACTGTTTTTCGGAACACGACAATCTGAATATTGCCCACGCGATACTCCGAAACGGAATCGCCGATGACATGCAAAGGCTTTTCCCATCGACAATCTCTACTGCCGTTTATCGTGAAATAGCCCAGCCCCCACCCCAAGCTTTCAGTCACCCACCGATATTGGCTGCCATCAGCGGCAACAATCCAGTTCATCTTTGTAGAGTCATCGGAAATACAGATGGAATTTAACGCACCTGAAGAACGATTGACCCTATAAGTCACCTTTGTATTTGTTGTCACGGCAAAGCAAGACGACACCCCTGTCAATCCTCCGCAAAGCAAGATGACAACAGACATTCTCCGAAAAGAATAAAATTTGAAACTGTTCATATTTTTATTTGATTAGATTTTGATGCAAAAATATAAAACAGATACACAACTAAAAGTAGGAATTCATTCTAAACAGAGGGGGAAATCATTCATGAAATGTTTCCCTATGGCATTTGACAGGATTCCCTGTTCCTTTAAATATGAATACAATCGCTTAAAAAAGCAGGAAAAAACACCTACCAAAAAGCTCCCATAACAAAAAATTTTATATACTTTTTTTAACAAAATTATTTTCTGACAAAACAAAAGTATTTTCCAACAGATCAAATCCATTTTATTAATTTTACACTCAAATACTATCTTTTTGATTTTGCCAAATGTTAAAATCCCAAACCCTCTGGAACGCTCCAAAATGAAGCGCACTGAACTTTTATCAAAAAATGAGTCTTTTATGCGCATTTTCAAAAGCTCCAGAGAATTGTGAAATAGTGTTTCATTTTGAAACAGTTCTTTTACATTTATTTATCTCTGGCGAAGAGTCTTTGAAAAAAAACTACTAAGTTTTCAAATTTCCAGCGCACTGTCGTCACATTTTCAGCGCACTGTAATTTTATTTGCAGCGCAGTGGAAATTCTCTCACTGTGCGCTGAAAATTCTAAAACAGTGCGCTGGAAATAAAAAAACAGCAGGAAGCGGAAAAAAGGATGGCGGAGTACGGCTAAAATGTTAAGAAGTGTATAAACATAGGTGTTAGAAGAGTGTCTGAACAAAAACCGAAAAATGAGTGGATTTGAAGGAGCATTTGAGGAGAAAAACGACGAATTCAAATGTAAAATATTAATAATCAGTAGATTATCAGAGCATACAAATTTCTCGAAAAATTGCGTCCGGCGCAATTTTTTGAGCGTTTTTAGAAATTTTATATTCTATTGATTATCAACCAGTTATCTTTGGATAAAAATTTCCCTATTTTTGTCCTTGACAAAAAATCACTCCAAGTGTTAAATTTTCATTTTGGGCGAAAATATCATTTTGTCAAATCACCGGCACAAAAATCAGAGCCGTTCTTCCACAAAATCTGAACATCTGATTTGAAACGACAAAATAAAGTATATTCACCATAGAACACACTCAAAAACAGCAGGTAAACAATTCAAATGTAACAGACAAATCTGCCATAATACGCTGACAAGTAGTCCATCCAGAAAATATTGACTAATTTTGCAATAGAAAAACTCCATCTAAGTTTTATGAAAAGATTTCTGTGTATCATAATATTGATTATTGCTTCTGGAGTTGGCATCATGGGTGCCGACAACCCTCTTCCTACCATCGAACATCTCGATGCCAGAAATGGAATGTCGAGTGACTATGTTACCTCCATTGCCCAAGACCGTCACGGCTTTCTTTGGGTTGGAACGGAAGTTGGTCTGAACAGGTTTGACGGCACAAGCTTCAAGAAATTCACTACTCAGAATTCTCCAATTATCGGGAATGCTGTCACGTCGCTGTTATATGACGAAAGCGGCGACCGGATGTGGATAGGTACCAAAAGCGGATTAAGCATTTACAATTGTGCCAACAAACAATTTGAAAGACCTCCCCTGCCTTCAAATGCCAAAACATTCAATATTACCGCATTGGAAAAAGCACCGGATGGAGGTATATGGGTTGTCAACCATTATAACAATGTAATTAAATACAGTCCGGAATCTGGAGAAAGCCTTATTCTAAATTCTGAAAATTGCGTGGGATTGCCGGATGACTTCTTATCGTTGTTGGATGATGGAACAGGGCATGTATATATAGGGCATCATGACAATGGGATGTCTATAATCGATTTGAAAAGTCTCCAATTGGAACGACTGCTGCATGATGCCGCTGATTCAAGAAGCCTTCCCGACAACATGATACACAAGATTTATGCCGACCACTTTCACAATATCTGGGTTGGAACAAACGGTGGTCTGGCTTTGTATAATCCGTCCAATAGAAAGTTCGCCGTGTTCAAGCACGATGAACACAACAACGGCTCCATTCTGTCAGACCGTATCTATGACATCTTTGAAATGAACGACGGCAAACTATGGATAGGCTGCGACTATGGAGGTGTAAGCATAATTGATTTACGGGATTTCTATATATTCAAATCTGCACCCTCTTTCAAGAATATATCCACAAGCACAGCTGACACAAAGATTTCATCTAATAATATTCGCTCTCTGTTTCAAGATTCTTTTGGGAATATATGGGTCGGGAATTATAGCCGCGGACTTGATTTTATAAGTTCAAGACCAGAGTGTTTCAGGCTCATCCACACATACAATGGGGACAACTCCGCATTACGGTCTGTCATGAGTCTGTGCAATGGGACGGACAACAGTCTATGGATAGGAGGTTCCAATGCCATTTACAAGTATTTTCCGGGAAAAGAGATGGAGAAATACGATATTTCACACACCACCAAAGACTTGTATCAGTATGTGACCTCTATCTGTGAATACAAAGACCATCTTTTATGCGGTCTTAACTCGGAGTCTTTTGTCAGACTCCGTCATAATCGTGTCGAAGATTCTAAAAATCTCCGACTCAGCAGCATCTATCCCGATTCAAACAACTATTTTTATCTGGGAGCAGCGGATGGACTGTACAAGCTGGAAGGGGATGTCATTTCAATGGACAAATCACTTTCAGAACAAATGTATCATTTGCCGGTCAACAGTGTGCTAAAAGACAAAAACTGGAGGTTGTGGGTAGGAACGTATGGTGACGGAATTTTCATCTTTGACTCTAAAGACAGTCTTTTGACACGGTTACATGCACGCAAAGGATTTGTTTCAAATGCCGTTGTCCAGATTTTTCAGGATTCACGTGGCTGGATATGGATTGGATGTCAAGACGGACTGAGTTGTGTGAAGGATGTTTCGCATCCCGAAAAGTACATCAACTACACCCACAAATCTGGAATAAACGGTTTTCATATAAAGGCAATAGCAGAAGATGAGAAAGGCAATATATGGATAAGCACTGATGCCGGTGTATCAAAATGGGATGCAACCACTTTCAATTTTGAGAATTACGACCTTCATAGCGGTCTGCCCACTACAAGTTTTACGTCAAGAGCCGCAGCAACTGGAAGTGACGGTTTTATATATTTCGGAAGCCTTGACGGAGTTTGTGCAGTAAACACACGAGTGATAGGCTCAGACTCTAAAACAATTAAAGTAGAAATTGCAGACTTGATAAACCTCTCTGCTGACAATGGGCAGAGAGCGGACTCCATTGTATCGGTTGCCTTCTCAGAAACTGTCACACTCCCATATAAATCCAACTCCATCGGCATCACTTTCTCTATACCGGATTATTCACTGAGCCGACAAGCTGAATACATGTATATGATGGAAGGGCTTGACGACAAATGGTTGCCGACATTCGGTGAGAACCAAGTTGCTTTCAGAAATCTTCCTCCGGGGACATACAAATTCAAGATATGTGCCCGACAAAAGAATCTTTCGTGGGAAAATGCGCCGGTTACAGAACTAAAAATAGTGATAGAACCGCCAATCTGGCTTACATGGTATGCTATATCATTCTACTGCCTGATATTGGTGGCTGCGGCTTATCTTCTCATCAGACTCTACCAAAGAAGACTTAAATTGAAAAACAACCTTGAATTGGAGAGGCGCAAGAGTCTTGATGAAAAAGAGCTGAACAATGAGCGGCTGCGATTTTATACTAACATCACTCATGAGCTAAGAACACCTCTCACCCTGATTCTGGGACCGCTGGAAGACTTATCGACTGACAGCAGACTGCCGGAAAGCTGTAAAGAGCAGATAAAGATGATTCACCGCAGCTCTTTGCGTCTTTTAAATCTGATAAACCAGATACTCGAATTTCGCAAAACAGAAACAAGCAACAGAAAGCTCACTGTGACATCTTGCAAACTCAGCGAACTTGTTTCCGAAATAGGTCTTCAGTATAAAGAGCTGAACCGCAAGGAAAAGGTTTCAATGCTTCTTGATATCGAACCAAGTTCTTCTTCCGGATATTATGACAGAGACATCATTGGTATGATTGTCAACAATCTACTCAGCAATGCTGTGAAATATACCGATGAAGGAGAAATAAAACTTTCTCTTCGAGAAACCAGCATTGAAGGGTTTTCATACGAGGAAATAACCGTAAGCGACACCGGATACGGAATAGATTCTAAATCCTTGCCGCACATATTCGACCGTTACTACCAAGCGGAAGGCAAACATCAGGCTTCCGGTACCGGCATAGGTCTTGCTCTGGTAAAATCTCTCGTAAATTTGCATGAAGGAACTGTCGAGGTGAAAAGTTGTCAGGGAAAGGGTACCACCTTTTATGTAAGGTTCATAAAAGGCAACACCTACCCTGATGCTCTGCATAAAGAACAGGACAACGTGAAAGAAGACAACGGCTCGGAAGAACAGGAAGACGCAGAAGATACGGCCAATCAGCCGCAAGACATCCGTCCTCTCGTGCTCGTGGTTGAAGATAATGAAGACATCAGGGATTATATCTCCACATCGTTAAAGGACATGTATCGTATAATCACCGCAGATAATGGAAAGGAAGGGACAGAAACAGCATTGAAAGATATTCCGGACATAATAGTCAGTGATATTATGATGCCGGTTATGGACGGTATCGAACTATGCAGACGTATAAAACAAGACATACGTACAAGCCATGTACCAGTGATTTTGCTTACAGCAAAAGACACAATCAACGACAAGGAACTCGGCTATGAAACCGGAGCGGATTCATACATAACGAAACCTTTTAGTGCCAAGATGCTGAACAGCAGGATTCACAATTTACTTGAAACAAGACGTATTCTTGCTTTGAAATATGCGTCATTATCTCACAGCAACCAACTCTCCGAGGATATTCAGGAGAAGAATGCTCCAAAACTAAATAAGCTTGACGAAGCGTTTCTCAATGACATAAGACAGATTATAATGGAGCACATTGATTCTCAGGACTTGGACATAAAATACTTGTGTGATAAAATGGGAATGAGCCAGTCAACGTTTTATAGGAAGCTCAAAGGGCTTACCAATATGTCCGGAAATGAGTTTATCCGAAAAGTCAGACTACAATATTGCCGGACTTTGCTCGATGACGGATATAATGTCTCGAATGCTGCATACGCAAGCGGATTTAATGATATAGGACATTTCCGCACATGCTTCAAGGAAGAATATGGTTTGACACCATCCCAATATATAAAACAAAATATCTCTTGCAATCATAAATAAAATTGAAACAACTTCTTGTGTTGCAGGAATATTTCCAAGTGGAATACTCGCAAAGTAATCACATACTCTGAATATTTTCGACCTGTACGGTTAAAAAAATTTTACGGACTATTGCTTATTGCATTCGCCAATATTTTTTTGTCCTGTCTCTGTCGGAATGGTTCCAGAATAAGCATAGGTGCAAAGAGTCTTGTTCGGCATAGAATTGAAGCCCCATAGAAATTATGTTATAATCCGTCCATTAGAAAGAGATTACCACCACACCGAGGAGTAGAAAATAGTGCGCAGAATTCTCAAATCAACACTGTGGTTTTTATAATCAGCAGTGCTGTTTACAAAATCAACAGTGCTGTTTTTATAATCAACAGTGCTGATTTGAGAATTCAGCACACTATTTTCAATTTTTTCCTGCACATAATATATGTTTACAAGGCATTGTACATAGATAGTATGTGTGCTTTAAGATATTTGAGCCAATGCCGCAGAAATGATTTCAACCGTACAGGTCGAATATTTTTTATAAAATTAACGCGGTACTAAACGTCTCGTAAGTTCTTTTTTTCTAACTTTACAAACTATAATGGTATGTTGTGCGTTTTCTGTGCGTAACATTGTGCATGGATTATTGTAGCGTGTTCATTGTCATTTATTTACTGAAAACCGAGTAAAGAAAATATGACATGACAGTAAATCAATACCGTATGATTCCATATCATACATCGCACTTTGCCAATTATAAAGCTGTAAATAAAATAAGAACACATATATAATGAATTACAAATGGAATTACGAAACACCCACACAAGAACAGAAGGATGCGGCTGAAAAGTTGTCAGAGGCAACCGGTGTAAGTCCGATACTGTGCGGTATGCTCATTCGGAGAGGTATCTCTACTGCCGCAGAGTTAAAGAAATTTTTTCGTCCCCAGCTGCATGAACTGCATGATCCTTTCCTGATGCGCGACATGGACAAGGCTGTAGAGCGGCTTAATGCGGCAATGGGCAGAAAGGAACGAATCCTTGTCTATGGCGACTATGACGTGGACGGGTGTACGGCTGTGGCATTGGTATATAGATTCCTGCAACAGTTCTATTCAAATATCGACTATTACATTCCCGACCGTTATGAGGAGGGATATGGTGTGTCGTTGAGAGGTGTGGATTATGCATACGAAACAGGAGTGAAGCTGATAATTGTGCTCGATTGCGGCATAAAGGCTGTGGATGAGATTGCGTATGCAAAACAGAAAGGCATAGACTTCATTATCTGTGACCATCATGTTCCGGATGAACAAATGCCGCCAGCTGTGGCTATACTCAATGCCAAACGGAATGATGCAACCTACCCATACCGCCATTTGTCGGGATGTGGTGTCGGCTTTAAGTTCATGCAGGCATTTGCCATGAGCAACGGCATAAGTTTCAGTTCTCTCATTCCATTGCTCGATTTGGTGGCAGTGAGCATTGCTTCCGACAT
The DNA here is from genome assembly GCA_017621515.1 of Bacteroidaceae bacterium. GTDB lineage: Bacteria > Bacteroidota > Bacteroidia > Bacteroidales > Bacteroidaceae > RGIG8745. The sequence continues at coordinate 23,648 of JAGASY010000086.1, forward strand.
TGTGCCTGTGATGGGAGAGAACCGTATATTGGCTTATCATGGTCTGCGTCAGATAAACAATAATCCGAGTGTGGGTCTGAAAGCTGTGGTCGATATATGCGGACTTCAGGGAAAAGACATCACCATGAGTGATATTGTATTCAAAATTGGACCGAGAATCAACTCGTCCGGACGCATTCAGAACGGCAAGGAGTCCGTGGCATTGCTTGTGGAGCACGATTATAATCGGGCGCGAGAGAAGGCATTGCTGATAAACAAATATAATGAAGAGCGCAAGGAACTTGACAAGCAGATGACTGAAGAAGCCAGTGTGATAGTGGAGAAGATGCCGGAACTCTCGGAACGGGATGCCATTGTCATATATAATGAAGACTGGCATAAGGGAGTTATCGGAATTGTAGCCTCGCGTTTGACGGAGATGTACCATCGTCCGGCTGTCGTGCTTACCCGTACAGGCGATATGGTCACCGGTTCTGCACGCAGCGTCAGTGGTTTTGATGTGTATAAAGGCATACAGCAGTGTCGCGATTTGCTTGAGAACTTCGGCGGTCATACGTATGCCGCAGGGCTTTCGCTGAAGGTCGAGAATGTGGAGCTGTTCAAACAGCGGTTTGAGAAATATGTGACAGAGACGATAAGTCCGGAACAGACAAGTGCAAACTTGTATATTGATGCTGTAATCAATTTCCGCGACATTACACATAAATTTCATACAGACTTGAAGCGGATGCGTCCTTTCGGTCCAGACAATCATAACCCGATGTTCTGTACAAGACAGGTATATGACTATGGTACCAGCAAAGTGGTAGGTCGCGAACAGGAACATATCAAACTTGAACTGGTTGACAACAAGTCGAACAATGTGATGAACGGTATTGCCTTCGGGCAAAGTTCGCAGGTACGCTACATAAAGACCAAGAGTTCGTTTGATATAGTATATACCATAGAAGAGAATAGCTACAAGCGTGGCGAGGTGCAATTGCAGATAGAAGACATAAGAGGCAGCTTGTGATGGTGGACAATGCGTTGTAGTTCTGAACCTATATGAAGTAAGTTGTGGACAGCAGATATACAGACATATTAAAGCAGTATTGGGGCTTTGACAGCTTCAGAGGCATACAAGAGGAAATTATCGGCAGTATCGGTGAAGGTCACGATACGCTGGGACTGATGCCTACCGGAGGAGGCAAGTCGGTGTGTTTTCAAGTGCCGGCACTGGCTGTAGAAGGGCTGTGCATTGTCATAACCCCGTTGATAGCCTTGATGAAAGACCAAGTGCGTCAGTTGCGTGCGAAAGGTATAAAGGCAGCGGCTGTTTATTCGGGCATGATGCGTGAAGACGTGGTAAGAGTGTTTGACAACTGCATCCTCGGCAACTATAAGTTTCTGTATGTGTCGCCGGAAAGACTGGCATCCGATATTTTTCTTGCCAAACTGGAACGTATGCACCATATCTCCATGATTACCGTCGATGAAGCACATTGTGTGTCACAATGGGGATATGACTTCCGTCCCTCCTATCTGCAGATTGCCCATATCAGACATTTGATTCCTTATCACGTACCGGTACTTGCCCTGACAGCTACAGCTGCTCCCAAAGTGGTGGATGATATTATGGAGAAGCTTGAATTCAAGGAGAAGCATGTGTTTTCCATGAGCTTTGAGCGCAAGAATATCATTTATGTGGTAAGAGATACAGAGAATAAGGCAGAAGAAATGTTGCACATATTGAGTAGTGTTCCGCAGGGAAGTGCTATCGTATATACACGGAGCAGGAGACTCACAAATGAAATAGCTTCTTTTCTCAATGCCAACGGTATTACGGCTGACAATTATCATGCAGGTTTTACGGACGCGGAAAAAGATTTGAAGCAGGCAAACTGGACTAAGGGAAGTTGCCGCGTGATGGTGGCGACCAATGCCTTTGGTATGGGAATAGACAAACCGGATGTGAGGGTGGTGATACATTACAATGTACCGGATTCGATAGAAGCTTATTTTCAAGAAGCCGGGAGGGCGGGACGCGACGGCGAGGCTGCGTATGCAATCTTGCTCTATAATCCGAAAGATAAGGTGCAGCTTAAAAAACGAATTTCTGAAACTTATCCCGACAAAGAATACATTCGTCAGACATACGAAAATATATGCTATTTCTTGCAGATAGGAGAAGGGGAAGGAGAAGGACGTACATTTGCATTCTGCATTGAAGATTTTTGTAAGAGATTCAAGCAATTCGCAGTGCAAACTGACAGTTCGTTGAAGCTGCTGACCAATGCCGGCTACATTGAATACAATGAAGAGCAGGACTTTAAATCCAGATTGCAATTTACGTTATTGAAGGAGGAGTTGTATAGACTTGGTAACAACGGAGCTGATATGGATGCATTGATAAACGCTATACTCCGTACATATACTGGTGTTTTTGCCGATTATGTATATATAGAGGAAATGATGCTCTCTCATTTGACAGGTATTTCCGTGGAACGTATATATAATATGCTGAAAGAACTAAACAGAAATCGCGTCATCAGCTATATTCCAAGACGGAATACTCCAACCATCACTTTTACAGTGCCTCGTGTGGATACACCGTTGGTCTATCTGTCCCCTTCTGTCTATGAGGAACGCAAGAATGAATATGGGAAACGTATAGACAGTATCGTTGAATATGCGAGTTCGATGAATAAATGTAGAAGCAGGATACTGCTGGAATATTTCGGAGAACATACGGAGGAGGATTGTGGACAATGTGATGTCTGTCTTCGCCGAAAGAAGAAACATTCAACAGAGACGGAATTGTGTCATGCAAGAGAGTTGGTGAAAACACTGCTTTCTGACGGTACATGGCATAGGGCTGATGAACTCAATGCGTTGCCTCTCAAAAAAGAACAACTGAATGAGGCTGTGCAACTGATGGCTATGGAAGAGGAACTGGAACAAGAAACCGGTAATATCAGACTAAGAAAAATATAAAAACATTACAATATAATAGACTATGGGCTTTTTTAAGACTCTGTTTACAGGGAAGGAGGATACTCCTGAGAAAGAAATTCAGAACAAGGAGAAGCGTAACTTCGATGTATTGAAGTATGACGGTATGCAGGCTTTGAAGATGGGAAAAGTGGATTATGCAATAAAATGTTTTGAACATGCGCTAGCTATTGATGAAGATGCGGATGTACATTGCAGTCTTGCAAGTGCCCTGATTGCCCGTGATAGATTGGAGGATGCAACTGAGCAATATGTAAAACTGCACGACTTGCTTCCCGACAATGCGGCTTTCCCTGTAGAGCTGTCCGATTTGTATTTTCAGCTTGAAGATTACGAGAAGATGGAATATTGGTGCAATGAAGCACTGAAGATTGATTCGACTTTGGCGCGTCCGCATTATTTGCTGGCGAAGAAATGCAAAGCACAAAAAGACCTTATCAATGCTATTGTCCAGATTACTCAGGCAATCGGTGCAAAATCGGACTTCTATGAGGCTTATCTTCTTAGGGCTAAGATTCTGTGTGAGATGATGCAATATGCAGAGGCGGAGAAGGATGTGGATTTTATAATAGAACACAGTGACGCAGATGAAGATGTTTTGTTTCAGAAAGCTGTAGTGTGTATCGGTCTCGGAAAGCAGGAGGATGCACAGACATTGTTTGGTCGTGTCATAGAAATCAATCCTTTTATTCCTCAGGCATACATGGAGTTGAGCAAAATCCAGTTGGAGCAGGGGCATAGTGATGAAGCCATGAGAGTCATAGAAGAAGGTATCGAGCAGAATCCGGAGGCTCCGGAACTGTTTCATGCGCGTGGTGGATTGCGCCTCATGTCCGGTGACAAGGAAGGGGCTGCGGCAGATATGAAGAAGTCGCTTGAGCTTAGTCCGGAAGACGGAAAACAGCTTAGTGGCAAATTCACTAATATGGAAGATGTGATGCTTGAAGCATATAATAAGATAAATCCTTATAATTTTAGCATAAAGATATGAGGATAAGGGCATTATTAGCTGGAATCCTTGTTCTTTCTAAAAGAGAAAATATAATTTCATAGATTAAATTAATAATAGAAAAAAATGGCAAATCTGAAGACGACATTTGCAGGACTTGAACTTAAAAATCCTGTTATTGCAGCAAGTTCCGGATTCACAGCAAGTCCGGAAAGATGTAAAAAACTTGAAGAAGCAGGAGTGGCTGCTATTGTTCTGAAATCAATTTTTGAGGAACAGATTGCAGAGCAGACACAGAAATGGCTCGGTGACGACCTTGGTGAGGCGGCTGATTCACTTGCCGCCTATGTGAGAGGGGATGTACTTAATACTTACATCAACCTTATCAAGAGTGTGAAGGCAGCTGTATCAATCCCTGTTATAGCCAGTATCTGTTGCTCTCGTTTAGGAGAGTGGAGTTCATTTGCAAAGGTGATAGAAGATGCAGGGGCAGATGCGCTTGAACTTAATATCATGTCTGTATGTACTGATAAAGAATATGTGTATGGTTCGTTTGAAGAACAGCAAGTGGATATATACAGTGCGGTGAAGGCTGCCGTGAATATTCCTGTTGTGATTAAACTTGGACAGGGACTTACGAATCCAGTGGCAACCGTCAATTCATTTTATGCTCACGGTGCACGTGATATTGTGCTTTTCAACCGTCACTATCAGACTGATATAGACATTGAGAATATCAAACCTGTTAGTGGAGAAGTATGTAGCACACCGGCTGACATTTGTGAGCGTTTGCGTTGGACTGCTATTTGTTCGGCTCTTATACCAAGTGTCAACTTCGCCATTTCCGGCGGTGTACATAGCGGCAGTGATGTAGTGAAAGCTCTGCTGGTTGGTGCACGGACTGTCGAAGTATGCAGTGCGTTGTATAAAAAAGGAGCAACGGCTGCCAGCGAAATGCTTTCAGGTATAGAGGACTGGATGAACAGGCATGGTTATGATTCCGTAGAACAGTTCCGTGGCAAACTCAATGCTGGAAATATTTCAGATGAAACTTCTTTTGAACGCACTCAATTCTTTGCTGCTGTACATTCAAACCATTATAACATCGAATATTGATTTAGGTATTGTCTGAAACATACAAAACATAGTACAGATGTGTTTTATTATGTAGATGGATTGATGATGAACATATTCTGAATAAAAGAACATCTGTAAATTAAAAAATGTCACTAAATGTTTGCTATATTAGTTAATATTGCTACATTTGCATCGAAATAAGAAATAATTGTAAATTATGAAGTCTTTTTACGGTACATATTACTTTTTTTATTTTTACTTTAGCAACAAAGTGAAGCGGGAAGTTGTATGTGCATGAAAGATAGATAATGCAAATCATTTAAAGATAATAATCCCGCTTGTCACAGAGCGGGATTTTTTTTACAAAAAGATAAAACAATGAGAAAAGTAGCGATACAAGGAGTCATAGGGTCATTTCATGATATTGCCGCCCATAAGTTTTTCGAGGGAGAGGAACTTGAAATTATATGCTGTGACACTTTTGAGCAGGTTTTTGAGGAGATGAAAGCGGATGGCAGTGTGGTGGCTCTTCTTGCAATAGAAAACACTATAGCAGGAAGTTTGCTCCATAATTACGAATTATTGCGTGACAGCGGTATGCAGATTGTAGGTGAGCACAAATTGCGTATATCACATAGCATCATGTGCCTTCCCGAAGAAGATTGGAATGATATAACAGAGGTAAACTCTCATCCTGTGGCACTTATGCAGTGTCGTGATTTTCTGACCAAGCACCCGGATTTTAAGGTTGTCGAAACGGAGGATACGGCGGGTTCTGCCAAGCATATAAGTGAGTGCAGATTGAAGGGACATGCTGCAATCTGTTCAAAGTTTGCCGCCCCTCTTTATGGTATGAAAATTCTTGAAGAAGGTATAGAGACCAACAAACATAACTTCACTCGTTTTCTTGTAATAAGTGATCCTTGGATGGCAGAAGAGTTGTGCAATCCTCGTTATTCAAATAAGGCAAGCATTGTTTTTAGTACTCCTCATAGTGAAGGAAGCCTTTCTCAGATTTTGTCAATATTCTCCTTTTATAAAATAAATCTCACAAAAATACAATCGCTGCCTATTATTGGACGCGAGTGGGAATATCTGTTTTATGTGGATGTGACGTATGATGACTACATAAGATACAGGCAATCGATAGACGCTATACGTCCTCTGACAAAGCAACTAAAGATATTAGGAGAGTATCAAGACGGGAAATCTACATTGTAATGTGAATTTATAGTATAATTAGATAAGAATATGGCTGATATTTATAACAAGAATATACTCCCTGCAGATCGTATTGCAACGGTCAATGAATATTATTTTAGTCGTAAGGGTAAGGAAGTGGCGCGTCTCAATGCTGAAGGAAAGGATATCATAAGTCTTGCTATCGGCAGTCCGGATATGCCGCCATCTAAAGAAACTATAGATACACTTTGTGAGAATGCCCGTCTTGATAATGCGCATGGTTATCAACCTACTGTCGGCATACCGGAGTTGCGCAATGCAATGGCATCATTTTACAAGAGATGGTATAACGTGGAACTTAATCCGGATACGGAGATACAGCCGTTGATAGGCTCTAAGGAAGGAATACTTCATGTGACATTGGCATTGGCAAATCCGGGCGATAAAGTGCTTGTCCCAAATCCCGGATATCCCACCTATACGTCATTGAACCGTATTCTTGGCACAGAGATTGTCAATTATAACCTGCTTGAAAAGAAAGGATGGCAACCAGACTTTGAACAGCTTGAAAACATGAATCTTGAAGGAGTGAAGATAATGTGGACAAACTATCCCAACATGCCTACAGGAGGACGTGCTACAAGAGAACTTTATGAGAAAATTGTGGATTTTGCCATTCGTCATAACATCGTTGTGGTAAATGACAACCCATACAGTTTTATCTTAAACAAGGATGAGCATCTTAGTATTTTGCAAGTACCGGGAGCCAAAGAGTGTTGTATAGAATTTAATTCTATGAGCAAAAGTCACAACATGCCCGGATGGCGTGTAGGTATGCTTGCAACAAACTCAACATTTGTAGGATGGATTTTGAAAATAAAGAGTAATATTGATTCCGGAACTTTCCGACCGATGCAACTTGCTGCTGCATGTGCATACAAAAATACGGAACAGTGGCACCACCATGCAAATATTGAAACTTATCAGACTCGCCGTAGCATTGCAGAAAAAATAATGAGACGTTTGGGATGTGCGTTTGACCCGGAACAACAAGGCATGTTCCTTTGGGGAAAAGTTCCAGACAATTACTCTTCCGCAGAAGAGCTTACAGAGAGAATCTTGCATGAGGCAAGAGTTTTTGTAACTCCCGGATTCATATTCGGAAGTAATGGTGGAAGATACATCAGAATTTCTCTTTGCGCCAAAGACGAAAAAATGCAAGAAGCTTTAGAACGAATAGAAAAAATCTTTTGAGAGAACAAAAAGATTCTTCAGAATATTGGAAAGATATTAATATAATTAAATTTGATATATATGGAACTTGAATTACAGCCACTTAATTTAGCAGGAGTGGAAGACAAACGTCCGCTTGTCATTGCCGGACCATGCAGTGCAGAGACCGAAGAACAGGTGATGGATACGGCACGACAGCTTGCTGAAAGCGGAATAAAGATTTTCCGTGCAGGAGTATGGAAACCACGTACAAAACCGGGAGGATTTGAAGGCAACGGCCTGGCTGCATTGCCGTGGATGAAACGTGTAAAGGAGGAAACAGGTATGCTTACCGCTACAGAAGTTGCCACACCAAAGCATATAGAAGCTGCTCTTGAAGCAGGAATTGATATTCTTTGGATTGGTGCGCGTACAAGTGCAAACCCTTTTGCTGTGCAGGAACTTGCAGATGCGTTAAAAGGGGTGGATGTACCTGTACTTGTTAAAAACCCTGTTAATCCGGACCTTGAACTCTGGATTGGTGCGCTTGAACGCTTGAATGGTGCAGGCATTAAGAGATTGGGAGCCATTCATCGTGGATTCTCTTCATACGACAAGAAAATATACCGAAATTTGCCTATGTGGCAGATTCCTATAGAACTGCGCAGACGTGTACCGAACCTTCCTATTATATGTGATCCAAGTCATATTGGTGGACGTCGTGATTTGATTGCCTCTCTCTGTCAGCAGGCTATGGATTTAGGCATGGACGGACTTATTGTCGAAAGCCATTGCAATCCTGATTGTGCATGGAGTGATGCAAAACAGCAGGTTACTCCGGATATTCTTGAATATATCTTGAGTTTACTGGTTATTCGTGAAGAAATTCAAACCACAGAGAATATCTCTGCTTTGCGCAAACAGATTGACTTAATTGATGACCAATTGATAGAACTTTTGGCGAAACGTATGCGTATCTCACGTGAGATTGGTCAGTATAAGAAAGAGCATGGGATGACGATTGTACAGACAAGCCGATATGGCGAGATACTCGACAAACGCAGTGCTCAAGGAAGTCTTTGCGGAATAGATCAAGTGTGTGTACGTCAGATTTTTGAAGCTATACATGAAGAAAGCGTACGTCAACAAATAGAAATCATAAACAAATAAAAATGCAAGCAGAAGATTAAAAATAAGGATGGTGTGCTTTTATTCTCTCCAATTTTTAATCTTCTGCTTTTAATATAGAATCCCAATGAGAATACTCATACTTGGTGCTGGCAAAATGGGCAGCTTTTTCACCGATCTTCTGAGTTTTGACCATGAAGTTGCTGTATATGAGATAGATGCAAAAAAGCTTCGTTTCATGTACAATACGCAGCGTTTTACAAACAAGGAAGAAGTGAAGAACTTTGCTCCTGAACTGGTTATAAACGCGGTGAGTCTCAAATATACATTAGATGTATTTCGTGAGATTATTCCGTATCTTCCGCATGATTGCATTCTAAGTGACATTTCGTCTGTAAAGACCGGTTTTAAGGAATTTTACGAACAATGCGGATTTCGGTATGTATCTACTCACCCAATGTTTGGTCCCACTTTTGCAAATCTTGGTAAATTAGCAGATGAAAATGCAATCGTAATCAATGAAGGTGATTACATGGGACGTATATTCTTTAAAGACCTTTATTCAAAACTTGGACTTCATATTTGTGAATACACGTTTGAGGAACATGACAAAACTGTGGCTTATTCCCTTTCCATTCCATTTATCTCAACTTTTGCGTTTGCAGCCGTGATGAAGCATCAGGATGCTCCCGGTACCACATTTAAACGTCACATGAAGATTGCGCAAGGTGTGCTGAGTGAGGATGACTGTTTGTTGCGTGAGATTTTGTTCAATCCATATACAAAAGACCAAGTGGAGCAGATTTGTCTGGAGATGAAAGAACTGATAGAGATTATTGAGAACAAAGACGAGAATCGTATGCAGCAATATCTGAGCAAGATAAGAGCTAACATCAAGAACTAAAAGTTCCCAAACACCTATTCGAAATGACATTGAAAAAAAGTCCGTTATTATCTCAAAACAATTTCCGTTTTTATAGAGAATAGCGGACTTTTTCATAGCATTATATATCAACCTGCAATTGTTTAATAAAGTATTATATTTTACTCATGCCAGATTCACATATATATTTCTTGTTTCATTTCACAACTACTTTTATTGTCTGATTTGTACTAAAACGTACAATATAAATACCCGGTAATACAGGTAGATGCTCTGTTTGTTGCATATTATTCTCTTCTGCAATAAGGGTTCCACTTAGATTATAAACCCGACAAGAAAGTCCTTCCGTATTTTGGAAAACAATATAACCACTTGCTCCCCCACATACAGGCTGTTTTTCCTTAATCTTATTAATGTCCACATTTTCTCCTATACCAAATATTAATGTCTCTCCGTAATAGATAGAAGTGGCAGTTTGTACAAAAGCACGTACACAATACATTCCGTCTGTCAATCCTGACGAATCCAATCTATACAACATGTTTTTATCGGTCTCCACTCGTGTTACAGCAGTCGAACCGGAATTACTCATTTGTTTTGCCTGTGAATTCTGCTGCCAGTATTCATATCCTCGATTGATTATTTCTTCGCTGCCTTGAATGTAATATCCGCAGAAAATAATGCTGTTTGTTTCACGGTCTGTACGGTATAGCGTTACAGGCTGTGCAGCATAGAATACATATTCCAATTCGGTGTGAAAATTCTTCCATGCACCGACATACTCATGTCCCTTGTATTTTACCACAGCACGGAACTGATAGTCTTTGTTCGGTTCCAACATACCACTTACAAGTCCCAGTGTCATGGTTCCGTCGTCGAGTCTCACACCTTGAGTAAATACAGGGTCTGCCAACCAGTCACTTCCCATGCCTTTCCATTCAAATCCGAACTCTGCGCTACTGTATGTGTCACACTGCACCTTGCCATTAAACTGTGCAGAACGGTTTGACACGTTGGTCGCACTCAAAGTTGCAGCATTGATCGGAAGTGTTGTAAATGTTTGTACCGGACTATAAACGATCCCTCCTTCTTCTGTAATGACATACGCATAATAGCGGTAAGTGGTGGATGGGTCCAATTCTGTGAGCCTGCAAGAAGTCTCTCCCTGTAGTCTCTCCCCATTAAACTGAATACCACTTTCTATATAAGTAGCATCTCCCGTGGTATAATCAAACGAAACCAACGCAGAAGTCTGGCAAACCTCCTTCATTCCGGTGCGTATGCTTATCGGCTGTGTCGTGAATGCAGGAGCCGTATAAGTGTATTCTACACCTAAGACAGTCCAGCGGAACATCGGACGATAGGAAGCATTAGGTTGCAGCCCCATAAGGTTCACCGTTGCCTGATATTCATTCCATGTAGCTCCTCCATTTATAGAATACTGCATATTCTCCACTTTGGCATCACCTTTATCCACAATAGTCTTCATGACGGCTGTCGTTTGTTGAACATGAGAATAAGTCACATTCAGATTTACATCGCCAGTGATAAGACGAGCATCATCTTCCAGCCATCGCCAGTATTCTTTTCCATTCACCTCATAGCGCAGTGCAAGGTAATAATAGGTAGCAGGAGTCAACCCTGTGAGCAAATTCTTTTCGCCCGCAGGAATGAACACGGCATCCTCCGGAATTTGACCAGTCCCATCGATTAGATAATACCTCAGATTATCGACTTTCGCATCACCGTTATCCATAGTGATATTCATGGTAGCAGATGTACGCTTAATGTCTGTATAGACAACAGAGAAAACTACAGGCTTAGTGTTAATGTATATTTCGTTGCTGTAATAATTTATACCGTCAAACTTGCAATAAACTGCAATAGAATAGTTTTGCCCTGGGTACAAGTCTGTAATCTTGAAATCAAGGGATTTCATGCCTTCCGTATAAGTCAACACTTTTGTCTCTTCATTTTTATCTCCACCAGAAATCAGATAGCCTATTTCTTCCGGAGTTTCGCCAAGTTCAGCAGCCAAAGCCGTGAAAGAAGCAGTGGTTTGTGTGATATTCTCACACTTCAAATGGCTGAACGGCAATGGAGTGTAAAAAACAGACTCTTTGGAATACACCATGTCACCGGTATTACCTTTAACACCCACTGTGAAATAATATTCTACATCCGGCTGGAGTCCTGTAACAGTTTCAGAGAAAACCGTGTCGGAAATAGTAATTGGCACTTCTGTTAGCAGTTTGTTATTTTTTCTGTTATAGATTCTTATCACCTTTTCTTTTGCAACATCATCTCCTACAGAAACGTGCCCATGCAGTGTGACTCTGCGAGGATAAATGTCTGTCACACTGTCTGCGTATGCTTCCACATTCTTGGTTTTGAACAGGCATACATCGCTGTAAATTGTGTCAAGCCCCTGAGGCTGGATATATGTACGCGCCTCGTATGGTGCGTTCATCGTAAGCTCGTCGAACTTCCGAGTGTATGTCTCTTCTTCGCCGCCGTCTTCATAGTCTGTCCATGCCCCATTTCCTGTACGGAACTGCAAGCCACGTGTATAGATTATGGCATCGCCCATTATGACCTGTGCATTGATTGTGGCAGTATGCTGGGTACATGTACCGACAGAAGGTTTCAGAGCCTCTACAGCCAAAGTTTGGAAGGAAGCCGTGTTGCTGAATACAGTGTCGCAATCTTGTGCCTGTATGTAACTTCGGTACTGATATCGGGTGTTGGGGCGCAATCTTTTTAAAGTGGCAGAAAGTGCATCGTCACTTCCGACTGTTGCAATGTAGCTCCATGATACGGCATCGGCTGTCTTATATTGCAACCCCTTCGCTACAATTGTAGCATCTCCTCCATCCACTTTTCCGCGAATAACAGCAGAACCTTGCATCAGGTTATTTACTCCTATCGTATCTGCAACGACATTGCGGGTTTTGAAAATGACTGCGTCTGAGTACATATCGCTCTCTGACCAACGATTCTCTAACTCGCTCTCAAATGTAGGACGCATGTAACTCTTGACAGAATACATGGTGTTGGGGCGCAACTCTGTCAAAACATGCTGCATGTCGTTTTGGTCAATTGATATGGTTTTGTTATAATTTATACCTTTGGATGTTCCTATCCTAAAATTGCTGATTCGAACTTCATGCGTAGTATTAAATGCACTGGTATCACTCCATCTTAATGTATGTATTCCTTCTTGAAGAGTAATAGAATAAAATGTTTCTACGTAATCTGAAATACTTATAGCACGAATTACATTAACAGATTTGCCATCTACATTAAAAGTGATACAAGCCTGACCATAGGCACTCATTCCTTTAGCTTTGCAATCAAAAGTGATGGTCGTAGGTTTTGTCAGTGTAAAACTTATAGTAAAATAATTATTTTGATACTGACTACATATATAATTATCTGATTTTTGCCATGTATGATTGTCTATTATTGTTATAGGCACTTCAGTCGAAGCAACCAATGCTTTTCCCCAAGCATCCAATTGCTCTCTATAATCTTGCGAACTAATAATGAACCCTCTTTCCACTTCTGCATCCCCCGGATTCACTTTTCCTGTTATTGTCGCTGTTGCCTGTGTCGTATCTGTTACAGAAACCTCGCCAATGCTGACACTTTCCGTTTCAAATTGTTTCAATCCGCTGAAAATGCTGTCACCGTTTACAACTGAAAACGCACGATACAGATAGTTTTGTGAAGGATAGAGTCCGCTGAGAGTAAACTCAGACGAGGTGGCAGTTTTTGTTATCCATTTTCCCGGAGTCGTATTGGTTATATGAATATTACGCAGAATACCTATGTCGCCTCCAACATTGGTGTCTCCCTTCTTCATGAATTTCCACATCACTGTGTGTTCTCCGGCAGGAAGCACGTATGACACATGACGGAACTCCGGTTTGTTCGGATTGTCTTGCAAACCACTTACAGAATGCTGTGTGTCCGCTCCATCCACCAAGAATACAAACGATGTCTTGTCTTCTTCCGAGTCTGTACACCAGTCAAACTCAATTGCTGTAGGGATGGTGAGAGTAAATGTGGCGGCAAGCACCGACTCCTGCCCGGTTGCCAGACCGCGCTCATTTTCCGCCCATCCTTTAGCTTCACACCAATAGAAATTCTTTGCACCGTCCATGACAAACTCCACAGGATCACTCGTGGAAGAAAGTACGTGAGATGAAAAATCGGTAAGAGGCACTAATTCGCCATACTTGAAATGGAAGCCGTTAGAGGTGCTTCCCGATGCAAACCCCGCTTTGAGTGTTGCATGAGTCTGTGTAACGGAAGATGCTGCTTCCGTTGTTACTTGTTGTGCCGATACAAAGGCAGAGATAGCCAAGGCACAACATGCGACAGACAATCTGAATGTAGATTTCTTCATAACATTTCTACTGTCCGACTGATCCCCAAAGTCAGACCAATTACTAAATCATTACTAAATATAGGCATGAAAAAAGGCGCGGGAATCTGTCTTCGCTTATCCCGCGCGTAAGGCCTTCGCAATGCCTCCTATTCAAGGATAAGCAGCAGTTAGCCCACGCCCATACATATACATAACACATACCCCTCTGATGTTTCATACAAACAAAACAACCAAAGAAGTACGGAAAATACACGTACAACAATGGGCGACTACCGCCATCATCTTCTTGAATAGGTAAAGTTGCGAAATTCATAAAGTAATGGTACGATATGAAAGCAAGTTTCAAATAACTGCAAATAAAACTACTGATATACAAGTCTTTTGTAAAACATACGTGTTTGTATTTGTTTCTTGATTTATCATATAACTTCTGTTGTTTTTATCATTTTTGTTTCTTATTTGTTTCTTAATTCCATTTATTTTTTGCACCTTTGCACCCAGTTTGTTACATTAAATCGATTAGCCATGGCAAGAAGCAAGAAAACGATGAAGGCAAAGGAACCTATCCGTCTTAGGATGAAAGACCTGAGCAATGGGAATAAAAGTTTGTATTTGGATATTTATAGGGAAGGCAAACGTTCCTATGAGTATCTCAAGATGTATATCGTTCCCGAAACGGATGATAATTCCCGTAGGCAGAACCAAGCCACCCTGGTTGCCGCCAATAAAATCAAAGCCGACAGAATCATTGAACTGACCAATGGCGAAGCGGGCATCAAGCAAGCTAAAGACGAGCCGAAAGTTTTTTTGCTTGACTGGATGAGTACATATATGGACAATCAAAAGAAACGCGGTAAAAAAGACTGGCGCCAGATTTCTGTTGCCATGAGGATTATCAAAGAATGGGCAGGTGACAAGGTTACGCTTGATCAAGTTGACAAGGCATTCTGCCAAGGATATATTGATTATCTCAGGACCGATTACCGCCCAAGATATGTGGAA
>JAGASY010000087.1 GCA_017621515.1 Bacteroidaceae bacterium
GATTTATCCCCGAAATGTAAGCTTTGTCCAGCTTGCATTTCGGGGATAAAACGTAACTTATCTCAGAAACAAAAATCAGATAGCCTCCGCCTATTCAAGTCGCTTAATTTCAGTTTGCGACAAAAGGCGGTCATACACTCGATATTTTCCGGATATGCCTTCGGGACAGTTCGATTCCAATTTGCTGACTACAACCTTTTCTACCGTAACAGACTGATCCATCAGCCCATTAATATATGTACGCAGTTTGCCACCCGAATATGTAATACACAGATGAAGCGTGTCGGGCATTTCGGGTTCGAGCCATTTACCGTCTGTCGCACGTCCATACCGTTTCCACGCATCTGAATTTCCTAACACATTTGAACTGCCATAAAAGCTTTGGTCAACCATCAGAAACGGTTTTGCCGTGCGACCGTCTATTCCGAAACTAAAATTGCCGAAATTCCACTCTGTTCCCTTGAACGTAGCACCGTTGTTTTCCAGCATCAAAGAAATTGTAAATTCATCAGGCAAATTTACAGAAAGCTTCTTTATGCCTGATTTCTTCAACAGACCTTGTTTAACAGGTTCGTATGACAAAGCCAAACCATCTTCAAACAGAGGTTCGATGCTATGAATCGCCGTACAATAGGCTTTAGGGCGCTTGGAACTTACAATCCAATCGTAATAGTCGCCATACATCCATGTCAGATAAAGCGGTTCGTTTTCCACACCGGATATGAAATATGGACGCGAATTGTTCTTATGTGAGTTGCGGGTAATAGGCTCACTGCCCACACTTCCATCCTCATGTACAATATACTTCACAATTTCATATACCGAACCGTATAGTCCTTCCATCGGAACAGAAGCATATATCTGTCCGTCATTTTTCTTATCAATTGCCATCCCGCCACTATAGCATCGCTCCGTATCCGGTGTCTGATGGAAATGTCCTCCGCCATGAGCAAGGAAAGTCTTTTTCCACTCTTTTCCAGTCCACTGCACATAGTAGTAGTCATGGTTCTTCTTATCAGGAGAAATCCGGACCATCGCTATACAAGGTTTTCCGGAAGAATCCAAAGCCACTTCCCACAACCAATTCCGATAATCGGAATGTTCCACCACTGCATCAGGATATGCAGCAATATATTCCGGCTTCTTGTTTACACGATGAGGACCATCTTGTATTACCGACAGCACTTTACCATTAATATCCCTCAAAGTCAAAGATTTAATGTCAATTTCATTGAAATAAATGTAGTTAGGCTGTTCGTTATCAGGATGTCCTGTAGTATA
This sequence comes from Bacteroidaceae bacterium, assembly GCA_017621515.1. Taxonomy (GTDB): domain Bacteria; phylum Bacteroidota; class Bacteroidia; order Bacteroidales; family Bacteroidaceae; genus RGIG8745. Next base: position 1,282 of record JAGASY010000087.1, read on the forward strand.
AGCCAAGTAAATTTCATCTTTTCCGTTTGAGGTGTATTTGGCATAAGGACGCGCTCCTGTCGATTGCACAATCTGATACGGTCCCCAATCGAAGCCCGTATTCCCCGCCGCATCAGGAATCAGCAAGCGTCCTATTGTGGGATGCCAGCCGATGCCTCGCCAACAAAGATAGATGTGATTCGGATCGTCCGACAGAATAAATGGCGAAGGATATGTCGTATTGTTTCTTGTCTTGATTATTTTCTCCTCTCCCAATGTCGTAATATCCCCTGGTTCACGTGTCACACGATAATAAAAGCAAGGGTCATCGGTATGCCTTGAATAGAAAATCATCACACGCTCATCCGGAAGCACCAAAAAAGTAGGATTGTTGTGGTCATCCGGCTGAAACCATGAACGGACAAGTACTTCGTCTGTCCTGTTGGTATTCCGGTCAATCTGCATAGCCTTAATATTCCCGTGCGTATCAATATAACCTATGTATGTCTTGTCGATACGTCCGTCCTTGCTCTCATGATGGAGCGCACGCGGATCTGCAAACCAGCACCATGCACCTTGCGGAGTTATTTCATAACCTTCAAAAGTGTCATTTTCTTTCTGAACTTGAGCAGCACAATGCGCACATGAAAGAACGGCAGACAGAAAAAGCAATAATAAATGTTTCTTCATAATTATAGTTTTGTATGTTTCGATTTCAGTCAACATTTTAAGAATTCAAACATTTGTATATTGCAAAAATAAATAAAATCTATCAATTGGTGATTATCAAAGCCTTATTTTTTAAGAAAGAGTCTAACGGACACAATAATGTAAGTAACCGAATATGTCCATATAATTTTACAAAAAGAAACTCCAACAGTCTATGCGACTGATTAAAAATTTGTAATGAATTTAGAAGCAATTTCTGCCCTCCATAAGAAAATTTTTGAATATGCTTTTTTGAGGGGTCACTCGTTTTGACAAAATGACAACAAATTCAAGCAAACAAAACCATTTTGTTTTAATTATCGGAATAATACTATCTTTCTGATTTTGTCAAATGTTAAAAATTCAAGTCCTCTGGAACGCTTCAAAATGAAGCGCAACGAACTTTTCTCGAAGAACGGGGATTCTGTGTGCATTTTCTGAAGGCTTCGCAAAATGTGAAATAGTGTTTCATTTTGGAATGGTTCTTTTACATTTGTTTATTTCCTGCGAAGAGTCTTTTGGAAAAAAGCACTAAGTTTTCAAATTTTCAGCGCACTGTTTTTTTCTTCGCAGCGCACTGCAATTTTATTTGCAGCGCAGTGGAAAATCTCTCACTGTGCGCTGAAAATAAAAAAACAGCGCGCTGCAGAGAAAAAACCAGTGGGGAGCGGAAAAAAAGACAGTTTACTTCGGTTGAAATATTAAAAAATGTATAATTATTTGCTTTGGAGGAGCGTCTGAACAGGAACAAAGAAATGAGTGAATTTGCAGTGGTGTTTGAGGGCAAAAATGGCGATCTTCATTGTAACATATTAATAGTCAACAAATTATCAGAATACTCAAAATCTTCGAAAAATTGCGTCCGACACGTTTTTTTGAGCATTTTGAAAATTTTTGTATTTAATTGGTTATCAGATATTTATTTTCAATCAAAAATTTTCGTCTTTTCGTCCTCAGCCAAAAATCGGTTCAAATGTTAAATTTTCATTTTGAGCGAAAATATCATTTTGTCACTTAAAAAAATGGTGTTCTTAGCAGGTTTTTGATTGTTTTAGCAGACATATTCAAAAATCCGAGGCACAATATTTCTCCTATATTGCCAAAGTTAAACTATCTTTGCCGCAGAAATCTTATCAGACATTAAGAATACTTGTGTATCAACCTTAATTATCACATCATGTCCACTCCATTTTTCAAATTCAAGAAGTTCACGATTTGGCACGACAAATGCGGAATGAAAGTCGGTACCGACGGTGTTTTGCTTGGCGCATGGTGCAATGTGTCAGAAGCCAAAAGCGCACTTGATATCGGCACCGGAAGCGGGCTGATATCGCTGATGATAGCACAACGGAATCCGGCTCTGTCTATCGATGCCATAGACATTGACTCCAGTGCAGTGAATCAAGCCATCGAAAACGTAAAAAGTTCCATTTTTTCAAATCGCATAAAGGTCATCCAGTGCGATATAACTAAGGTTGGCAATGGCAACTGTCATGATTTGGCAGACAAATATGCGCTGATAGTCAGCAATCCTCCCTTCTATGGAGAGAATGTATATTCATCGGACAGACAACGTAACAATGCCCGCCACACTTCTTCGCTGCCTTTCAGTTTGCTGATAGAGAAAAGTTCCGCTCTGCTTGACGATGACGGAGAATTTGACGTGATAATACCATTCGGTTCTGCACCAGAGTTCATATCTATTGCAGCCATGCACGGACTCTATCTGTCACGAAGAACTAATGTAAAAGATTCCGTTACCAAACCGTTCAAACGTTCATTGCTTGCCTTCACAAAGCATCCGGTCTGTACGGAACAGTCTGAATTATGTCTGCGCGAAGCGGACAACCAATACTCTGCTGCATACCGGGAATTAACAAAAGACTTTTATCTTTTCATCTGACATGCACCGGCTTCGCCTCCAACCTACGGTGAATATTCCGGGCATGTCATCCACTATGACTTTTTCTCTACATAAAATCATCCGCTGCAGAGCCAGTTTATTCTGACTCTACAGCGGATGAAATATCCATTAATATGCCCTTCTTATTTCTTTCTCGGGCAATCAACTATCGATATAGAAAAGAGTATCAGCTGCCACGACAGGCATATAAAGCCTAAAGTTGCCACACCTTGCCCATGTATAACAGCGTAACTCGTTCTAAAATGCTTATTTATTTACCTGATACTTTGTACATCCATCCTTGAAGAAACCGACAATCTGTTTTGCAGCGGCAATACCTGCATTTACATTTGCTTCGGCAGTCTGAGCACCCATCTTCTTAGGAGTTGAGAAATAACGTCCCTCCATCTTGGCAAACTCTGCATCTGCATCCGGTTTTATGTCAGTCACATATCTGAGGTCTGTCCGCTCTGACATCAGTTCGAGAAGTCCCGGCTCGTCAATAACCTCCTTACGTGCCGTATTCACAAGCACAGCTCCCTTCTTCATCTTTCCGACAAGAGCCTTGTTTATGCTCTGCTTCGTTTCCGGAGTAGCAGGGATATGCAGACTCACAATATCACATGTCTCAAAAAGTTCATCCTGATTGTTTGCGGCATGTACACCGGCTGCCTCTATGGCATCTGCCGGACAAAAAGCATCGTAGGCATACACATCCATGCCGAATCCCTTTGCAATTCTCGCCACATTGCGACCTACATTACCGAAAGCAAGGATTCCTAACTTCTTGCCCATCAACTCTGTACCGGCTTTTCCGTTATAGAAACTACGCACGGCGAACACAAGAAGTCCGAACACAAGCTCTGCAACAGCATTGGCATTCTGTCCCGGAGTGTTCATTACGACTACACCATGTGCCGTAGCCGCCTCAAGATCCACATTGTCATACCCTGCACCGGCACGGACAACAATCTTCAGCTGTTTTGCCGCATCCAACACTTCAGCGTCAATTTTGTCTGAGCGTATGATAACAGCGTCAACATCAGCCACTGCCTCCAGCAACTGTGCTTTTTCCGTATATTTCTCAAGCATGGCAAGTTCATAGCCTGCTGCTTCAATTTCCTTTCTTATACCTTCCACTGCCACAGCAGCAAAAGGTTTCTCTGTTGCTATAAGTACTTTCATATTTTTCAGTCGGATTAATTAATGAGCCTTTTCAAACTGCTGCATACACTCTACAAGTGCTTTCACTCCTTCAACGCTCATTGCGTTATAGCAACTTGCACGGAATCCACCGACAGAACGATGACCCTTAACTCCCACCATGCCACAATCTGTAGCGAACTTCAAGAAGTCAGCCTCAAGGTCTTTGTATTCGTCCTTCATGACGAAACAGAGATTCATCACTGACCTGTCTTCTTCATTAGCTGTTCCACGGAACAATCTGTTGCGGTCGATTTCCGAATACAGAATGTTCGCACGCTCATTCGCACGGCGATCCATTTCTTTCACACCACCTTGCGACTTAATCCAACGCAGATTCTGCATGGCACAATATATAGGAACTACAGGCGGAGTGTTGAACATACTTCCTTTATCTACGTGTGTACGATAGTCCAGCATCGTAGGAATCTGACGGCTAACCTTTCCGAGAGCGTCATCTTTGACGATAACGAAAGTGACTCCAGCCATTGACAAATTCTTCTGTGCACCTCCATAGATGCAGTTGTACTTGCTTACATCTACCGGACGGCTGAATATATCCGACGACATGTCTGCAATCATCGGCACCGGAGAATCAAGTTCCTTGCGAATCTCTGTACCGTAGATTGTATTGTTAGTCGTAATGTGGAAGTAGTCAGCATCAGCAGGAACAGTATAATCCTTCGGAATATAAGTATATGTTGACTCTGCTGAAGAAGCAACCTCTACTACGTCACCGAACAGTTTAGCCTCTTTCATTGCCTTCTTTGCCCACACACCTGTATTAAGATAGGCAGCTTTCTTTTCAAGGAAGTTATAAGGAATCATGCAGAACTCAAGGCTCGCACCGCCACCAAGGAACAAGACTGAATATCCCTCCGGAATTTCAAGCAATTCCTTGAAAAGAGCTACGGCTTCATCTACTACAGGTTGAAAATCCTTTGCACGATGGCTGATTTCCATCAGCGAAAGTCCTGAGCCGTTAAAATCAAGACAAGCATTTGCTGTGGCTTCAATCACCTCACGCGGAAGAATAGAAGGTCCCGCATTAAAATTGTACTTTTTCATATCTATTTCCATTATTATTAATAAATATCTTAAAAGCAAACATCTGTCCTAACCAATCTTCACAACAGAATAAAGAACATTCGTTAGTAGAGGTCGCTTTCAAAAACAGGGCAAAAATAAGCAATTCATTTTGTTAAAGCAATAATAAGGATATAAAAATGACAAGTAATCGGCTTTTTTGCTTGACATTTTTCAACATTAAAGGCGAAACTCCGACTTTAAGTAAGCAACCGTCCTGCTTATTCTATCTTGGTTTCCGGTTTAAGAGGCCCATAGAAATAGGAAGCAGTAGCGCCACCATCAACAAGAAAATCGGCTCCCGTAATAAATGCTCCCTGCGGACTCATCAGCAATGCAGCCACATTTGCCACCTCGTCAGCAGTACCGGGACGTCCGGCAGGGCACTTGGCAAACATGTTCTTATAGAAATCGCCGCGCGGACCGTTGAACTCATCAAGAGCTAACGGTGTAACAATGATGCCCGGAGAAATAGAATTGATACGCGCACACCGCCGTCCCCATTTCACAGACTCTGCCATCACACGCTTCACATTGCATCGTTTCGCCATTTGATAAGCATGTAGCGTATCGCGGATATTCTGCGGCTGTAGCATATCAAGCGAGAGAAGTTCTTCTGTAGGCACCATCGCCAACTGTTCATCCTTCTCGGGAGTAAGAGCCGGCATACGGTGTCCGGACTGACTGGAAATCGTCACACCCACACCGCCGGGCTTGATAACTTTACCAACTTCCTCAAGTAACACTGCCGTACCATACAAATCCACTCTGAGAATGGTTTCAATAGAAGCCTGACTGGGCGAGACACCGGCAGCATTTACCAGCATGGCTATCTCACCATACTGCTGCGCTTTCGCTATGAACGCGAAAATTGATTCGCATGATGAGAGATCCATTTCCGACACCACAGTATCGAAACCAGCCTTGTTCATTGTATCAGAAATCCGCAAAGCATTCTCCAATTTCTTATCACCAATGACAATCTTCATTCCATAGCCCATGCGGCGAGCAATCGCCATACTAATCTGACCGGCACCGGTCAGCAACATTACATCTTTTTTATTCATTATTCATTCGTTTTTATTATCTGCCGCAAAAATAGCCACAATTCATGAAGACAAGATTAAACGGATTACAGATTCCGCTACCCCGATTACTTATTCTTATCAGTCACCGAATTTTTACATTTTGAAAATTCTTACCTTTGCAGCAGAAAAAGAGTTTCAATAAAAAGTTAGAAACAGATAGTCAACAAAAAATAGTAACTATACATCAAAAAGACATACAAAAAACTATGGAAGAGTTCAGAATAGACATGCGCAAGCCTGAAGAGGCAGACCCGGCAGAAAGCATCCGTTGTGCGCAATTATGCTTCAAAATCAATCACACGATGCCATACACCCCGGAATATAACGCTCTGATAAAAGAGTTGTTTTTAAACAACATCGGTGAAAACAGCCGTATGATGCCACCAATGACGGTTGTACGCGGAAACAATGTGAGAATCGGCAAGAATGTAGTGGTCATGAACAACTCGCTCTTTATGGCGGCAGGTGGAATTACCATCGAAGACGATGTGCTTGTTGCCGCCAATGTTCAGCTCATATCCAACAACCACGACCTGTACGACCATCAAGTTCTTACTTGCAAGCCTGTGTTGCTGAAACGTAATTGTTGGATTGGTGCCGGCGCGACCATCCTACCCGGCATAACAGTGGGCGAAAATGCGGTGGTTGCCGCTGGAGCAGTGGTTACAAAAGATGTGGAAGACAACACCGTTGTTGGAGGTAATCCAGCAAAAATAATCAAACGGTTGTAAGCCTCTCTATGTAACAAAATCATTGCTGCTCAAGTAGGTGTATTCAATGTTTTTAAGGGATTGCATTTGCAGACTTCTATATCGCAAATGCAACCCCTTAATTAATACATCCTTAAAAAGGCTATCAAGTAGTTTCTGATATGCTTTTCAAGCCTACACTTTTTCGGACGAATAACTGTTGCCAACATACATTTTTTCGGACGAATAGTAAAATGTATTCCGCACTTTTTCGGACGAACACAGCATCCTTTTGTTAAACAAATGCGCACAACAATGTACCAAGACAAAAGATATCGTAATGCAACTACAATCACCCATAGTAGAGATACAGCCCATCTGCAGAAGACCTTTCCAACAGAATATGCCCATTTAAAACATAAAACACACCCACTTAAATCCGAAATCAGTCTATATAACGGACATATCCTTCCTTACGTGGCTTAGGTGCGGGCAGTTCTTTCGCCGGATAGCCGATGATGCAATGAGCTATTCCCTCGTAATCACCTTCTATCCCCCACTCCTTCAACAGTTTTTTGCCTTCTTCACTCTCAAACTCCTCTTTCGCACGGTGAATCCAGCAAGAGCCGAGACCAAGGGAATGGGCTGCATTCATGAGATTTGCCATGACGAGCGAACCGTCATACCGATAAGTGGGAAAGGATTTGTCCGCAAGCACGACCATTACGACCGGCGCCCCATAGAAAGGATCAGAGTTAGTTCCAAGTATGGCAGCATTCATAGCTGAAAGCTTATCACGCAGCTCCTTGTTCGACACCACCACAATCAACGGGCTTTGCCTGTTCATGCCTGTCGGAGCGTATGTACCAGCCTTGACAATCTCCTCAATCAAGTCACGAGACACTGCATCCGACTTATATGCCTTTACGCTACGTCTTGTAACGAGAGACTCTATTGTTTCGTTCATCATCTTATAAAATTAGTTTTTTGAGGTTGTTCTCTTTCCGGATAACCCACACCGGCTTTCTTCCCGGCTTCAAGATTATGCAGGAGCCATGCCATATTGCGTCCGAGCGTGCGCATCGTCTGCAACCCTTCGGCATCACGACGAGCTTCCTCCGGAGTGTTGCCATGTATCTGATTCCAATACTGAGAGCCTACAACGAGCATCTGGCTTATGGTGAAATACTTGTTGAGCTGATCAAAAGCCGCACTGGCACCTCCACGACGACAGCTGACGACTGCAGCAGCCGGTTTCAACATGAACTTGGATGTACGTCCATAGAAAGCGCGATCCATGAACGAAGTTATCGCACCTGATGCCGCGGCATAATGAACAGGAGACCCGAACACAAAAGCGTCAGCCTCCTCTGCCTTTGCAATAAACTCATTCACCTTGTCATCGATGAAACATTTGCCTGTCTGTGAGCAGTTTCCACAAGCAATGCAGCCGGATATGGGTTTATTGCCCAACCAGAATATTTCGGTCTCTATACCTGCCTTGTTCAGCTCTGAAGCCACTTCGCAAAGTGCCACATACGTACATCCTTCCTTATGAGGACTACCATTCACCAAAAGAGTTTTCATATTTATAAGTTTTTCTGATTTGACTTATCAAAGGGCAAAGGTACGAAAAAAAACAAATATGGCAGTATAATATGTCAGATGTGAATGTATTCGACAAAATACTCCGAGCATAACAAATTTATGCAGATGCTTTCGACAGACTCCTAAAAACAGCCAAAATGCCACTTTTTAAAATGACAAAATGATATTTTCGCCCAAAATGAAAATTTAACACTTGACGCAATTTTTCGTTGGCAGCAAAAAGACAAAAATTTTTGTTTGAAGATAAATATCTGATAATCAATTAAATATAAAATTCATCAAAACGCTCAAAAAAGTTCGCCGGACGCAATTTTCTGAAGATTTTGAATATTCTGGTAATCTATTGATTACTAATACATTACAACAAAATTCACTATTTTTACCCTCAAACACCACTTCAAACTCACTCACTTTTCAATTCTTGTTCAAAGAACCTTCCAAAGCCGCGGATTATACATTTCTTAACATTTTAGCCGAAACAAACAGTCTTTTTCTCCGTTTCCCACTGTTTGTTTCTTTTCAGCGCACTGTTTTTTTCTTCGCAGCGCACAGTGAGAGAAAATCCACTGCGCTGCAAATAAAATTGCAGCGCGCTGGAAATGTGACGACAGTGCGCTGAAAATTTGAAAACTTAGTAGTTTTTTTCTAAGAACTCTTCACCGAAAATAAATAAATGTAAAAGAACCATTCCAAAATGAAACACTATTTCACATTTCACAGAGCCTTCAGAAAATACACACAGAATCCCCGTTCTTCGAGAAAAGTTCGTCTCGCTTCATTTTGAAGCGTTCCAGAGGGCTTGGAATTTTAACATTTGACAAAATCAAAAAGATAGTATTATGACATGGATTAAAGCAAAAAGATTTTATTCGTCCAAAATCAATGTCATTTTATCAGAATAAGAATCTCTCAAAAAAAGCATATTCAAAAATTTTGTTATGGAAGCCATTTTTACCGCTGAAAGAGTTAAAAAGAGAACAAGAATACAATAAAGAAATCATTGTAGTTGAGCATTCAGATTGTTTTTATTATTTTTGCAGGGAAATATACCGTAAAATAAAGAAACAATTAAAAACATCATAGTATGAAAAAACTAATGTTTGCCGTAATGGTCGCAATCTTACCGGTTATGGCGAGTGCACAAAGCGAGGGTTTGTTTGCCAGAAAAAAGATAAAAACCCAACAAGACATGTCTGCCTATCTGTATGGCGCAGTGAAAGAAGAAAACGGCAAGGTCGTTTTCAAAAAAACAATTGCAGTTCCGGGAAAGTCGAAAAAAGCCATATTCCAGTCCGTCATGCAATGGGCAAACCTTCGTTATCAGCCGGAAGTATCGCATGGCGAATGGAGCGATGCTGATTTTTACAAGAACTATGAGTATGCCACAATAAAGAGCGCGGACGAAGCCACAGGAACAATTGTTTGCAGAGGCGATGAAGAAGTGGTATTCTCTAACAAAACACTGTCGAAAGACTTTTGCAGAATGAACTACAACCTGATTGTTGAGATTAAGGACAACGAGGTGACCGCCACTGTCACCAACATATCCTATCAATATTCGCTCTCGGAAACTCCGGAACGCATTGCGGCAGAAGACTGGATTACAGACAAAGAAGCCATTAACAAAAAAGGTCAGCTCATGCGCATAAGCGGGAAATTCCGCGTCAAGACAATAGACATCACCAATGAGCTGTTCAAAGAAATTACAGAATCTGTAACAGAATGAAAACAGAAGATATTGACAAAATCATAGCAGAAGCGTTAGAGGAAGAGAAAAAAGGCAGAAAGGGACACAAGAGACGAGGCAATTCTGCAAACATACGCAATGCCCGCAAAATATTGAACATCCTTTTTATGACAGGCTTCATTGCAGCAGTCATCATATATTTTGCATGTCCGGAACAAAGAGTCTTGTTTTTCTGCACCGGCTTCGGAGCAATGCTGCTCAAGATTGTAGAATTTTGTCTAAGATTCATGTTCTGAGAATTATAACAACATTTTTTCACGAATCCATGCATGGCATGTATTGAGCCTCCCTTTTATGCGATTTTCTTCAGGCATCTTGACGACGGGAGAAAATCGCATAAATTGATGATGCAGTCGCAGCTGTCTTCATTGCATACGATTCGTAACTTTTAATGAGAGGAATACTATTTACCCCTGCAATGTGGTACTCACGTTTATCACATATTCAAATGACATCACACAAAAAACAGTATAAAACACGAAGAGCGGCAGTGCTGCTGTTGGCTCTGCTCAGTCCGCTTGCCATTCATGCCCAGCGCATCATCGGTGAACTCGAAAGCAACAGTGACGGTGACATGATGTTCGGCAACGACACGACAGACCTTGACAGCAACGGAAAGAAGAAAAAAAAGACTGTTCCTGTCGATGTCCGTGCATGGACTATTGACGAGATATTCGGCGACAGGACACCGACGGACGTGGATACGCTTCACCACCAATACCAGAACAACGACCTGACAGAAGGGTTGAACGGACATTACAATCATTTGGGCAATCTCGGTTCTCCTCGTCTGTCACGCATTTTCATGGAGCGCGACGAGCAGCCACAGTTCATCTTCACATATCCTTTAGACCAGTTTTTGAAACCGACAAGCGACTTTCGCTTCTACAACACCAAGTCGCCCTTCATGAACCTTGCGTACAACTTCTGCGGTTCAAAGGAGACAGGAGACGATCATTTCAAGGCCATATACACGAACAATGTAAACAAGCTATTCAATTTCGGAGGTATCTTCGACTATATGTACGGACAGGGCTACTATGCCAACCAATCGACCTCGTTGATGAATGCCACAGCTTTTGCCTCCTATACGGGCGACAAATATAATCTGCATTTCTACTATATGCACAATTATATAAAGATGGCAGAAAACGGTGGAATAGAAGATGAAATGTATATCACTCGTCCGGAAGACTTGTCACAAAGCTATGCCACCAATGACATACCAACCATGCTCAACCAGACATGGAACAGGCAAGAACACGACATAATATTCCTGAACCATAAATACAACATCGGTTTTACGCGCACGGAAGGCGACTCTACGGACATGCACGAAGTGTTTGTTCCCGTCACAAGCATTTTCCACAGTCTGAAGATTCAGAAATATGCTCGCAGATACACAGCATACGAGACTCCGGAGCATTATCATTCTTATATGTATTTGCCCGGCGACTCAGCTGATGACCGTACAAGAAACTTCTCGGTGAAGACCATTGCCGGTCTGTCCTTATGCGAAGGCTTCAACAAATGGGCTGCTGCAGGGCTGGATGCATACGCAGGAGTAGAATACAACCGCTTCACTCTTCCCGACACCATTCCGGATGCAGGATTCGGTACATTGACAAAAGGTAGGCAGACAAAGCTGAAAGAGGCAGAAACGAACCTGCTCGTGGGAGGAAGACTGTCGAAAGCACAAGGTAAAAGCCTGCACTATAATGTGGATGCAGAATTTGTGGTGGCTGGAGCAGACGCAGGTGACTTCACATTGAACGGACACGGAGAATTGAACATGCCGCTGTTCAAAGACACGGTGCAACTGGCGGTAAATGCTTATCTGAAGAATGTCACACCAGGATACTACTATGGCACATTCCACTCAAAACATGCATGGTGGGACATAGATGTGGCACAAGAGACAAGAACACGCATTGAAGGAGAACTGACAATTCCACAAACTCATACGCAAGTGAAAGTCGGGATAGAGAACATTAAAAATTACACCTATTTTGCCAACAACGGAACTCCGTATGTGGAAGACGGAATTACAAAATACTCCAACAATGTGGCTCCGATGCAATGCGGCGAGAACATACAAGTGATAAGCGCAAACTTGTTGCAGAATTTCAAACTGGGAATTTTCCACCTCGACAACGATGTGACATTCCAGACCTGTAGCAACAAAGATGTCCTGCCGCTCCCCACTCTCTCACTTTATCACAATCTGTACATCACATTCAAGATTGCCAAAGTGTTGAGCTGTGAACTTGGAGGAGACGTAAAATACTTCACCGAATATTATGCACCGGACTATTCTCCTGTAATCGGACAGTTTTGTTTGCAAAACCCGAACAACAAGGTGAAAATCGGAAATTATCCGCTGGTGAGCGTTTATGCCAACTTCGACTTGAAGCGCACCCGGTTCTATATTCAATATTATCATGCCAATCAAGGAAGCGGAAGATATTTCTGGGCACCACGCTATCCTATGAATCCGGCAGGTGTGCATTTCGGTCTCAGCTGGAACTTCTACGATTAGACACACATCAAACAAGAAAAAGGGAGATACCATTTCATTCCATTGTGGTATCTCCCTTTTTCTGACATATCTGTCATATATACATTATATATATAAGAAGCCGGTAATCTTATCCGGCACGACGCCTGAAACGTCTATCCTATTTTGCTAATCTTCTTCAGTTTCTCATTGTCTATAATCTTAATCTTTCTGCCGTCAATGGCTATCAGTTTTTCTGCGGCAAATGCAGACAATGTACGTATGGCATTCGAAGTCGTCATATTCGACAGGCTGGCAAGATCTTCTCTCGACAAATATATGGATAAGGTTGCTCCGTCTTCCTCCAAGCCGTAGCTGTCAACAAGAAACAGCAGAGCTTCAGCCAGTCGTCCACGTATGTGTTTCTGGGTAAGGCTCACCGTCCTTTGGTCGGATATTCCCAAATCGATGGACAACTGCCTTACAAAAAACATGGAGAGGTTTATGTTCGTCTCCATCCACTTATACAGAATGTCCATCGGAAGCTTACAAATCACAGTTGACTCAAATGTGGCGGCGGCAGTCACATAGTTCTGATTGGCGAAATAAGCTCTGTAGCCGAAAAACTCGACAGGTCTTATTACACGTATAATCTGAGTCCTTCCGCCCACACCGTCTTTATATACTTTTACTTTCCCACTTATCAGACACAACAAATACTGAGGAACATCACCTTCTTTATATATATCCTCATTCTTTTTGAATCTTTGTATCAACAGATTCTTTTGCAGCTCATCTCTTTGCTCGTCTGTAAGCAAACGCGCAATGACATCAAGATGACACATTATTTCCGACAGTGCTAAAGAATCTCTTTTTACCATTTCTGATTTTTTATAAAACTTCTACAAAGTTACGCTTATCTGCTAAAATCCGCAAAACAGAAAGACTATTTTTCTGCTTTTAAACATATTTTTTGCATCTGAGGCAAAAATAAATGACGTTTTTTTAACAAAAATCATTTTTTCCATTGCTTACAAAACAGAAAATACCTATATTTGGAGTTAAATAATGACATGTGTCATATTTGATAGTTAACGAGAATGTAATTAATACCTTAAAATACAACTATGAGTTATTTACGTTTTGACAAAACCCTGATGACAAACTTGCAGGAGGCTCTTCCAAAAGAGATTCTTCGCACCAATAAATCAGGTGCGTATTCATGTTCTTCAATAGTAGATTGCAATACGCGTAAATATCACGGTTTATTAGTTGTTCCAGTTCCGGAGCTTGATGACAACAACCATGTATTACTTTCTTCGCTTGACGAGACAGTGATACAACATGGAGCAGAATTTAATCTTGGTCTTCACAAGTATTCCGGAGGAACATTCAGTCCAAACGGACATAAATATATCCGTGAGTGTGAATGGGACAAGCTTCCGACAACAATATACAGAGTCGGCGGTGTTGTCTTGAAGAAAGAGAAAGTATTCCAGCATTTCGAGAATCGTATCTTGATACGCTATACTCTTCTGGATGCACATTCTGTAACCACACTGAGACTCCGTCCTTTCCTCGCATTCCGAAGCGTATGCCAATGTACGCACGAGAACGGAGCCGTCAACTACAGCTACCAAGTAGTTGACAACGGAATAAAGACGTGCATGTACGAAGGGTATCCGGAACTTTACATGCAGCTGAACAAGAAGTCAGAGTTCCACTATTGCCCGAACTGGTACCGCGGAATAGAATATCCTAAAGAACAAGAATTAGGATATGACTTCACAGAAGACCTCTATGTTCCGGGGTATTTTGAATTTGAAATAAAGAAAGGAGAAAGCATTGTGTTCTCTGCCGGTATCGAGGAACTCTCAACACGTTCCTTGAAAAAATTATTCGACACAGAATATAATGTACACGTTTCACGCGACAGTTTCCACTCATGCCTTGTAAATGCAGCACACCAGTTCCATTATGAGAAGAATAATGAGAACTATATCATTGCGGGCTATCCGTGGTTCAAATGCCGCGCACGAGACATGTTCATTTCACTTCCGGGACTTACTCTTGCCATTGACGAGGTAGAGTATTTCGAAAAAGCCATGATTACAGCGGAAAAAGCCATCAATAACTTCATGTCAGGTGAAAAATCAAATATAAACATCTACGAGATGGAACATCCGGATGTATTGCTTTGGGCTGTATGGTGCATACAACAGTATGCACGACTTGTGTCTCGCGAAGAAGCTCATAAGAAATACGGACACATTGTAAATAAGATTGTAGCCTTCATCAAATCCGGAAAACATCAGAATCTGTTCTTGCACGACAACGGACTGCTGTATGCCAACGGACGTGAGAAAGCTATCACATGGATGAACTCCACAATAAACGGCTATCCGGTAGTTCCGCGTTCCGGATACATTGTTGAGTTCAATGCTTTATGGTATAATGCTCTTGTTTTCAACTCACAGATACTTGAGAGTTTGGGACATAGTGAAGAAGCAAGCGAATATACAAGCCTTGCAGAGGTTACAGGAAATTCGTTCAAAGAAACATTCCTTAATGAACACGGCTATCTTCTCGATTATATTGACGGAAGTTACATATCGTGGAGTGTACGTCCTAACATGTTGATAGCTTCATCGCTCGAAAATACTCCTCTCAGCATTCAGGAACGCAAACGTATATTTGACATTTGTACCAAAGAACTGCTTACTCCAAAGGGAATACGCTCCTTGTCACCAAAAAGCGGTGGTTACAACCCGGTTTATGAAGGAGGACAGATGCAACGTGACGCAGCATATCATCAAGGAACCGTTTGGCCGTGGCTCTCAGGTTTCTATCTTGAAACATGTATGAAAATATATAAGCGTAGCGGATTGTCATTTGTTGACCGACATTTTGTAGGTCTTGAAGAAGAAATGTTCTACCACTGCATAGGAACATTGCCGGAATTGTTCGATGGCAACCCTCCTTTCCACGGACGTGGAGCATTGTCATTCGCAATGAATGTGGCTGAAATACTTCGTATAAACAAGATTCTCAGCAAATTCTATAATTACTAAAAAGAAGTAGAAGAATATGAAAGTTCTAATGTTCGGGTGGGAATTCCCGCCAAAAATATATGGAGGTCTTGCTGTCGCTTCTTACGGAATAACCAAAGGATTAAGTCTGCAAAATGATATGGAAACGATTTTCTGCATGCCTAAACCATGTGGAGAGGAAGAAAAATTCCTGAGAATCGTAGGCATGAACCAAGTCCCTATCGTATGGCGTGATGTAGATTACAACTATGTAAAGTCGCGTATTCCTCACATGACTCCGGAAGACTATTATCGTTATCGCGATCATATATATGCTGATTTCTCATACATGAATGTAAATGATATGGGATGCATGGAATTTGCTGGTGGATATCCTCAGAATCTGCATGACGAAATCAACAACTTTTCTATTATTGCTGGAGTTGTGGCACGTTCGGAACAATTTGACATAATTCATGCACACGACTGGCTGACTTATCCAGCTGGAGTACATGCAAAGATGGTAAGCGGTAAACCACTCTGCATACATGTACATGCTACAGACTTTGACCGTTCACGTGGAAAAGTGAATCCGACGGTATATTCAATAGAGAAAAACGGTATGGACCATGCAGACTGCATCATGTGTGTTTCTGAACTTACACGACGTACTGTCATCAATGAATACCATCAGAATCCTGCCAAGGTATTTGCCATGCATAATGCAGTGTATCCTCTCTCTCAGGAATGTCAGGACATTCCACGTCCGGACCATTCAAAAGAGAAGATTGTTACATTCCTCGGGCGTATCACAATGCAAAAAGGACCGGAGTATTTTGTTGAAGCTGCCGATTTGGTTCTGAAGAGAACACGCAATATCCGCTTCTGCATGGCTGGTTCAGGAGATATGATGAATGCCATGATTCAGCTTGTGGCAGAACGCGGCATAGCGGACAGATTCCACTTCCCGGGTTTTATGCGTGGCAAGCAAGTGTATGAATGCTACAAGAACAGTGATGTGTTCATCATGCCGTCTGTAAGTGAGCCATTCGGTATTGCACCGCTTGAGGCTATGCAGTGCGGAACTCCGTCTATTATCTCAAAACAATCCGGATGTGCAGAGATTCTGGACAAATGTATAAAAACGGATTATTGGGATATACATGCTATGGCTGATGCGATATATTCGATATGTACCAATCCATCACTTTTCAAATACTTGCAGGAAGAAGGCAAGAAGGAAGTTGACGGAATTACATGGGAAAAAGTCGGACAACGCATACGCAAGCTTTATGACCAGACAATAGAGA
The DNA here is from genome assembly GCA_017621515.1 of Bacteroidaceae bacterium. GTDB lineage: Bacteria > Bacteroidota > Bacteroidia > Bacteroidales > Bacteroidaceae > RGIG8745. Next base: position 18,129 of record JAGASY010000087.1, read on the forward strand.
ACTACAACAAATAAACAATAACAAAAAATAGTTGGGGATAAATAGTTCGCATGAACGAATATCACCCAATGAAATAAATAGCAGAACAAGGTTATGAAAACTATATGCCTTTATTTTGAGATTCATCAAATTATACACCTCAAGCGTTATCGTTTCTTCGACATAGGTCGTGACCACTATTACTATGACGACTATGAAAATGAACGTTCTATTAATGATATAGCAGAACGGAGTTATGTACCGGCTCTTCATACACTCATTGACATGGCAAAAGAAAACCAAGGCTATTTCAAAGTAGCTCTTTCATTGTCAGGTGTAGGACTTGAGCAATTGGAATTTCATGCTCCACAAGTAGTCGATTTATTGCAAGAACTTAACGACACAGGATGTGTTGAATTTCTCTGCGAACCATACTCACACGGTCTTGCCTCTCTGGCTAATGAGGAGAGTTTCCAAGACGAATGTATGCGTATGAAGAACAAAATTAAGGAACTGTTCGGGCAGACACCTAAAGTATTCCGTAACTCATCACTTATCTATTCAGACGAAATCGGTGCACAGGTGGCAGCCATGGGATTCAAAGGAATGCTCACAGAAGGAGCAAAACATGTACTCGGATGGAAATCACCACACTTCATTTATAACTGTGCTTTGAATCCTGATTTGAAGCTCCTTCTTCGAGACTATAAACTGTCAGATGATATAAGCTTGAGATTCAACAACTCAGACTGGAATGAATATCCATTGTTCGCAGACACTTACATGAACTGGATTGCAGGTCTGCCAGAAGAAGAGCAGGTTATAAACATCTTCATGGAATTGTGCGCTCTTGGAATATTCCAGCCACTGAGTTCCAATATTCTTGAGTTTTTACGTGCATTGCCAAAATGTGCAAAAGAACGCGGAATAACATTCTCTACTCCATCTGAACTTTGCACTAAGGGCAAGTCTGTAGGAAGTCTGGAAATTCCTTACAATGTATCTTGGGTTGATGAAGAACGCGACACAAGCTGCTGGCTCGGAAACATCATGCAGCGTGAAGCCTTTGACAAGTTGTACAGTGTGGCTGATCGTGTACGTATATGTACAGACCGCCGTATCAAACAAGATTGGGATTATCTTCAGGCATCCAACAATTTCCGTTTCATGACAACAAAACAGAGCAGTGTAAACATAAATCGAGGAATATATGATAGTCCTTACGACGCTTTCACCAATTACATGAATATACTTGGTGATTTCATTTCTCGCGTTAATAGCCTGTATCCTGTTGATATGGATAATGAAGAACTCAATTCACTCCTTACTACAATCAAGAATCAAGGAGAAGAAATTGAAATTAAAGACAAGGAGATTGCAAAGCTTCAGAAGAAATTGGAAAAGCTAAATTCCACATCTGATGAAGGCGAAGCAAAGGTTAAATCTCCGGCAAAAAAGAGAACTACAAAGAAAGCTTCTGCTAAAAAAGAAGAATAATTGACTACAGACTCTGTATTATTTTAGCAGAATCAACAAACAATTATTTGATAAAAAGGTCTATACTTAGAATCATTTGAATCCGGCAAACTCCTTATGAGTTTGCCGGATTTAATTAGAATCACAATGAAACTCGTATTAATTACCCACCTTTCATTTTTCCCGGAAGAAGCAGCGATAATCAATTCCCTATTTGATGCAGGTCTGGATATACTTCATCTTAGGAAGCCAAATTCAGACCAAAGCCAATGTGAACAACTGCTCACAAAAATTGACAAACAATGGTATGACAGAATTGTTGTGCATGACCATTTCTGCCTCAAAGATACATATCATCTCAAAGGCATACATCTAAATCGACGTAATCCGGAAATTCCAAACAATTACACAGGACATATCAGCCATTCATGCCATAGTATTAAAGAGGTGGAAATATGGAAGAACAAATGCAACTATGTTTTTCTCAGTCCTATTTTTAACAGTATCTCCAAAAAAGGATATATGTCAAATTTTTCGGAACAGGATATTATAAACGCACGACAAGCAGGAGTCATAGATGACAGAATCATTGCACTGGGTGGCATAGACATAAATAATATATATCAAATTAAATCTTATGGGTTTGGAGGAGCAGCAATCATGGGAGGACTATGGAATTTATTCAGCGAAGATATACCCAGAGATACTCACATAGCTACCAAATACTTAAAAAAATTATATGCTGCTGTAGATTAAAAGTATAAAAGTAATGTCATATCTTCAAGAATTGTTAACTTTGCACCTGTTTATTAAAGCACAATAAAAAAATGAGCGAAAGTAAACCGTTTAAGGTATTTTCAGGTACAAAATCAAGGTATTTGGCAGAAAGAATATGCCAAAGCTTAGGTTGTCCGCTGGGCAATATGATAATTACACATTTTGCCGACGGAGAGTTTGCAGTTTCTTTTGAAGAGTCCATCCGAGGTCAGGATGTATTTCTCGTTCAGTCAACATTTCCAAACAGCGACAACCTCATGGAATTGTTGCTAATGGTAGATGCAGCAAAACGAGCTTCTGCACGTAGTATTATAGCTGTGTGTCCGTATTTCGGTTGGGCGCGTCAAGATCGCAAGGACAAACCAAGAGTCAGCATCGGAGCAAAACTTGTGGCAGATCTATTGAGCGTTGCAGGAATTGACCGCTTGATAACAATGGACTTACATGCAGACCAGATTCAAGGATTTTTCAACGTACCAGTTGACCACCTTTACGGTTCACTTGTATCTATACCATATATAGAATCTCTTCAACTCGACAATCTTGTCATTGCCACTCCTGACGTGGGCGGTTCTAAACGTGCAAGTCTATATAGTAAAAAACTTGGAGTACCTCTTGTACTGTGCAATAAAACAAGAGAAAGAGCAAATGTTGTCAGCAGCATACAAATAATTGGTGATGTAAAAGACAAGAATGTGATTCTGGTCGATGACATGGTAGATACAGCGGGAACTATCACAAAAGCAGCTGATGAGATGATGAAAGCCGGAGCTAAAAGTGTACGCGCAGTAGCAACCCATTGTGTCATGAGTGAGCCAGCAAGTGACCGTGTACAGAACTCTTCACTTGTAGAGATAGTATTTTCTGACAGTATTCCATACACTCAGAAATGTGCTAAAGTAAAACAATTGTCTGTAGCAAACATGTTTGCAAAAGCCATTCACTGTGTAGAATGTAATGAATCAGTAAGTTCACAGTTTGATTTCTAAAAAAAGAATAGAATAAACGATGAAAAGTTTTTGGTTTATTGAAAACTTTTCATCGTTTATTTTGTTTATATTTCATATTACAAACTTCAATTATAGAATCATGAACAAATCTCCAATGCTAATTCTTGCCATTGCAGCGTTATCTGTTACAGCTTGTAACGGTAATACGAAAGACAAGAAAGACACAGCAGAAAACACCCCTACAGAAATTGCGGATATCATGGAAGAGTCGGATGATGAAATGTCAACGAATGGCATAGTAGTAGGTTCTGCATACAAGGATTTCACATTAAAGACTCCTGAAGGAGAAGAAAAATCATTATCAGAACTGATGCAAGGACACAAACTGGTACTTGTTGACTTTTGGGCAAGCTGGTGCGGTCCATGTCGCCAAGAAATGCCTAATGTCGTGGCAGTATATGAAGAGTTCAAACCTTTTGGTCTTGAAATTGTGGGTGTGTCTTTCGATACTAATAATGAAAGCTGGAAATCAGCAATAGAAAAACTTGGCATCACATGGCCACAAATATCAGACTTGAACGGATGGGATAGTTCTGCCGGACGTCTTTATGATGTGAACTCAATACCTTGCACAATGCTTATTAACGACAAGGGTATAATTGTCGCAAAAGACCTGCGTGGCGACAATTTACGAGAGAAGATTGCAGAATTAATAAAATAAGGTTTCCATAAATCCTTATATAGAAACAGAATGAGGGGAATGGTGACATGTTCACCATTCCCCTCATTCTGTTTCTATAAGGATCCAATCCACACTACATTTTCAATCTTGCAATACTTTCTTTGAGAGCCGCAATCTTTGTTTCCGCATCGCTCTGCTTCTTGCGTTCAAGTTCAACAACCTGAGCTGGAGCATGAGCCACAAACTTCTCATTCTGCAACTTTTTCTTTACTCCAACCAAGAAGCCTTCAAGATGTGCAAGTTCTGCTTCCATCTTCTTCAACTCAGCATCTTTATCTATAAGCGAACCAAGCGGCACAGCAAATTCCGTTGTTCCAACCATGAATGCTGAAGAACCGTCACCCTTTTGCTTAACCACGTTTACTTCCGACAGATTCGCCATCTTTACAATCAAAGAAACCAAAGTAGCAACAGGATTCTTTCCAACAACCTCAAGTGAAAGCGGTTCTTTTGGTGCAATGTTCTTCTGGTTACGGACAGCACGTACATTTGCCACAATATCCTTCATAACTTCTACTTCCGCAATAAGAACCTTGTCCTCCTCGCTCATAGCTGCAAGTTCCAGCTTCTCCGTCATAATACTTTCTCCATCTTTCCGGTCATAGATATTCTGCCAGATTTCTTCTGTAATGAATGGCATGAACGGATGTATGACCTTCATCAACACATCAAAGAAGCGCAATGTCTCCGAGTAAGTCACCTTATCTATCGGTTTCATATACGCAGGTTTAACCATTTCAAGATACCAGCCGGAGAATTCATCTGTAAACAACTTGAAAACGGACATCAATGCCTCGCTCAAACGATACTTAGAGAAAAGATCTTCAATCTCAGCACAAATCTCCTTTATTTTTGCATCAAACCACTTAACAGCAATCCTTGAGTTTTCTGGTTGCGGTTCATCTGCCACATTCCAACCTTTCACAAGACGGAACGCATTCCATATTTTATTACAGAATCCCAATCCCTGCTTACACAACGACTCGTCAAACAATATATCATTTCCAGCAGGAGCTGCAAGCAACATTCCCATACGCACTCCATCCGCTCCATACTGATCAATCAGCAACAACGGATCCGGCGAATTTCCAAGTTGCTTTGACATCTTGCGTCCAAGATTATCACGAACAATTCCTGTGAAATACACATTACGGAATGGCATCTTTCCCTGATATTCATACCCTGCCATAATCATACGTGCCACCCAGAAGAAAATAATATCCGGCCCTGTCACAAGATCACAAGTTGGATAATAATAATTCAGTTCCTCATTACCCGGATTATTAATTCCATCAAACAAACTGATAGGCCACAACCATGAAGAGAACCATGTGTCAAGCGCATCTTCTTCCTGACGCAAGTCAGCTTCTGTCAGATTCTCATCTCCTGTTTTCTCTTTTGCAAGACGCAAAGCCTCCTCTTTTGTCTCAGCAACCACAAATCCTCCCTGAGGCAAATAATAAGCAGGAATACGATGTCCCCACCACAACTGGCGGCTGATACACCAATCCTTGATATTTTCAAGCCAGTTCTTATAAGTAACCTTATATTTTGCAGGATAGAACTTAATCTCATCATTCATGACCGGAGGCAGAGCCAAATCAGCAAAATGCTGCATGGAAATAAACCACTGCATAGAAAGCTTCGGCTCGATAGGCACACCTGTACGCTCCGAACATCCCACCTTGTTTGTATAGTCCTCAACCTTTTCCAGTAGTCCGGCAGCAGCAAGGTCTTTTTCAATCTGCTTTCTGACATCAAAACGATCCATGCCCACATACATACCGGCAGCTTCCGACAAAGTTCCATTGTCATTGAATATGTCAATGCTTTCCAAATTATGCTTATCACCAAGCATATAGTCATTCACATCGTGTGCCGGAGTCACTTTCAAACATCCCGTACCAAACTCTACATCCACATAATCATCCTCAATCACAGGAATCACACGATTAACCAACGGAACAATGACTTTCTTTCCAGACAACCAACGGTTCTTCGGGTCTGCCGGATTAATACACATGGCTGTATCGCCCATGATTGTCTCCGGACGGGTAGTAGCTACAACCGCATAGCATCTTCCGCTGTCATCCTTGTGCACCACACATCCCTCAGACACATTATCCGCACAGCACTCTCCATCTACATAATATCTGAGATAATAAAGCTTGGAATGCTCCTCCTTATATATAACCTCCTCATCGCTCAGAGCGGTCATCGCCTTCGGGTCCCAATTGACCATTCTCACACCACGATAAATAAGTCCCTTGCGATAAAGGTCAACAAAGACTTTTATCACACTCTTTGAGCGTACCTCATCCATAGTGAATGCGGTTCTGTCCCAGTCGCAGCTGGCACCCAGACGACGCAACTGCTTCAAAATGATACCGCCATGCTCGTCAGTCCATTCCCATGCATATTTAAGAAACTCCTCACGAGTAAGGTCGCTCTTCTTTATACCTCTCTCTGCAAGCCTGTTTACCACCTTAGCTTCGGTAGCAATAGAGGCATGGTCAGTTCCCGGCACCCAACAAGCATTCTTTCCGTTCATCCTTGCTTTTCTCACAAGAATATCCTGAATTGTCTCGTTAAGCATGTGCCCCATGTGCAAAACTCCAGTCACGTTTGGTGGCGGAATAACTATAGTATAAGGTTCACGACCATCAGGCTTAGAACTGAAAAGCTTGTGGTCCATCCAATATTGATACCACTTCCCTTCCACATCCAGCGGAGTGTATTTACTTGCTAATTCCATGTTTTATTTATGTTTTCGTCTTGATAATTCTAATTCTATATTTATAGAAAATTACTGCAAAGATACGGATTATGAAAACTTATTTAAAATTTATCCATTACATTTTGAGAAATTCATATTTTTCATACACACAATATCCTCAGCACACCTACAAATCACATTCGCTTGTAGAATGTCTTATTTCTACAAATTTACTTCCTATTTAATAAATCCTTCGCAAAAAACCAACAAGAAAGAAACTTCATACTCATATAAACAATTCGTTGTCTTTTCTTATAGAACAGAGCGGACGCAGTTTCTCTGTTATCACCGTCTCCAATTGTCCTATTCCTCTGGACTTCGTTGGACAGACAGCAATACAACGCATACAAGATATACAGACATCCTTGTTGACAACTCTGAGATTATCCATAGGTATGGCATCTACAGGACATAATTCTCTACATACTCCACAACCATTACAAAGTTCATTCGCTTCAGGAAAAGGTCCAATATTGTAAGGTTTATAAGGATGTTTACCTGGCAACACCAAGGGTATATAGTCATTATCGGTTTCTATTCTTTTCATGATGAGGGCTGCATAATCCATCAAATCCTGACGGTCTTTCGCATCAAGTCGTCCAGCACCATACACCCGGGAAATACTGTGTTCTGCCACAGCCCCTATGGCAGCCACCACACGAAACCCCATATCTGTTGCCACATCTTGCATTTCAAGCAAAGCATCATCATAAGCTCTGTTACCATAGACAGCCACTATAACACATCGGGCATGACCACTCTTGATACAACGCAATCTTTTCACAGCCACAGCCGGTACACGTCCAGCAAATACAGGCATAGCTATGACAACCAAATCATTTGTTGATATATCCGGTGTCTCTATCCGACTATCCTTCAGACACAGGTCAGTAAGAATTATCTCTCTACCGAATCCCTCACAAAGACAATCGACCACATTCTTTGTACCTCCAGTCGGACTGAATTGAATTTGATGTATCTTCATCATTTTATTATCTCTTTATGACATATTTCCAATGAAAAATCCGAATCAACCATCCTTACTGCACTCTCAGCGTCTCCACCTTCTCCAGTCTCTCGCGCAATCGGGGCATGTTTCCGCGACGTATGCGCAAAGTCATGGAACAATCCGTATCATATCCTTGCTCCACAATCTTCGGGTTTTCTTCTTTCACAATGCGCATGACATCGTTCATGAAAGGATATTCAAAGAAAAAAGTAATGTCCTCATCCACAGTCTTCTCTACGACAGTGGCAGCAGCTATAGCCTCGGAAGCCGCCATACGATAAGCCACTATCAAGCCACTCGTACCCAACTTGATTCCGCCAAAATAGCGCACTACCACAATCAAGATGTTTGTCAGACTGTTTGAATTTATCTGACCGAGAATAGGCTTCCCCGCCGTACCGGAAGGCTCACCATTGTCATTGGCACGGAAATCCAGACGGTCGGCACCAAGCATATAGGCATAGCATACATGGCGAGCATCATAGTATTTCTTTTGATACTCAGCCACATATTCCTTCACTTCGTCAACGGTCTCGACATGAAGAGCGAAAGCAAGAAACTTGCTCCGCTTCTCCGTGTAGATACCCTCCGAAAGTCCTTCTATCGTCAAATAACTATCCATCAACTAAGTTTGTGAATCACAAGTCCAGAACGCAACTTTGGTTCAAACCATGTTGCCTTTGGAGGCATGATGTTTCCGCTATCGGCAATATCCATTATTTGCTTCATGCTGACAGGGTAAAGTGCGAGAGCCATCTTCATTTCACCGCTATCTACGCGCCTCTTCAGTTCCCCAAGTCCGCGCAAGCCGCCAACAAAGTCGATACGCTTGTCTCGTCTCAAATCTTTTATTCCAAGAAGCTCATCCAGAATAAGCCGAGAAGATATGGACACGTCAAGGACACCTATCGGGTCGTTGTCATCGTATGTCCCTTCTTTTGCCTTCAGCGAATACCACTGCCCTTCAAGATACAGCGAGAACTCATGAAGCTCTGCCGGACGATACTCATCCTTTCCCTTGAGTTCCACGCAGAAGTTCTTTCGGAGTGCTTCAATGAACTCTGTGGCAGACATGCCGTTCAAGTCTTTTACCACACGGTTATAATCAAGAACCGTCAACTGGCTTGCAGGGAAACATACAGCCATAAAATAATTGTATTCCTCATCGCCACGATGCTCCGGGTTCTGTGCAGCTTTCTCTGCTCCCACCAGTGCGGCAGCGGCAGAACGATGGTGTCCGTCAGCAATATACATGTGCGGCATCTTCGCAAACTGTTCCGTGATAGTCTGTATGTCGGCATCCTCACTGACAATCCACAACCGATGACGGAATCCATCTATAGGAGCAATAAAATCATATTCCGGCTCTGACGCAGCATAACGTGCAACGAGTGCATCTATGACCGCATCGTCAGGATAAGCAAAAAACACAGGCTCGATATTGGCATCATTGACCCTCACATGCTTCATGCGGTCTTCCTCCTTGTCACTGCGCGTCAGTTCGTGCTTCTTGATGATACCACTCATATAGTCCTCGACATACGCTCCGACCACAAGTCCATATTGCGTTTTCCCATTCATGGTCTGGGCATACACATAATAAAGTTCCTTATCATCCTGAACCAGCCAGCCGTTTTTCATAAACTTCCTAAAATTCTCGGCGGCACGTTCATAGACCTGCGGATCGTATTCACTCGTGCCGGCAGGAAAATCAATCTCCGGCTTGATAATATGATAAAGACTCTTCTCATTGTCTCCCGCCTCTGCACGTGCCTCTTCAGAATCAAGCACATCATACGGACGACTTTCAACTTCTTCCACAAGTTCTTTCGGAGGTCTTATGCCCCTAAACGGTTTTACTATTGCCATAACTTTTGCTTGATATTAAAATGGTTATTCAACAATCTGCAATTCGACTTTTGATTTTGAGTGCACCCGATGAAGATTATAACACCCCAACCATGTCTCTGCGACAATTTTTCCGGTCTGTCTATCCCAGAACTTTACAGACATGATTCAGAGCAACCGAAAGTCGAGCAATGCTTCTGTTTATTATGCAAACCTACACAAAAAATCTCTTATTTCAGATAAAAAGTACAAATATTTCTTCAAAAAGGAAATCTAAACAAAATCAATATCAAAGAAGAAACTGAATCAACGAACAGGGAACTATCCTTCGGTATTTTACATACACAATCAATTATTTTATTGACTGCTTTTTAGAGTCTGCTTTACTAAAATCTATTTTACCATCCAGATATGTCTCTCCTATAAATAAATCCGGTCATCACATTATAGAGACTGGATTTATTTTGGGGCATGAGAATTTTTTATGTTCAAAACTAAACGCTGTATCATATTTCAAAACAACTCGGAATGACTACCAATCCTAAGCAAATCTATTATGTCCCCATCAATCCAAATAAGAAGAAAATCATCCTCAATATGACACTCCATACAACCTTTGTACTGACCTTTCAACAGATGGGGACTGTATTCTTTTGGTATAGGCAGGTCATTTATAAGCAAATTGGCAATATATTCAAAAGCTTCCACCTTTTTAGGAAAGTTTCGGATGCGCTTGAAGTCTTTTTTGAATTGACTTGTCGGGTGTAACTTCTTTTTCACTTCATCAGTTCCTCCATCAGACTTCCTACACTGTCAAATGTTTTTTTATGCTTCGCAGTACGTGCTTCCTTTATGGCGGCAATCGTTTCCTCATTTGGTCGGGAATATACTGCATCCATCAAGGTACTCTCTACAAAATTATTCAAACTTCTGTTAGCTTTTTTTGCCTGTTCTTGCAATGCCAGCAACAAATCTTCACGCAAACGAAACGAGGTCTGCTTTCTGATTACCGTTTCCATATTACTATTACATTATATTGTACTACAAATGTAACACATTGTGTGATACAAAACAATTTTTTCACATTTTTCTTTGTCATTTTAAATAAAAAGCCCCGGACCAAAGAAACGAGACTGTAGTGCCAATTAATTCAGCCCAATAAATTTATGTTCTTTCGCAGTTTCTAAGAGCCTATTAAACTTTATTTTATAACTATATAGGGGTATTCACAGTCTCTCAGCTAAACAAAATTGAAAGCACTTGCTTAAAACAACAAAAAGCACGCTAAAACGGCATTTTTCGATTTGACAAAATGATATTTTCGTTCAAAATGTAAATTTAACACTTCGAGCGATTTTTTGCCGAAAACAAAGAGAGGAAAATTTCACACAAAAGATAAATAATTGATAATCAATAATATACAGAAACTCCTCAAAATGCTCAAAAAAACGCACCGGACGCAATTTTTTGATTATTTTGAGTATTCTGATAATCATCTGATTAATAATCCATTACACCCAGATTCGTCATTTTCATTTCCAAACATCACTTTAGAATCACCCACTTTTAAGTTTCCGTTCAAACATTCTGCCAAGGCTGAAATTATACACTTCTTAACATTTCAATTGAAGCCTATTATCTTTTATTTTGAAGAACGGTGTTTTTTTATTTTCAGCGCACTGTCGTCAAATTTTCAGCGCACAGAAAATAAAATAGCAGCGCACTGTGGTTGAAAAAACAGTGCGCTGGAAATGTGACGACAGTGCGCTGGAATTTTGAAAACTTAGTAGTTTTTTCCAAAATACTCTTCGCCGGGAATAAATAAATGTAAAAGAATGGATTTAGAACGAAACACTATTTCACATTTGTCAGAGGCTTCATGAAATGCACGTAGAATCCCCATTCTTCGAGAAAAGTTCGTTGCGATTCATTTTGAAGCGTTCCAGAAGGCTTGAAATTTTAACATTTGACAAAATCAGAAAGATAGTATTTGAAACAGGAAATCGACATTCTGAAAACAAAATTATCAAGGTTATTATCATTTTATCAAAACAGAACATCCTTCGAAAAAACATATTCAAAAATTTTTTTATGGAATCTCAATTCCGCAACAAACAGACCTCTCAATATCTATGTGTGTTCAGAAATCATCTCGACAGAAATAAGACAAAAAAATATTGGCAGGTACAACTCAATATACCTGCCAATACAATATAGAAATCACCAACTGCCTACCCTACCGAAACGCATTCCACTTATTCACAGAAAAGGTGAACATTTCATTTAAAATAAGGTAGATATTCATCGGGAACTATTTCAAATACCACTTGTCCGGGTTCATCAGAACCGCCTTCATCTCTTCTTTATTACTAAAACGTGCAGACACTTTGTCAGCCATATATGCAGGATAATTATTGCGATGGCGAGCCACACGAAGAAGGTCAAAGAAGCGATTTCCTTCAAAAGACGTCTCTGCCGCCATTTCATCGACAATGCAGTCTTCCACGAAAAGAATGGAATCGGAAAGAGCCATAGCCTTATCCGCTACATCATCAGATGGCAACAATACAGGTTCACCAGTTTCTTCATCCGTAGCTTCCACATAACGTGTGTAATCGGGTATCACATAATATTCCTTATCGAGAGCAATTCCACGTCCGCAACCTCGGATGGCAGTACCTTTATTGGCATTACCGTCAGAATTGTGAGTCCAGCTGAAATCTGTGAACGATTCACCGGTCAGCTCTCCCTGACTCACTTTTGAAGCATCAGCCAGATTCTCTGCTGTAAGTCCGTATTTCAGCACAGCAAATGCCATAGAAGGTTTTCCCATACGGTTAAGTGCTTCTGCAAAGCGCAGATAAACCAGAGGAGTACGATAGAGAGGGATGACACGAGTGAACATCAATCCCTTGACCGCAGTGTTAAGAGGGTCATGCCCATTCTCATTGACAGATGCAGCTGTATTATATTTTGTGATATATGCTCCGGTACGTTTTCCAAGTGTAATATCACCAAATGAAGAAGAACTTACCTCACCGGAAGAAGCAACTGCTTCTCCACGAAGATCGCCCTCAAAGTAGGAACCAATAGTCAGTGCACCAGCCTCTGCATAAAAGTGCATCTTATGGTTCATCGCACTGATGAACGACTCTGCCGGCACTATCGAAGGATTGTCATTAAACGCGTGACGTATGAGCAGAGGATGATAATCTTTGGCATCCGAACTATAGACCAGACCTGCCAACATTTCTTGCAAGTATGAATTGACATGGTTAATATATACGGATGCACGAGTATCACGCGCCCAATTGTTGGAATAGCTGTCAGGCACAGTGAGTTTGTAGTGCTCAATCTGCTTGTAATACATCGCAGCCGCCTCTTCGTAACGGTTAAGATAAAGATACAAATCGCCAAGCACAAGAGGCACTGGTATAAACATCTTGGCAGAAGAATATCCATCGATAGTTCCATAGTCAAGCTGGCGCACGTCAATGTATGGCAACAAATCTTCTATCAACAGCTGCGCCAGTTCCTCGCCGTTCTTTACCGGATAGTCCTTCATAGAAGCCTCAAGACTGAGAATCGGCTTATCAATCCAACGAACTTCCCCGTATGCAAGCAACACCTGCCAGTATGTCCACGCACGTACAGCCTTGATAGCTGCATATTCAGGAATCATCACCTTGTCCTGATAGATAGTTACAGTCGTATCCATGCGTGCAATGGCATAGTTGCAGTTGTTGATTATATTGTAGTAATCTTGCTGCATACGATAAGAGTTATCAGGCGTCACATCAAAACGGGATATTTCCTGAAGTTCCATAGAAGCCAACGAAGTAGCCTCCATAAGGTCGCCGCGAAGTTCGCCGAAAACGACATAACGCTCCCCTACTTTCTGCAACTGGGAAAGTATTCCCATAATGGAATAAAGCGAATCGTTAGGTGAATCGAGCTTATCGCCTTTATCAATCGTCACAGATGAAGAGTCTGTGTCAAACACATCATCACATGAAGTCAATGCTCCTCCCAGAAGCAAACCTGCCGCCAGACTCAAGGCAAGCTTTCCGGAATAAAGCTTTATATTCTTGAATTGCATTTTCATAATAGAAAAAGTTTTTTTATGATTACAAACTTATTTTCACTCCAATCCGGAATGAGCGTGTCTGCGGAGTAAGTCCGGCATCAACACCCTGCCAGAGAACAGAAGGTCCGAAAGAGAACTCTGGGTCAGCACCAAGATACTTGGTAAGTGTAAAGAGGTTATCCACAGCTCCCCATACCGACAGGCTCTGTATGAAGTTCACCTTCAAAGGCACATTGTATGACAGAGACAGTCTCTTGAACTTGAGGTATGAAGCATCTTCAATCCAACGGTCGGAGAAACGTGCATTGCCCATAGGGTCGCCGTATGTGGCACGCGGAATATCCGTATGCTGTCCGTCGGCAGTCCATCGGTTCTCCATCGAAGTACTTTGGTTAATGATGTCACTTCCCGACTCCAAACCAGCTCTCAAAGCATTGTAAGCATCGTTTCCACAAGAATATGTAAAGAGAGCCGAAAGATCAAAACGCTTATAACGTATGTCAAAGGTGAAGTTACCGTAAACATCCGGATTAGGATCGCCAAGCACCACACGGTCTTCTTTGTCTATGAATCCGTTATGATCTTTATCTACAAAAATCATATCGCCTGCACCAAACGGAACAATCTGTCCGTTTTCTGTTCTGATTGCCAAGTTAGCATTTGCAGCTTCTGCCGCATCGGAAAAGACTCCGGCTGTACGGTAGCCGTAGAACACTCCGGCAGGACGTCCCTCTTCGGTCAGAATCTGTCCGTTGCAAACATCCGTAATAAAGCTGCCATTGTTGAGCTTTGTTATCTTGTTCACATAATGTCCGGCAGAAGCACCTACATTAAACTTGAAATCCTTATGGTCTATAATCTTTGCATTCACAGCCACTTCAAAGCCGTTGTTGGTCATTTCTCCGTTGTTATCCCAGAAATATTCCAGTCCAGCCACGTCATTAAGCGGTTTATAAGTGAGCAGGTCTTTCGTCTTTGCAAAATAGACATCGGCAGCCAAAGTGAGACGGTTGTTAAGCAAACTTGCATCCAAACCGACATTAAAGCGAGAAGTGGTTTCCCATTTCAACTTTTCATTACCAATATTGGCAAGTACAAGTCCGGCTGTATTCTGTGCGAAGGCATTGCTCGTCAGATAGGTACGGTTGGCAAATACCGGAAGCCTGTCATTACCAGTGACACTGAATGAAGCCCGCAACTTCAGATTATCTATGCCACGTACATGCTTCATGAACTTTTCGGAAGAGATGAGCCATGATGCCGACACAGACGGGAAGAAAGCCCAGTTCGTACCACAAAAGTCAAGTCCGCCAGCATCGGAACCAAAGCGTGAAGACGAAGCAAGCGACATACCTACATTAAGGAAATACTTGCTGAGGTAGGAATAATCTGCATCAAGATACCATGTACCCTCTCTGTCCGTATATTCATCTCCGTCAAGAAAACGCAGATTGCTGTTTGTGTTGGCAAGAGCTTTCATAAAGTCAGAACCGGTGTTGTATCCTCGCCCTGCGGTATATTTATAATAGTTGTTATAGAAATATCCTCCTATCTTTGTTTTCAGTTCGTTCTGATAATCGCTGAGAATAGTCCAATCAACATGCAAATCGGCAGATAAGGTTGATTGACGAGACATAAAATTGCGAACCTCATTCAATGCTGTAGCATAGACTTCTCCATTGCTGTTGTAAAGAGGTTCATCAGCCACTCCAGCATCAGGAATGAAGACATCTTCATTTGCCTTGTCCCATGAAAATCCCAAAATGGCAGACAAAGACAACTTGTCTGAGAACTTGTATGTCGGAGTAAGATTCAAATTAAACCGATATTTGTCCAATGACGGAATCTCATCACCAACCAAAGCCAACGGATTGCCCACATTCAGTTCATCGGTATCGCTGAGACGGTTAGTGAGCATTCCTGAACCGTTGCGCTGCCAAGGACCATAGAGCGGTGACTTCACAAGTGACATATAATAAGGAGAACGCACTTCATCAAGTCCGTCGAATATGGCATTAGTAGAAGTCTGCGAATATGCAATATCGGCAACCACATCAAAATTTTTCATAAGATGGATGTCGGAATTAAATCTGACATTCAGACGGTCAAAACTTGTACCGTCAATATTCCCGTCATTCTTTGCATAGCCAAGCGAGAAACGGTAAAGAGCAATATCATCACCACCGCTAACCGAGATTCCATAGTTTTGAATCATGGAAGTCCGGTTCACTTCGTCCAACCAATCGGTATTATTGTGAGTGTCCCAATAATATGACTTTGACGGGTCATCGTTAATGAAGTGAAACTTGGCAATATCGCTTGCTTCCATTCCACGCATCACATCTGTGGCATAAAGTTTATAGGCTGAAGCGTCCATCACTGGTATAGACTTAAACGGAGTCTGGAAACCGACGGAAAGATTGGCTTCGATTTTAGTTGCCATATCTCGTCCACGCTTGGTTTCTATGATGACTACCCCATTGGCTGCTTTTGCACCCCAAACAGCAGAACCGTTTTTCAGTAGCGTAACCTTGTCAATATCGTCAGGGTCAAGCAGGTTCAAAGGGTTGCTATGGTAATTATCCATCACGCTCACGGCTGTTTCCTGCATCTGCCATACAATGCCGTCAACGATAAAGAGAGGCTGGGCGGAAAGATTCAACGAATTGAGTCCACGAATAAAGAAGGAAGAGCCAGCACCCGGAACACCCGATGATTTCACAGTACGAACTTGTCCGTTAAGAAGCGAGTTCAAATCATCAGCAAAGTTTACGGTTCCATCAGCAAATCCCGATACAAAAGATTCGCTCTCAGGAGTTCCATATCCGAAGTCGTAATATCCGTATCCGGTACCCGCCATCACTGTAATGTCAACAGTTTCACGTCCTTTCAGCGGAACAACCTGACGAGAACAGCCGGGAGCCTCAACGACCAAAGGAACATTCAAGTCCGGCAAGCTTATCTCATATCTTCCATCCTCGTCAGTCATTGCCGAAACTTTGAGATTCGGTGACGAAATACGTACACCGGCAAAAGCGGTTCCAGTATCAGACTTAACCACACGACCACTCACTTTATAAGGGAAATGCACAGCTGCCACTTTTTCTGTTTTTGCCGCTTCATCATTCTTCTCCACCGTTTGCGCATAGATCGGCAACGTAAGCAGACTGATTCCAGTGACCGTTCCGGCAGCTTTAAGTGCACGTAGATATTGTCGATTATTCATATCTTATTTTTTTATTTTACATTTTAGATTCAGACAATGCAACAGCATATCATTTATTGTTCAATCTTAATTTATAAAGAAAATTTCATTCCACAACAGGAACAAAACGAACCCTATCTACACGAAACTTTCTTACATAGCCCTTTCTTGCATCTGAGCTGCTGACCTTGGTCTTCACCTGAAGAGTTGTGGTTTCAACAATATCTGAAGCAGAATTTTTTTCATTGAGAAACCACATACCATCATAGAAATCGGCCACAGGCAGAGACACATTCTCAAATGCCTTGACAGATATGATGCCCGTTTGAGACTCTCCTCCCACATCAACACCGGTATTATTGTTAAGTGTTGACGTGCGTCCGTTCTCATTACGGTATCTCAATTGGAAAGACACTTTGGTAATTTCATTTGCCATGTTTTCTCCATCAACAAGAGGAGATACAAAATCCACATATACATCATATTTGCCTGCAAGCGTATTTGCCACATCAAAAATGACACCTCCATCGACATTTCCGCTCGACACTTCAAGATAGCTTGAATTGCTGATTCCGGAAACCAGACTGGTTATATCTGTATTTCTGATATAAGAGTTCGTACTTGACAAATTTATACGACTGTCCATATCTTCTGCCTCAACATTAATCTTGTGATTCCAGACACAAGTATCATTAAGGTTAAGACCAGCAGTAGTGAGATAAATGATACCGTTAGACGCATCAACCACATCATACCCTTCAAAATATTCACCTACCGGACGAATGACATTCTGAGTCACAGTAAGTAACGAATCGTATGAAGCCGCATCATTCACCACTTTTCTGAATGTAAGTCCACCAAGGATAGCCAAACACGTCTGTGTGTGCTGAATGGAATCGGCAACATGCTGCTCCTTATCGTATGTACGGAAATACGGCTTGATGTGCTCGTATGCTTCTCTCCATGCGTTATTGTCAGGAATAATCATCGTATAGAGAGAATCTTCGTTGTTTACAGCACCTATTCCATATTTGACATCTTCAAGAAGCCTGTTGTAATTTACAAAGACCGAGTCGTATGTTGTACTAAAGTCAGGACTATACTTCAATTCATTGAAACTGCTTATAAATTCATGTATATCAGAAAAACGATTGTCTGCCGACATATATTCCATGATATTAAATTTATAAGGAATCTGACTTTCAAGCTTGTGAAGAATACCGTTCTGTGCTACAATATTCTTTTCCACAAGTCCTACCCCATTGAAGAAATCTACGGAATAAGCCATTGATTTACCGTTAAGCATGTATATTCTTTCGGTCTCTGGGGTAGAAGTTGGATTTGAATAACGTGCTATATGGTTTCTGACAAGACGCAATAAAGCCTCTTCATCATTCATATCAACGGAAGCAAGAGCTTCATCCATAGGTGCCCAAACCGTATAGGTCTGTCCGGAAGTCAATATCGAATCATAGCCCGTAACTTTCAGTATCTGACTGAACTTAGACAAATGACTGTCACTATCGACAATCTCCATAAGATTCTTCACAGGAAGTGCCGAATCCCTGTCGTAATGCTCATCCCAATCTCCGGAGCATGAAAGCAAAGTAAAACCGGCAATACACATACAGTATCCGACTGCCGTGTAATTCTTTTCTATCTTATTTCTTTTTTTCATGACATTCATGAATTTTCATTTTACAATAATATCTTATTACTCACGATCTTCGTATCTTATCATATCGACAGGGATATACTCCAGATAATCGGCATGAAACTCACGTCCTCCTCCCTTGTCATCCATATTTTTGGCGCGAAATTCGTGCGGACCATATTCGTCAAATCTGTACTGACCGATAATTATTCTCAGAGAACGTGACATATCACGTAATGTCTTACCTCCTTCCTGACCAGTATAAATTGAAGAAGGTGCTTTCATATAACCATGATTTCGCATCATCTTATCGTTCTCCACACCGTTGTCCTTAGTATCTTCATCATGCACATAACCAATTCGCGGATCATTTTCCGAACCGTTATAACCAATTGTGAGGTCAACAGGAATACCAGCAATCTGACCGTCCACAAAAAGCTGTGCTATACCGCGCCATGACTCTGCACGATATCCCAAACGAATCTCATAATTGCCTGGAGGTACAGGAAGCATACGAAGTTTGAAATCATACATAGGACCTGAAATAAGCATCTCATCAGCCTGATAGTTAGTCCAATTGTTAGAAGCCCACATGGTAAGTGTAGAACCACTGTTAAACCAGAAGTATTCTCCACAAAAATCAGAAGGAATCGTAGTACCGGAGCTTTCGAGCAACTGCCAACGTATATTGTTGTTAGTGAGCTGAGGAGGCACTGCATAGAAGTCAAAACGGATACGCTTATGAAGTACATCCTTTGTCATCACATCTTCATCATAAACAAGAATGTCATTAAGAGTATGTATGAAACCATTTGCCACCTCAATGTTGCTGTTCACTTCATCAAGAGTCACACTCTTACCTGTGCGTTGCGTATTGATAAGGTTGCCTGCTTTAATCTCCATAAGACGATATTTAAGCATTGTTTCATAATACTCATAACATTTTGTCTTATAACTGGCAGCAGTGGCAAATCCGGTATAAACAAACGAGCTTGTTGACATCTGACGATTCAGAATATGGTAGGCCACGAACTTGTTCAACGGATTATTTTCACTCTCATAATTACCTAAATCCTGACTTCCGTAATACTTTGTGGCAAATCTTTCGAGGCTCTCCAAAGTATCTCCATTTACAGCAATCCCTTCCTTTTTAAGTAATTCATCCGGTTCACAGAACACTGTATAACCCAATTTACACTTCTGATACTTACTGTCAGGAGCTGGTGTATAATTAGGATCATAAAGCTCAAGCATATCATCCCAATATCCACTTGCTTCGTATGCCTTTGCCCATATATTGAAGTTGCCATTAGAAGCAAGTTTTTGAAGGAATGTTTCTTCAGACGGCTCTATCACCCTGTCAACAACATGCACCACTCCATTATGCACTTCATTGTCAGCACTAAGAACGACTGCCGTCTTGTTAACCACAGTTTCCCTCTGTCCTAAATCATTGGTGCGGAATGAAATGACAATGAATCTGTCGGAAAGACTTGGTGTAGCCAAAGAACCCTCTTCAAAATCTGTACTTTCATATTCTGTAGATTCATGGCGGATAGTACTGCTATACACAATCTTCTGCATCATTTCCACAGTAAGATCATCCCAAGTTATGCCTTTTTCTTCAAGATAAATATTAATGGCATCATTGGTTGGCGGGAAACAAGTATAATGTCCATATACAGAAAGTAATGATGTAGCATTACAAGCTTCCATCATATTATAGAACATTGACAGCTCCGGAGTGTTTTTACAGAATGAGGCAACAGTCTCTCCTGTAAATGTGTACATAGCTTCATCGTCAACATTTTCACTATTACAAGACACAGCTGTCATGCCCAATGCTGCTACAGCCACAAATGCCACAGCACAGTTTGTCACCTTTCTTGTAATTGGAAAAGAGAAAAAATTCTTCTTATTATTAGTAAGTTCCATATAGTTCAATTTTTAGATATGTCTGAAGATATTTCATAGAACCTGTTCTGTTTAAGCAAAGTATTCACACGAAGTTCTTCGCTGTTAATAGGCATGTAGATAGCATCTACATCATTGAGCTTGCTCATAACCGTATTTCGATCCAGATTCATAGCCACATACTTATTTATCAAGTAGTTTGTTATTACCTGCGTCGGTGTACCTTCTCGACGCATACGTCTTACCAAATCGAAATAGCGTTTACCCTCAAAAAGGAATTCTCTCTGCCTCTCGTTAAAGACAAGGCTGCGCACCTGTTCCTGAGAAGAATATTGTCCAATGAGAGTTCCGGGTTCAAGATCCGGATTCGCACGGTCGTATGTTTTAGAAACCATAGAGACAGCCTCTGCAAGGTTCGCCTCACCGCCAAGTTCAGCCAATGCTTCTGCTTTCATAAGATAAATGTCCGGAAGACGGTAAACAATCCAGTTGTTCGTTGCATCACCGTAAGTAAAATCAGACTCGCGCACCGTTTCATTGTTGGTATTACTGCGATATGCAATATATTTCTTTATCATAAAGAAACCATCTTTCTCAACAAAAGCATTCTTCTGACGCAAATCAGTTACAACAAACAGATCGGAAGTACCGGAAACACTGTAATCATACGATGAAAGTTTAGCATCCGTTGAGCTTCCACCATAGAAATCTCTTACAGCTCCATTCTGGGTATTATTATCAAATGCAATTTCCCAAATACTTTCATCCGAATTACCGGTAAAAAACACTGTACGGAAATAAGAAGAAGCACGTTCAAGCGACAACGGATTTGAAGATGTATCTAAGATTTTATTGCAATAAGTTACGCAATCATCGTATTTTCCCATCCACAAATAGATATCAGCAAGCAGTGCCCAAACAGCTTTGCGAGTGATACGTCCACGGTTATATGCCACACTCGCATATTCATCGACAGCATAATCTTCTATCTCACGCAAATCTTTCACAAGATACCCAAGCACATCGCTTTCAGAAGACTGGACAATCTGGAAAGGACGAGAATCATCTGTATAAGGTTCTTCTGTAAAAGGAATATCCCGGAATGTTTTCAACAATGTAAAATAACAGAATGCACGTATAGTTTTTGCTTCCGCAAGATACTGCAACAATTCTGTTTCTGAGAAATCCGGGTCAGTGGAACGAACTCCCGGAGCATATTTTATGACAGTGTTGCAGTAGTTTATCACTGTATAAAAATCCGCCCACTTAGAATAACTGTTGTCGGCATTGATATTCGCCTCAAGCATATAAGAAAGTTCCGTATCCGTGCTTTTCCCATAAATCACATTATCAGACCGAACTTCTCCCCATACAATGAGTCGTTTCAAAAAGCCCTCTTCATTCATGGCTCTGTAACACGAACCAATACCGCTTAATACATCGCCTTTCTTTTTCCAAAAGTCATCAAATACCATTTCTGATTCCGGTGCATTGTCAAACCAATCCTCACACGAAGTCAAAGAAGGCATCAATGAAGTCAGCGCAAGCGCAACCATTATATTTTTATATTGCTTTCTCATCTTTTCGACTTTTTATAATTTTATTATATACCAAGATTAATACCCAAAGTAAAATAGCGAGAACGAGGTGTTCTGTTATTATCTTCACTCACACCAATATTATTCGGCGAAATCTCTGGGTCTGCTCCCGTGTATTTAGTGATTGTCAGCACATTATTCAATGTCAGAGACAAAGTCAAAGAATGAAGCCCCACAGATTTCATCAGTTTAGGGTCAAATGAATAGTTCAGTGTAAGCTGCTTCAAACGAAGGAAGGAACCATTCTCAACAAAACGGTCACTGCCAAGCCAGTTATATCCGTAATTATAAAGAGCACGTGGTATTTCCGTCATATCTCCGTCCTTACGCCAATGCCAGTTTGTGGCAACAGACTGGTTGTCTGTTGAGTACATATTCTCAGCATACATACGTCCATAGTTAATAATCTTACTTCCTATACGGAAATTAAAGAAAGCATTGAATGTGAAACGCTTATACTTTATTGTCGTACCAAAACCACCGTCAAGTTTCGGATTTGAATTACCAAGATAAACGATGTCAAGCTCATCAATTGTTCCACCATGATTGATGTCTTCATAAATGGCATCACCGCCACGGAAACGATAGGCATTCGATGTACCATAAGCAAAGTACATTGGCACAGGATCACCACTATTGTCAAGCACTACATTACCAGAAGCATCACGAACAACCGGTGCTGTCGCATCAGGCTTGTCAAACTGATATTCATCATACTGATATACACCCTTATAACGGAAGCCATATATTGAACCGAATGAATTGTCAATCTGCAAACGTGTCAAGTAAGCACCATTACTATAATTAAAATCCTTATTATAACTGTTGAGTACATTCTCATCCAGTTCAACAATATTGTTTCGGTAGTTGGAAAGATTGAGATTGAAGTCAACAGTCCAGTCTCCACGCTTAATCATACGGTTCGTGCTAAACTCCAACTCCCATCCGTCATTATCCATCGTTCCGGCATTAATATAAGAAATAGAACCAAAACCTGTTGAAGACGGTATCGTCTGATCTTTGAAAAGCAGATTCTCTGTACGACGGTGGTAAACATTCGCCACAATTCTATAACGATAAT
The DNA here is from genome assembly GCA_017621515.1 of Bacteroidaceae bacterium. GTDB lineage: Bacteria > Bacteroidota > Bacteroidia > Bacteroidales > Bacteroidaceae > RGIG8745. The sequence goes on from JAGASY010000087.1 coordinate 41,225, forward strand.
CATATAAACTTATCTCCGCACCGAGGTTATATGAAGAAGAACGCTCCCATTTCAAGTGAGACAACTGCAATGATGCCGGTTTTATGGCCGGAATATCTATGTAGTTTGTTCCAAAACTGTTATATCTGCTGTAGAACAAATACTCATAGTCCGGACGGTTACCTGTAACACCCCAGCCAAGACGAAGTGAAAGTTCAGAGAGCCAGTCTTCTGTCTTTGCCATGAACGGCTCACTTGAAATAATCCATTTACCGGCAAGTGAAGGGAAGAATCCCCAACGATTGTCAGCACCAAAACGAGAACTTCCATCCCAACGTGCGGAAGCATCGAAGATATAGCGGTCTTTCAGCATATAGTGTCCGCTAAACAAGAATGCCATATTACGTCCCTGAGTCTTGGCACTATTGAAAGAACGCAGTGTTCCAAGTGAAGCGACATCTGTACTCGAAGTTGAAGCAAGTCCGCTACGTTCAAATTCCTGAAACTTAGAATGTGACACATCCATCTGCCATGAACCATAAAGCATCAAAGAATGTAAATCAGGGTCATTAAACTTCGGCACCCATGTGAGGTTATGATCCATATATATAGTCATTGCCTCAGACTCTTTATTATAAGACTTGTTCACACTCTGGTCATTCCAGTTCTTTGAAGTTGTTTCGCGAGGAAGAAACTTGATGTCCTTTACATTCTCTGAGTCAAACTTCACATATCCCTGATAACGAAGTTTCTGTTCTTCCGGATCAAGGAAATCATATTGAAGACGAAGAGTCGGCATAATTCTCATATTGCTTTGCTGATACTTGGCAAGATGAGCTATTGCCACAGGATTCCTAAGGTCTTTCTGGTCGGAATTAAGCTGCGAGTTTTGAGCTATATTGAAATATACATCCGTATTATTCCCATACATATCCTGACGGAAAATAGACACATTAGGCATCTTCTTATAAGCAATATTCAGCAGATTGTCATTTCCATACGGATCATCCGAATAGTTCTTGTCATTATCAGTATAGGTGATGGAGAACTCCGTAATGAACTTCAATCGTGACGAGACATTATATTCAAGGTTCATCAAACCTGTGAAACGATTCAATTCCTGCCCTATTACAGTACCAGTCTGATTATAATATCCCAACGAGGTACGGAACTTTGCTCTCTCGCCACCACCAGTGATTGAAAGTACATGGTCGTGAGTGAAACCTGTTTTAGTTACCTTATCAACCCAATCCGTATTATTGTTAAAGTTCTCAAAATCTTCGGCAGTACCATAAGCATTCACAAACTGTGAACGGTCATAACTATATTCAGGTATATTACAGTCAACCTGATTCCTATTGAAATAAGCCTGTTTCATGAGCATAGTATATTCATCACCGTTAAGAAGCTTGGTGCCTGAAGGCTGCCATGAACCGGACAGACGGTAAGAATAATTCACACGAGTAGGTCCGGTTACACCTTTCTTCGTAGTTATATTAATGATACCATTCGCACCTCTCGCACCCCAGATGGCACATGCGGCTCCATCCTTCAATACAGTGATTTCCTGAATATCGTCCGGACTGATACTAAGCAAAGTCGCGAACTTCTCCTGATCGGCAGAAGCAAAATCAAACGAAGCATCAATATTACTTTCGTATGGAATATTATTAAGCAAAATGAGAGGCTGAGAGTTGGAGTTGATAGATGTAATACCTCTTATGCGCATTACAGACCCACTACCCAAGTCACCAGAGTTAGCCACAATATCAAGACCGGCAATTCGTCCCTGAAGAGCATCATCTACAGACGGAACGGATACACCTTCAAGCTTATCCATAGAGAATCTCTGCATGGCTCCGGAATATTCACGCTCCGGAATCGGCAAAGTACCAGTTGTCACATTACGTACAGATTTGATTACAACTTCCTGAAGCAATGTTTCTGAAGCCATCTTAATATCAAACTTACGGCGACTTCCGATAGGAAGCACCTGTTTCTTGTAACTGACGTATGAAATATTAAGAGTGTTGTCAGGGTTCTTGATCTTCAAAGAGAAGTTTCCGTTAAAGTCTGTCACTGTAGAAGAAAAGATACGTCCGTTCTTGTCTTGTTCAACCACAGTTGCCGCTATCAAACCGTCCGGTTCGTCATCAGCCCAGACCCGTCCCGTAAGGATAATATCATCTTGCGCCATCGCAAAGCCGATACCTGTCAACATGAAAGTAATCAGCAATATATATCTTATCTTATCCATTTGTTTTATTTTTTGAATTTGTAAGTTTCCAAAGTTTTCTTATTTCTACATACTTAAAAGCTTACATCAACCTTATTTCTTATTATAGTTTGCTACATGGTTGACAAGATGTATGACAGCTCTTGATGATGCCAATATATTATTAGCCTTCTGAGTATCTTTATTATCTACAATATAATCGCGTGTCAATATGTTATAGTTACTATCGTCGGAAGTGACCACCTTTGAACATCCGTCAAAACTTAATCCCGTTCCACTGCTTTCCACAAATATCTTCACGAACTGATTGTTTTCATCTCTTGCAGCCGTATCATATTCCTTCGCAAAAGCAACTCCGCTGACAGGTACAGCACCGTCAATGAAATGATAACGAAGGAAATTGAGCAAATACAAACACTTTTCTTTCTTTATTACCGGATTATCTTCTATTGAGATTCTCTCCCATGTCCACAAATTAGAATCTTCCTTGAAAGCCTGCTTCACAGCTTCATTTGTAGGAACAAGCACTGTATAACGATAGTTATTGAAAGAAGTCACAATCTGACCTATGCCGCTTGATTGTTCTGTCGTGCTCAAATCAAAGATAGGTGTCACATCATCGTCTTCTTGGAAATAAGAGAATACAATAGGGTCGCCCAACAGCAATGAGAAGAACTCGCTATATTCGGAGTTATCCTTCAACGTAGCATATACCGACTTAAATGGATCCTGCAGCACACGGTCTATAAAGAACGTATGACTGTTGTCCGTATGATAGATATTGCTCACAAAGGCATCCGGAAGACCAACTTCCACATCTCCTCCACCATAAATCTGGGTCTGCTCATCTTTTCCCTTCACACCAAGCAATGTACCACCTTTTGTAAGAGCATATTTCATTGTTCCGCTGTCCATAAAACCAGAGAAAGGTTCACTTTCATTGTCAGCCACCACAATGTGCATATCCAGAATATCGTTCAAGCGATTCATTATCCGTGTCTGCTCATCATTTGTCGCACCGATTGTCTGACGGAGAGAGCCTTTGCTGCCATCGGCATTCACATTATATATATCTGCATATATTTTCTCACCAACAGCCTTGAATGACCAAATCTCTCTCTTGTCAGCTCCACCTGTAGCCCAGATTGCCCAACTTATCGGCTCACGATATTCTTTCATCGCTTCATCAACAGGCACAAGAAGGTTATATTGGTTCTCAAGTGAACGCAGGTAAAGATGGAATTTCAATTCATCATTATCATCTATGGCAAGCTTCATCACTTTTGTCATCGGAGAAGTAAGTGTCGGTCCATACGCACACTGATAATCAATCGGAGGAAATACACGGTTTGTCTGATAAACAAGTCCGTTACATGCAAGCGTGCTTTTCACAATATCTTCTTCTTTCAGATTGAGAAGGAAGCCTTTCTGGTCGGACAAATTGTTCCACTCATGAGGCATAGAACCGACAAAAGACTTCAACTGATGGTTCTTGATGAATTTTGAGAGCACGTCAAGAGGCACATTGTCCCACTCTCCATACACATCTTTAAGGAACTTTCCTCGTTCTGAGTTCCAATATTCATCCATCGCCTCGTCTGTAGGCACAAGCATTACCCCCATATCCGTAGGAAGTGACATCGTATTATATCCGGGGTCAAAATAGAGCATGTTAGCCACTCCCACTTCTTTCTCGTCGGGAGTCTTCAGACATCCGCCTGTCGAATTGTCATTAAAATATCTTTTAATAAATACAGAATCCTTTATCGTTTCGTCTGTATAAAAAGCTTTCACCGCATTATCAATATCCTTGTCATAATATGGAGCAGAGAATTTATCCATCAAATAGGAGAACATATTAGTATTCCCATTTTCAGCTATCACCTCAGCCATATTGTTAAGAGGGCGCACCACTCCATCCGCAATATGCAGATAGCCGTTCTTACAAGTTATGTTCTTGTCGGATGCAGACACTCTGACACCATTCACATAAAATCCTTCCGTCTCATACGGTTTGCCACCGGATATGACAGCCCAATCATTAGCCGTCATTTCAGTTTTCTGCATGAACATCGGAGTAAAGAACACATCCGGACGTGAAGCATTATCAACAAGATAAACACCTCCACGGTCTGCAAAACGATTCCAATACAGACTGGACGGAAGATTCCGGGAAGCCACAAAACGTATTGAATCAAGATAAGAAGAAGAACTTTCTCGTACCATAGCACGACCTTCCCCACTTTCATCTCCATCATTTGTTGTCCATACATTCGACAGCATATTATCAAGATATGCCATATTCAGCATGGTGGAGTTGAACAAAACACGTTTCTGGGACATTGACATCGAATTAATGATATCAATACCATTCCCTGACAAGTTCTGCTCACGAAAATAAGCAGCAAAGGCATCATCGTTTGCAGGGAACAAAGTTTTACTTCCGGTTCTAAGCAATGTTTCCTTATACCCCAAATCATCTATCAGACGAAGATAATTAGTGTAGTGACCATCGTGCTGTAAATAATCATAAACATTGGAACCGAGCCATTGAGGTTCACTATCATCATAAGGATAATCATCCTTACATGAGTTTAGCAAAGGAACACATACTACTGCAGCCATACACCAGTAAAATTTGTTCCTACGGAAAAAGACTCCGCGTTTACTTTTCTTATACATCTGAATATTCGTATTAGATATGTTTTTATTAATTTTTCTTTTTATTTGTAAAACCATCTGATTACGAGAACAAAATTATATTAAAAAGGTATTACAAATGGAAACAAATGCTCTAAAAAATAGAAAATTTGTTGCAACAAATACTGAATGCTACATATCTGTCAGAACAATAATCACCTCGGAGCATTTTCAACCTATTTATACAAAACTGCCACATTTCTTGTCATACATGGCATTTTGAAAAGCTTCTTCAAAAGGAACTATTCAGCGAATCAGTAAAAGAAACAATATTGATAATCAATATCAAGTTTCTTGTTTTGAACTTGCCTGCAAAATGAAAAAATCGGTACATAGGGAAATAGAAAATTGTGCGCTAAAAACTCAAATCAACACTGTTGTTTTTATAATCAGCAGTGTGGTTTACAAAATCAGCAGTGTGGTTTTTATAATCCACAGTGTGGATTTGAGTTTTTAGCGCACAATTTTCTATTCCTTTATGTACAGATAATATGTTTTCAAGGCACTGTCGGTACATAGAGAGTATGGTATGCTTTCGTCGGTATAGGCAAGTATCTCTATTAAGACCGCAGTAACGAAAGTTAGAAGCTGTTTTAAAATTATTTGTTATAGTTGCGTAGATGCCTTCGACAGACTCCTCCGTTTAAACTATAAAAAGGGACTGTCGAAAACAAGCCATATATTACATATAAACACAAATGACAGGTTTCTCCATTGCAAACAATGAAGAAACCTGTCAAACATATTTACAACACCGTAATAAAATCTACAACGGCATCCGAAAGTCCGGATTATCTATTGTAAGGCTCAACAATGAGCTTATAGCCTCCGCCGTCAAGCAGTTTTTCATCAAACTCGATGGTGATATTTTTAGTTTCTCCGGGCACTAACGTAAAATAGTTGTCGTTCATTATTGCCGGGAGAATACGCTCACCGTCAGATGTTCTTACCGCCTGCACCCTCACAGCAAAAGCCACATTCTTCGCTGACTTAGGCAAAGTGACAGAGGCAGAAATCACAGCCTGTCCGTTCTTTTTCTGCAATTTGGATGAAGTGGCAAGCTTCACAGCACCGAGTGTATTGAGAGCTGTAAAGTTCTTGCGGTCATTACCTCTCCAGTAGTTATTTTCCGATACCACCTTGCCATTCTTGTCTTTCAGTTTCAGACGTATGAAATGTACATCGCTCAGTCCTTCTGAAGGCTGCACACCGCTAAGCACATCCATGTTCCATAACGAATATCCGAACCACCATCCAAGCTCAATACCGAACATGCGCACATAACGTGCCTCCACTTCCGGGAAGATAATTTCGTCTATTCCTTCCCTACCTTCGTCTGTCTTATACACTTCTTTCCATTTCTCTGCATCGTTAGACACCTGAATCTTATATGCCTTTCCGTATGCAGCCTCCCAATTGAGACGCACTCCTCCTACCGGCTGAACACTGCCCAAATCTACATATATCCATTCGTTATCGGCTTTCTCTGCCGCCCAACGTGTATCGCTGCGCCCGTCTGCCACAAAATCCGGGTTTCCCTGTGCTGTCGATGAAGCCACAGCGTGTTTGCCGAGAGACAAGTTGACACGTTCTTTGTTGAAATCAAGCACAAAACACTGTGCCGCAGTATTGGAAACAGAATTGACCACAGCAGACTTGTGATAACGCTCTACAGCCTTACCGTCCATATTATATACAATAGCCTCAGCTGTCAATCCTTCATAATCCTTAGCCGTAGTATTGACCACCTTGATGCCATCTGTCACCGGATTCCAGTAAATATGAAGAGGTTCGCAAGCCGATTTACATCCCCAATAAGCACCGGTCAAGTCATAATAATAGTCGTATGTCTGCCAGACCATAGACGGATAAGCAGACTGCCCCATCCATGTCATTACTCCTGAAGCGTCTTCCCATATATGGTCAAGCCATCCTTCATACAAAGCTTTGTTCGATTCCAAATTGATGAGCTGCGCCTTACGACAGAAGTCCTCCGCATCTTTTGCTTCTCCAAAGCCCTTGTTGATTGATTCTGCATATCTGTCAGGAAGTGCATTGAAAGCATTCTGACCGAAATAGTGCTTGTTCCACATTTCATTGATAGGCCACCAGTCTTTCTCCGGCATAAACTTCTTGAAGCTTTCGAAGGTAGGAACTACAGCCGTACCGATTTCTGTTCTGAATCCCCAACCGCGCTGTCCGTCTCCTCCAGATGAAGGGTCAGGATAATTGGTGAAATAGTAACGCTGGTCGAAAGCACCCCAGAAACCGCTTCCGCTAAGTCCTCCGGCATTAGAACAAGGCTGGAAATATCTGTCTCCACCATCAAAAGTCTTTATATTCTCCGTCATCCACCCTACAAGAGGAGCTTCCGGAACAGCTTCGTTGTCTCCACACCATACAGCCACACACGGATGATTGCGCACACGTTTGATTTTTTCAATCATATTATTATTGAACGCATTCAAATCGTATGGCAGATTCGGATTGGAGTTAATCCAGAAGTCATCCCATACCATCAGTCCGTGCTTGTCACAATACTCATAGAACTCATCATCTGTTACAGAACCGAGCCAATTGCGTATCATGTTGAAGTGCATTTCTTTATGAAGCTTGATTTTCGTCTCATATTCTTCTCCGCGACAGCGAAGCATGTATTCAGACATACCCCAGTTTGCACCCTTCACAAACACAGGCACTCCGTTGATATGAAGATGGAAGACATTTCCCTCCTTGTCATAGCTGTATTTCTTTATACCGAACTTCACTTCTTTGCTTTCAGAAACCGCTCCATTACATACGGCTTCAATTTTACATGTATAGAGATTAGGCTCACCGTATCCGTTAGGCCACCACAGCTTCGGATTATTCACTATGAGCTGTGGGAAATAGCGTTTGTCGAATCTGACAGTCTTCTGCTCTCCAGCATTGAGTTCTACTTCACTCTCAAACTCAATGTTCCCCGGAGTGATTACACCTTTTACAACTGTTTTCTGCTTTTCCGTACTGTTGTTCTGCACTTCCATCTCCACACTTACGTCTGCTTTGGCTCTTGTCGGAAGCTCTGTACGAATCCACGGATCTATCACAGTGGCACTGCCGGTATTGCTCAAATATACCTTATCCATAAGACCGCTGTTCAGTCCCGGCACATACGGCATCCAGTCCCATCCTCCACTCGACAGATAGTTAGGGCTTCCCTGATTGGCAAGCGGTGTCTTTGGAATACGAATCAATACAGCCAACGTATTCTTGCCGCTCCGATTCACTATGCCGGTGACATTGAAACGTCCTCTGTGCATGAATCCATCAAGCGTACCAAGCAGACGACCGTTAAGATAAATGTCCGCACTGCGGTTGACTCCGTTGAAGTTCAACCATATCAATTCTTTGTCAAAATCCTGCGGAACAGTAAACTCAGTACGATACCAGAAACTCCTGTCATATTTTGAGCGTTCCACATTATGGATGTTATCACCCCAGTTAGGGTCTTTCTCTTTTCCGGCTTCCACGTATGACGTGAAGACAGTTCCCGGAACAACAGCCGCCACAGCTTCAGGATTTGCATACCCGACTTTAGACAACAACAGAATGTCGGACACCGCATCTTTCTCCGGCATCACTTCCCACTTTACACCCTCCGTGTCGCTATGCAGATATTTAATCTGTGCACCGGATATTCCGCTTTGCAAAAATCCGGCAAGCAGCAAAAACAACGGTTTATAGATTTTTCTCATTATAATATAAAATTTAATTGGATTATATCTTTTGTTTTCACATGTCATCTGACAGACTCAATGACATGCAAATGTATCTACAAAAGATATAATCCAACCAAAAATGCAGACGCATAAAATGCTACATTTGCTTCAAATCCGATGCAAATATGACTATTTTGTATTTCCCGGAATCAAATCTTCTATTTTTATTCCGTTCACACCTCGTGACTTTTCGCGCTCCTGCTCTATTTTCTTTTCAAAATCCTTAGGAGTCATACCAAACTGTTTACTGAAAAGTTTGCTGAAATACGAATGGGAGTTGAATCCAACCATGTAGCATATCTCGCCCACTCTGTATTTACCTTCCTGAATAAGTTCGGCAGCCTTCTTCAGGCGGATAAGCCGAATGAAGTCCAGCGGTGCCATATTGAACAATGTTTTGATTTTACGGAGCAGACTTGAACGGCTCATACACAGTTCCTCCACCATTCGTTCCACATTGAACGCTTCATCGTCGAGATTGGCATTAATCACATCAAGCACTTTCTTCATGAAGGCTTCGTCCTCCTTACTCATCTGCATATTCTTCACTGGGAAGAACGGACGCTTAGAGAATGCTTCACGTTCATTCTGTCTGTTGCCGAGCAACGACATCACCTGTTGACGCAAATACTCAAACGAGAACGGTTTCTCAATGTATGCTTCAGCTCCGACCTTCAAGCCCTGTATCTTGCTGTCCGTATCGTTCTTAGCTGTCAGGAACACCACAGGGATATGGCTCAACTCTATATCACTCTTGATTGCCTGACACAATTCAAAACCATACATATCCGGCATCATCACATCACTGATAACCAAATCGACAGCCGTCTTGTGGAGTTTCTCCAAAGCCTCTCTTCCGTTTTCCGCCGTTTCGATAAGGAAAGATTCAGACAAACGGTCTTCCATGAAACTAAGAATGCTCTTCTCGTCTTCCACAATAAGAAGCGTCTTTCCTTTCGCATTCTCCTCTACAAAGTTACCGGTATCATTTATTGCCAAGTCTGTATTTACCGCATCCACAGTCTCTGCTGTTTCCATCTCCATGTTGAGAGGAATGGAGAGAACGAAAGAGTTCCCGTCTGTCCGTTGTAGGTCAAGATACAACGTTCCTTCATGAATCTCCGCCAAAGAACGCGACAAGGACAAGCCTATACCTACACCTTGTGCCTTCTCCTTACGTTCATTGTACTGATAGAAAGGATCAAATATCTGTTCCGCCTTTTCTTTCGGTATGCGATCGCCGTCGCTGAATACTGTCACCACAAAATTGTTGTTCACTTTTTTCAGACTTACAGAGATGCTATGGTCTCCGTATTTTCTCGCATTATTCAGCAGATTACTCAATATCTTCGTAATAGCTTCCTTGTCTATCTTTGCAGATATATTCTCTTCTATATCTACATTCTCCAGCACCTTCCCCTGATGCGTGAATGTAGGCTCAAAACGATCCACCGTCTCTTTGAGCAATGAGGACACATCTGTAACTTCATAATTAGGTTTCAACTTGTTCGCCCCTATTTTCTGGAAGTCAAGCAACTGAGAAGCAAGATTAAGCAGGCGTTTCGTATTCTGAGAAATGACCCTCAGATTCTTTGTCAGCTTATCATTGCTTATGTGCATCTCCTCTATTATCTCCAGCGGCCCATTTATCAGCGTCAACGGAGTACGTATCTCATGTGCTATCTCAGTAAAGAAATTCACCTTATTCTGATAAAGTTCCTTCTCTTTCTCTATCGCAAACAGCTTTTGCTCCTCTCTCAGCTGCTTGTTTTTATGGTTTCGATACCACAAGAACCATACTATCACTGCACACACTATAATAATAAGGTATAAGAATATCGCCCACACAGACATCCACCACGGCGGCAGCACCTTTATTTTCAATGTCTTTGTGGCAGCATATTCTTCCTGTCCTTCCGAAACGGCACGTATGTGCAATGTGTATGTCCCCGGATTTAAGTTTGCATATTGTATATTTCCTTCCGTACCAATACTCACCCATTTATTGTCAATCGGTTCAAGCATATAATAATACTGATTGGCAAAAGCAGTGGAATAGGACAGCAAAGCAAAATCAAGACTGATATTCGTCCTGTTATACGGAAGCACAATCTCATCAGTCTCAAGAATACTCTTTTTCAACGGACTATCGGATGAGCCTACACACATTTCCTCATTGAATATCGCCAATTTAGTCAAAAAAATCTCTCCGGTAGGCTTTTTCTCTCCCTTTATCTCCGGATCAAACGACAGCAATCCGTTTATCGTACCGAAGTAGAACTTCCCATCGCTTCCGGCTACAGCCGACTTATAGTTAAACTGGTTCTCACACAAACCATCTTTCATCGTAAACACCCGAATGTTCCCTTCATCAGGATTCATCATGACAAGCCCCCGGTTTGTTCCGAACCACATATTACCATGCTTGTCTTCAAGCATTTTGTAAGCCACATCGTCCGGAAGCCCTTCCTTGATAGAATAGGTCTGAAAGTCATTCGTCTTTCTGTTATAACGACAAACACCACCTCTGTCGGTCGAAAACCATATATTCCCTTTGCTATCCTGCATAATCGAACTTACCGAGGTAGAACTCAAAGCCTTATCATTGCCCGGCTCATGCTTATACCGAACATACTTTCCTGCTTCGGCATCATATCTTATCACTCCATTTCCCATTGTAGCAAACCAGATATCGCCGTTTCCTTCCTGCATAATATCAAAAATCCACAAATCTTTCAACTCCTCCACTGCATGGAAGTCAAGTGAACCGTTTTCCGCTCTGTATGCTCCTCTGTCCGTACCTATGTACATATCTCCGTTTCTTGTTGTAAGCTACGAATACACACTTCCGTCAAGATGCAGCTGATTATTCTTGTAATAAGAAGAATTTCCCTTCGCATCAATGATTTCAAAACCGTCCTTATACAGTCCACAATACACATGTTCATTATCAGCAGAGACAGAAAGCGTGATATCCGACTCCTCGTCACCCCACTTGCTTTGAAGATTTTCTATCACACCGTCTTTCAGCTTCATGCACTTTATGCCGCTGTTTTCCGTACCAATCCACATCATACCGTTACGGTCTTCCACGAGTTCCCTTACTCTGATGTCCGTCTTCTGCCTACCGTAGCTTTCCGACATTTTATGATGTCTGAATGTAAGATTACGGTTTGCCATGTAGTTGGCACCTCCGAACATCGTACCTACCCATACACCTTTCTCTCTGTCCCTGTATATAGTATAGATAATATTGTCCGACAGTCCTTCCTTATTACTTATATCCTGCACATAATGCCTTACAGTCCTGTTCTGTTCATTGAGTATATAAAGCCCATTATATGTCCCCACATATATGTCCGTATCCAGCACCAAAGCATTTCTCACGTATGTATGTTTGAAGTTTTGCAGCGTAATGTCTGTCAGAATATTGCGTTTGTAGTCATATTTCTTCAGTTCTCCGTTTTGTACAGCCATAATCAGATTGTCGCCTTGCTGCGACAAGGTGTTGGTTTCAATATTCAACAGTGACTTTCCGCTTGCATCTTTTGTATGCACAACAAAGTCATCTTTTCTTCTGTTATATTCCAACAATCCGATGTTCCATGCACAACTCCAGATACTTCCATCCGAACATATACATATATTTATAGGCATGTTACTCTTGTCGTCCGTCTCAGGAGAATACAATCGGAGCTTACCCTTAGTGTCATACTTAAATATACCATTAGCAGGTACCACAATCCATATATTGCCTTCCTGATCCTCGGTGATGTCAGCCACCCATCCCTTCATCATTTTTCCGTCAGCTGTCTTTGCATCAACAAACGAAAATGTCTCTGTCGTCTGGTCATAACGATAGACTCCTTCGTCCGTACCTACCCACAAGGTATGCCCGCTGTCGGAGAACAGTGCCGAAATATTCTGATTGCCGCAATGCAGCTTTTTATCATAACAATAGAATTGCGTCACTTTCTGTCCGTCATACCGGTTCAGTCCGTTTTTCGTTCCCAACCATATAAATCCGTAACAATCTTGCACAATAGCTTTCACATTACTTTGCGACAAACCTGTCTCACTATTGACATGGACAAAAGAATCATGACTGCTCGTTGACGCATACAACTCACCAGCCCGACACAACGTGATTATAGTCAGTACTAATAATAGGATATTTTTCATATTTTAAACAATAAGTATATTTATATCTCATTTTTATATTGTGATGTACATACCTTATTATTAGATTTTTACAAATATAAATTCCGATTTTTCTACCGGGAAAGATATGTCATTCCGATTCGCCATGTGTATTTCATGAGCAAAAATAGTTCTTTTAATCATTGACTCCAAATTATTTTATAGTTATATTGTTTTGTTGCACAGATGAAAAACTTTCACAAGAAAGCAGAAAAAGAAAGCTTCAGATTCCATTTGTCACCGATGTACAAATGTATCCGGCAAAAATGCCCTGCAAAAAGCCCCATAAAAAAATTTTTGACATCGTTTTTTGGAGGAATATTCAATTTTGACAAAATGAAAGCTATTCAGGTTATTAATATTTCTATTTGTCTAATTTATTGCATTCATACTATCTTTTTGATTTTATCAAATGTTAAAAATTCAAGCCATCTGGAATGCTCCAAAATGAAGCTCGCTGAACTTTTATTGAAAAACGGGGATTCTACGCATATTTTCTGAAGGCTCTGCGAATTGTGAAATTGTGTTTCATTTTTAGATAGTTCTTTTACATTTATTTATCTCCGGCGAAGAGTCTTTTGAAAAAAACTACTAAGTTTTCAAATTTTCAGCGCACTGTTTTTTTCTTCGCAGCGCACTGTAATTTTATTTGCAGTGCGCTGAAAATTCTCTCACTGTGCGCTGAAAATTTCAAAACAGCGCGCTGAAAAGATAAAAACACTGGGAAATGAAAAAGAAGACAATTGGATTCGGTTGAATTGTTAAGAAGTGTATAACTCGCTGTTTTGAAATAACACCTGAACATAATCTGAAAAGTAAGTGGACTTGAAGCAGTATTTGAAGATGAAAACGAAGAATTTAACTATAACATATTAATACTCAGCAAATTACCAGAATATTCAAAATAATCGAAAATTTACGTCTGGCGCAAATTTTTAAGCATTTTAGAAAATTTCATATTTACCTGATTACCAACAACTTATATTCAAGTCAAAAATTTTGTCTTTTCACCATTAGCAAAAAATCGCTTCAAGTGTTAAATTTTCATTTTGGGCGAAAATATCATTTTGTCAAAATGAAAAGTAACAATTGTACAGCCATTTATTTCCCTTCCGCTTGCGCCAAAAAATATCACAAATGCATCATTAGACTGAAAATGAACAAAACATATCATAACTTCACGCGAAAGTTATCGGCAGCAGATATAAAAAGAAATTAAATTTGCCATCACGATAAACCTCAAACAATAAATAATGAAAACAAACAAATTGATTAACATTCTTGCAGGATGTGCGTTGCTTCTTTCTCCGGTGGCAACATGGGCACAGAAGTCACAATTATGGTATGATAAACCTGCTGACGAATGGATGAAATCAGTACCTATCGGCAACGGACGAATCGGTGCAATGGTTTACGGAGATACGGAACACGAAACTGTCAATCTGAACGAGTCGAGCGTATGGGCGGGAGAATACGACCCGAATCAAGAGATTCCATTCGGACGTGAACGGCTTAATGCCCTCCGCGAACTGTTCTTCGCCGGAAAAATTGAAGAAGGCAACGGAATTGCCAGTGACAGTCTGCACGGAACTCCACATTCATTCGGTACACATCTGCCAATAGGCGACTTGAAGATTGACTTCAAGTACGACGACCCGTCCGCAGGGATTACAGACTATCGCCGTGTGCTTGACATGGAAAACGCTCTTGCCACTGTGAAATTCAAGAAAGGAAAAACCGAATATTACAGGGAATACCTGTCATCCAATCCACAGGATGCGGTGGTCATGAGATTTACAGCAAACAAGAAAAACGCTGTCAGCTTTGAAATGCACATCGATATGCTCCGCGAAAACACGGCTATCAGAACGGAAAACGGACAGATTGTGTTTGAAGGTCAAGCCTTGTATCCGAATCTGGGCACAGGAGGTGTACATTTCTCGGGAAGAGTGGCAGTCAAGACGGAAGGCGGCAAAGTGGATAATTTGGGAGACAAAATCAAGGTAAGCGATGCCAATGCCGTAACCATCATATCGGATGTACGCACTGATTTCAAGAATCCGAATTACAAGAAAACTTGCAGCGACAACATAAAAAAGGTGCTTAATCATGAATATTCTCGTATCCGCAAGGAACACATCGAAGACTACGCACCGCTTTTTGCCAGAGTAAAACTGCAAATCGGTGACCCGAAACGCGACCTCATCCCTACGGATGAACGCTGGCGCGAACTGCGTGAAGGGAAAGACGATGCAGGTTTGCAGGCACAGTTCTTCCAGTTGGCGCGCTATCTGCTCATTGCGTCCTCACGCGAAAATTCTCCGCTCCCAGTGGCTCTGCAAGGGTTCTTCAACGACAACCTCGCTTGTCACATGTGCTGGACAAGCGACTACCATCTGGACATCAACATACAGCAGAACTACTGGATTGCCAACATAGGAAATTTGGCAGAATGTAACGCTCCTCTTTATACTTACATTGCTGATTTGGCTCATCATGGCGCAAAAACTGCACAGACCGTATATGGATGTAAGGGATGGGCAGCACACACTACAGCCAATATATGGGGATTCACAGCCCCTTCAGGCGGTATCGGATGGGGACTCTTCCCGTGTGCAGGCTCATGGATTGCCACACATCTATGGACACAATATGAATATACTCAGGACAAGGATTATCTCCGCAAGGTGGCATATCCTCTGCTCAAGAGCAATGCGGAATTTTTGCTTGACTATATGTGCGAAGACCCTAACACAGGCTATTTAGTTACAGGACCGTCCATATCTCCGGAAAATGCTTTCGGACATAACGGCGGTGTGTGGTGTGCATCAATGATGCCTACATGCGACCGTGTACTTGTTTATGAAATACTCAATGCCTGTCTGCACTCGACAGACATACTCGGCATCGATGCAAGTTTTGCAGACTCGCTCCGCCTTGCCATAGCCAAACTTCCTCCGTTGAGGAAAAACAAGTACGGCGGAGTACGGGAGTGGATGGAAGATTACGATGATGTAAACGTGAATCATCGCCACACATCACATCTGCTTGCACTTTATCCGTATTCCCAAATTTCACTGGAACACACACCGGAGTTTGCCGAAGCAGCAAGAAATTCCATCATGCGCCGAATGACAGCACACGACTGGGAAGACACGGAATGGAGCCGCGCCAATGCAATCTGCTATTACGCACGACTTCAAGACCCGAAAGAGGCTTACGAAAGCATCAATATCCTGATGAAGAACCTGGCTCGTGAGAACCTGCTCAGCATATCTCCGAAAGGCATTGCCGGTGCTCCGTATGACATCTTCATTTTCGACGGCAATGCAGCCGGAGCTGCCGGAATAGGAGAAATGTTGGTACAGCTGATTGAAGACGGCGACTACAAGGCTCCTAAACCGGAAACAGGGTTTATCAAACTTCTGCCTTGCCTTCCGGAAGAATGGAAAGACGGTTCCTTTGAAGGTCTGTGCGTGAAAGGCGGTGCGGAAATCTCCGCAGAATGGAAGGACTCACAAATAAAAAAAGCTTCCTTGAAGGCTACTGCTGACGGACTTTTCCGTATGCAGATACCGGAAGGTCTCACATCCACAAAAATCAACGGCAAGAAAGTGCAACTTAATCTTGACGAGAAGCATTGTGTCTGTGTGTATCTGAAAAAAGGAGATATTTTGGAAATATAATTAGTCCTGTTTGTGCAGAAGACAAAATGCCGGACAATTTACGGCTCAACCGTATAACTGGCATTTTGTTTTTCTGCAAATGACTCTGTAATCATAAAACTAACTCTAATATAAATGAGAAATATTAAATTGCACCACATAATCCATGCTACATGCTGGCTGATGCTCGGTTTAGCACAGCAAACACCTGCATCGGCATGGCACGCTCCGCTCTGTCAGCCGCAAAACATGGGAAGCTCTGTCATACAAGAGGACGATACCCGATGGGGAGATTTAGGTGACGGAACATACGCAAACCCGGTATTAAACGGAGATTATTCTGACCCGGATGTCATAAGGGTAAACGACAAGTATTATATGATTTGTTCGGAATTTCACTTTATGGGTATGCCCGTATTGGAATCGGTCGATATGGTGAACTGGAAGATTATCGGACAGATATTCAGCCGCATAGACATGAAAGGATATTCCACAATGGAAAAATACGGCGACGGAAGCTGGGCGCCCTCATTACGCTATCACAAAGGCAAGTTCTGGATGTATGTATGCACACCGAATGAAGGACTTTTCATGTCCACGGCTGTCAAACCGGAAGGACCGTGGGAGCCGCTGGTATGCGTGAAAAGTGTAAATGGATGGGAAGACCCATGCCCTTTCTGGGATGAAGATGGGCAAGGTTATATCGGTCGCAGCCAACTGGGAGGAGGCCCTATCTTCATTCACAAGATGAGTGCGGACGGAAAAACATTGCTTGATGACGGAGTAAAGGTCTATGAAGGTCCCACGGCAGAGGGAACGAAGATTTTCAAGAAGGACGGTTTCTATTATCTGAGTATTCCGGAAGGCGGTGTCAGTACAGGATGGCAAACCGTGATGCGCTCTAAAAACATTTACGGACCATACGAAGCAAAACGTGTACTTGAAATGGGCTGCACAAATGTCAACGGACCGCATCAAGGTGCACTGGTTGACACTCCGGACGGTGAGTGGTGGTTCTTTCATTTCCAATCGACAGAACCTCAAGGACGCGTTGTACACCTGCAACCGGCAAGATGGGTGAATGGTTTTCCTGAGATTGGTGAAGATTATGACGGCAACGGCATTGGCGAACCAGTCAAAGTACATGCCAAGCCAACCGTCAAAAAACGAGACAAGATTCATGCTCCACAAGCAGACGACAGTTTCGACGGAAAAAAACTGGGAATACAATGGCAGTTCAATCATAACCCTGATGACAACAAATTCTCGCTTACAGACAAAAAAGGATGGCTGTGCATTATTCCTCAGAAGGCTGAAAAATTGCGTATGGCAAAGAACCAGCTGACCCAGAAGACGATGGGATATAGAGGAATAGCCACTGTCAAGATTGACTTTTCCCACCTATCAGAAGGCGGACGCATGGGGGTGGAATGTATCGGCAACAAATTTGCAGGTGCCGGAATAATGATAAGTGCCGAGAATGGAACTTCCGTTCCTTATCTATACTGCGAAACAGACGGAACTGTCACCAAGAAAACAGCTCTTCCTTCCATAAAAAAACAGATGATGTACATACGTCTTGAAATTGACGCACTGCACAACAAACACCAGTTCTATTATAGTACAGACGGAAAAGAGTTCATATCTTTGGGTGAATCTTTTGAATCCGGCTCCGGGGACTGGAAAGGTAGCCGTATAGGTCTTTATGCATACACAACCGGCGAACCGGGAGGTCATGCGTATTTCGATGCCTTCACTTATCATTTTGACGGTCCGGGAAAAACCGGACAACGTACAAGATAAGGTATGCCTATCGCGAGAAACTGAAAGGATAAAATTATAATTTTATAATCAAAGCAAAATGAAAACTATTAAAATTGCCATTTCAACATGGTTGATAGCCATGTCCTCCGGCTTGGCTGCACAGGAAGACTATGCCAAATACGTAGATCCGTTCATAGGAACAGGTGCTGTGGCGCAAAGTCTTAGCGGCAACAACTATCCGGGAGCTACAGTACCTTTCGGCATGGTTCAATTGTCACCAGACACACGGGAAGCTCCGGACTGGGCACAAGCCTCCGGATATGACTACAACGACAATACCATCTACGGCTTTTCCCACACCCGGCTTAGCGGTACAGGTGCAGCCGATTTCATAGATATTCTTCTGCTGCCGACAACAGAACTGCGTCGCCAAAGTTCATTCAGCCACAATGAAGAGGAGGCTACACCCGGATACTACAAAGTCAGGCTCAAAGACAATGACATTCTTGCCGAACTGACCGCGACAACCCGCACCGGTGTACACCGTTACACTTATCCGCAAGGAAAAGAGGCGATGATCTACATCGACCTTGACCATTCGGCAAACAAGGGTTCTTGGGGACGAAGAATCGAAAACTCACAAATCCGGGTGGTTGACGAATATACAATAGAAGGCTATCGCATCATCACGGGATGGGCAAAGCTGAGAAAAATATACTTCAGCATGAAGTTCTCTGCTCCAATCAAGAACTGGGAAGTATGGAACAACGGGACATTATATAAGAATACCTGTGTCAGCAATGGAACAGACATAAAAGGTACATTCAATTTCGGCAACACCAAACAGATTACCTGTACAGTAGCACTTTCTCCGGTGTCGATAGCCAATGCAAGAGAGAACATGCAGACTGAAACCGGCGGCAAGGATTTCGAAGCACTGCGCAAGGCTGCATACGCTGCGTGGAATGAAGAACTTGGAAAAATCGGTGTGAAGACCAACGAAACGGACATGAAAATCTTCTACACAGCACTGTATCATTCCATGATTCAGCCTAATACATTCTCTGACGTAAACGGTGAATACATGACAGCAGACTATTCCGTAGCCAAAGTGGCGGACGGGCATACTCACTACTCCACGTTCTCTTTATGGGACACATTCAGAGGTGCACATCCTTTATACACGATTATCGAACCGGAACGTACTTCCGATTTCGTGACAAGTATGCTGAAACAATATGAATATTACGGCTATCTTCCTATATGGCAGCTCTGGGGACAGGACAACTATTGCATGATAGGCAACCATGCAGTGCCAGTCATTGTGGATGCCGTACTGAAAGGACTCTGCCACGATCCCCGAAACTTGAAATCTCCTACAACCGGCAAAATAAAGTCATGGGACAATGTGCTCTACGATGCAGTGAAAGGTAGTCTCACCACTTCACACTTAAATTCACCGTTTGAGGTGTGGGACAAATACGGCTATATGCCTGAAGACATCCAGACACAGTCCGTATCCATCACTTTGGAGCAAAGTTTTGACGACTGGTGTGCGGCACAACTGGCAAAACATGTCGGACAAACGGAAGACTATGAGTATTTCATGAAACGCTCTGCCTACTACCGCAATCTGTACAACCATGAAAGTCATTTCTTCCAGCCGAAGAACGGTCAAGACGAATGGATTCTACCTTTCGACCCATACAAATATGGTTCAAACGGAGGTTCTGCTTTCACAGAGGGCAACGCATGGCAGTATTATTGGTATGTTCCTCATAACATTGACGATCTTATCTCGCTGACCGGCGGAAAGACTGCCTTCTGTAAAAAACTGGATGAGTTCTTCACTTCAACGAAGACAAGCGGAGAAAAGAATGACAACGCTTCCGGATTTGTAGGACTCTATGCACACGGAAATGAGCCAAGCCACCATGTGGCATATCTATACACTCTTGCCGGACAGCCTCAGAAGACTCAGCAGATTGTCAGTCATATAAAGAAAGAGCTTTACAACACTTCCTCTTCCGGATATGCCGGCAATGACGACTGCGGAGAAATGTCCGCATGGTATGTGTTCTCTGCCATCGGCTTCTATCCTGTGAACCCTGCATCCGGTGAGTATGTCATTGGAGCACCTTCTGTAGATGAAGCAGTAGTGAAAGTGGGAAACGGCAAAACATTTACAGTGAAAGTGCAGCGTAAAAACGAGGCCGACATCTATATAAAGGAAGTTAAGCTGAACAATAAGAAGTTCACATCACCGGTTATTAAACATTCGGACATCGTTGACGGAGGCAAGCTGGAATTTATCATGAGCAGCAAACCTCATGGAAGCATTCTGAAGCTCTGATAAAAAAGATATACGCATAAAAAATTCTCAAATTCAAATTCTTTTTATTGTAAGGAATGGAGGTACAACATTGAATGTACCTCCATTTTTTCATGAGGCAGCGCAAGAAACATTTTCCTTAACAATAATCTTATGGCAGCCAATTTGACCATTTCCTATGCTGAATCGAAAGTATGTCCATAGTTTCGGCATAGTCTTTTGTTATAATCAGTCCATGAGAAAGACATTTACACCATGCTGAAGAGTAGAAAACAGTGCACTGAAAACTCAAATCAACACTGTTGTTTTTATAATCAGCAGTGCTGTTTACAAAATCAGCAGTGTAGTTTTTACAATCAGCAGTGTTGATTTGAGTTTTCTGCACACTATTTTCAGTTTTTCCCTGCACACCATTTTAGTAAAGAAAGGGGTTAAGAAACTATCCATCACAGTCGGGAAATACAGGAAAAAGGAGAATAAAATGGGGCAATGCAGCAAATATTGCATTTTATGGTGCACCAATTCTATTATGAGACTATCCGTTATCAGTATATTTGCATATCATAAAAACTATGATAACAAACATACCTGAATATTTTTCATCTAAATATAAATAATTAATATGTCAGACATAAGAAAATACATGACAATCCTGTTGTTCGGTGCTACAACAGGAATTATGAATGCACAAGTGCTTCCGGAGAATCAAACGGAAGCGAAAGAAAAAATTCTGTACAAGGACAGTACACAACCTATTGACATTCGTGTGAACGACCTGCTCAGAAGGATGACACTTCACGAAAAGGTATTGCAACTACAGAACAACTCGACAAGCGACCCTGATGCAATGGAAAATACATATAAAGGGGAAAGTACGGGAACGACGCATGAAATGAGCAAATCTGCTGCCGAGGCTGCTGAAGTATTCGACCGTATGCACCATTACATGGCGGAGCACACTCGACTGGGAATCCCTGCTCTCACATCTGTCGAAGGCATTCACGGTGTATTACAGAACGGATGCACAATATTTCCGCAAGCCATAGCCCAAGGAGCGACATTCAACCCGGAACTAATCGAGAGAATGACCGGTGCGATAGGAAAAGAGGCACGTGTGATTGGTGTACATCAGCTATTGTCGCCCGTGCTTGACATTGCACGCGAGCAACGATGGGGACGCGTGGAAGAGACATACGGAGAAGACCCTTATCTCATATCACAAATGGGAATCGCCTTTGTCAAGGGTTCCCAAGCACAAGGAGTAGGCTGTATGCCTAAGCATTTCGTTGCTCACGGTTCACCAACAGGAGGATTGAACTGTGCCTACGTGGCAGGTGGAGAGCGTGAGATGCGCAACCTGTATATGTATCCGTTTGCAAAAGTAATAAAAGAGGCAAACCCTACCGCTATTATGAGTTGTTACAGTGCATACGACGGTGTTCCGGTAAGCGGTTCGTCATATTACATGACAGACCTGCTGAGAGGAGAACTCGGATTCAAGGGATTCGTCTATTCCGACTGGGGTTCTGTTGACCGTTTGCGTGTATTTCATTTTTCTGCCCAAAGTTCGGAGGAGGCTGCCCGACGCTCGCTGATTGCCGGAGTCGATATGGATGTATGGGACTGGGCTTACAGCACACTGGAAGAGCAAGTGAAACGTGGCATCATCGACGAATCGTATATAGACCGTGCTTGCCGCCGCATACTTACAGCCAAATTCAAACTCGGATTGTTTGAAGACCCTTACGGACAGCCGGACAAAGTGGATAAAATCGTAAGATGTAAGGAGCATGTGGCACTGGCAAAGGAGATTGCCGACGAGAGTATCGTGCTGCTGGAAAACAAGAACAACATTCTTCCTCTCGACCCTAAGAAATATAAGTCCATCGCCGTTCTCGGCCCGAACAGCGACTATGGTGTCGTAGGAGATTACGGATGGGTGGAAAAAGACCATCACGAATGCGTCACACTGCTTGACGGTCTGAAAAACCTTGTAGGAAAAGACATTGAGTTGCGTCATCAGGACGGTTGTGACTGGTGGAGCCAAGACGACAAGGATATAGATAAAGCAGCAGAGCTTGCCTCTCAGAGCGATATAGCCATAGTGGCTGTAGGAACTCGGAGCTTGTGGCTGGGAAGAAATGCCAAGGCGGCAAAGGTCACTTCTGGAGAGGGCTTTGACTTATCGTCACTTGAACTTCCCGGCAAGCAACTGGAGTTATTGAAAGCCGTGAAAGCCACTGGTAAACCTATGATTGTGGTTTTGATTACAGGCAAGCCGCTTGTTATGACATGGGCAAAGGAGAATGCAGATGCCATACTCCTACAGTTCTACGGCGGAGAGCAACAGGGAAACGCAATGGCAGACGTACTCTTTGGAAAGGTAAATCCATCCGGACGTCTGAACATTTCATTCCCACGCAGCACAGGCAATGCTCCTTGCTTCTATAACTACTATCCTACAGACCGTGAACAGGTATTTGACCAAGGAGGAAGTTATGAAGAGCCAAACGGACACTATGTATTTGAGAAGCCGTATGCTCTCTGGCAATTCGGTTACGGATTAAGCTATACGGATTTTGAATATGAAAATCTGCAACTCAACGACACAATTTTCTCTCCGGAAGGAGAACTGAAACTCAAGCTGACAGTGAAAAATACGGGCAATCGTGAAGGAAAAGAAGTTGTGCAGGTATATATAAGAGACAAGTTCAGTTCCGTTCTGACTCCTATACAGCAACTTAAAGCGTTCAAGAAAATCAATCTTAAAGCCGGAAAGCAGACAGACATAGAATTTTCAATCCCTATCGACGAACTGGCATTGTATAATGAACGTTTGCAACGTGTTGTAGAGACCGGAGAATTTGAAATTCAAATAGGAAGAGCGTCAGATGATATAAAAATGCGACGCAGCATATACGTGAAATAACTTTTGAACTATTCATAGTTGCGTGGATGTTTTAGGCGGATTTCTCTCTGCTAAAACATCCACGCAATTATTTTAGGAATGGATATCTGTTTTATTGTCAATCATTCCGTGACGTTCAAACAAAACGGTAATCAGACGAGGAAAAGCATAATCGGAAAGCCGTTCCTGCTCGACCCAATGCACCTCGTTACGGAAGAGTTCTGCATCTGGCTTACGGTCTAAATCAAGTTTATAGAAATTGCAGACCAATGTCCGGTGCGTCAGCTGATGCCGTACATTCTCCTGCAAGACAGTCCACGTAGCCCCAGAACCTTGTGCAAACACAGGCAACACACCACGCTCCATCAGATTCTCCAAGGAACAAGGAGAATCCGTTTCAACCAGAAAAGGTTCGTACAGTCCCTTCCATATATCATTCCCATTTCTTCGGAACAAAGCGGTTTCACCTTCAGCTTGCAGGTAGATATAATGCAAATAGCGCGCCGATGTTTTCAGTTGCCGGGACTTCATCGGCAAGCTTTGTATCCTATCAGTCTGAAAAGCCACACAGCCATCTATTAGTGGACAGTCTATACACTTTGGCGAATGAGGCACACACTGCAAGGCTCCAAAGTCCATAATGGCCTGATTATAATCTGCCCCTTCCTTGCCCTCTGGCAACAAACACTGTGCAAGCTTTGCAAAATATCGTTTTCCGGAAACCGTATCTATCGGTTCTGTCACACCAAAATAACGAGACAAGACCCTATATACGTTTCCATCCACCACAGCATGAGGCAGTCCGAAAGCAAAAGAAGCAATAGCGGCAGCAGTATAATCGCCCACTCCTTTCAATGCACGAATGTCCTGATAATTGTCAGGAAAATGCCCTAAAGCAGCAATCTGACATGCTGCTGCGTGCAGATTCCGTGCTCTGGAATAATAACCCAGTCCCTGCCAGCATTTCAACACTTCGTCTTCATCAGCCCGCGCCAATGTCTCCACATCAGGGAAACGTTCCATAAAACGAACAAAATAATCATAGCCCTGAACTACACGAGTCTGTTGGAGAATGATTTCGGAAATCCATATTACATAAGGATCGTGTGTATCTCTCCAAGGAAGATGTCTATGATTCTCACTGTACCAGTGTAAAAGTTGATGAGCAAAAGAAGCATCCATAAATATACGATTCGTAAAATCGATGCAAAATTAAGCCTTATTATTAAAACAAGAAAAAACCATTCCCCAAAAACATTACAAATATATTCTGTTCAAATACATTTTCAAAAATAAAAGATTTGGTTCAGAAAAATACAAAAAGCTTATCTTTTTCACGCTGATGCAACAAATGTAGCATTTTATGGTGTGCGGATTATATATATATGTTATTTCATGTAGATACATTTGTAGTATGAAAAAACAAAAACAAACAAGAAACACTAAAAACTTTTATCATATCATGATTACAAATCACATAAAAACAGGAGCTGCCATCGCTCTATTCATGGCAAGCCCCGTATTTGTCACAGCAAAAGTCACATTGCCAGCTATATATTCTGACAACATGATTATACAGCAGCAGACGGAGATGACATTCTCCGGAACGGCCAATCGCAATGCCGATGTGACTATATCTCCAAGCTGGACAAAGAAAATTTATACTGCCAAAGCTAATTCTGAAGGGAAATGGAGCATTAAAGTACAGACACCGAAAGCCGGAGGTCCATACACCATCGTTTTTGATGACGGAGAAAAAACAGAACTTAAGAATGTCCTTGCGGGCGAAGTCTGGTTCTGCTCCGGACAGTCGAATATGGAAATGCCCGTTGCCGGCTGGGGAAAAGTAATGAACTACGAACAGGAAATTAAGGATGCCAATTATCCGAATATCCGCTTGTTCCAAGTAAAGAAAGTCACATCCTTTGTGCCGGTAAATGAAACAATCTCCACTATGGGAGGATGGCAGGAGTGCTCTTCCGCCACAATTCCTGAGTTTTCGGCACTTGCCTATTTCTATGCCCGACAATTGCAGCAGACACTGAAAGTTCCGGTCGGGGTCATCGACTGCGACTGGGGAGGAACTCCCGCCGAGGCATGGATTAGCAATGAAGCGTTGGAACATGTAATAGGCTATGAGGAACTGCTCGGAAAGATGAAAGCTGTCGGCTATAACAGAGAAAAAATATTCGACATATATAATAAGGAGTCGGAAGAGTGGAAAAAAGCTGTGCTCAGAAGCGACAAAGGCTATGCAGAAGGTAATCCGGACAAGACTCTATGGACAGCCAAGAACTTCAACGATTCCGACTGGAAGACCATGCAGCTACCTGCATACTGGGAGAAACAAGGACTCACAGACTTCGACGGTGTAGTATGGTTCCGCAAAAACGTCAACATCCCTAAAGAATGGGAAGGAAAAGAACTCCAGCTCAATCCGGGAATCATTGACGATGAAGACATCATATATTGGAACGGAGAGAAAATCGCATCCGGCGGAGGATTCAATGTACAGCGGCACTATACCATACCGGCATCACTTGTCAAGGCAGGAGAAAACACACTTGTCATCAGAGTGTTTGACACTGGCGGCGAAGGAGGTATAGCCGGAGAAGCCAGTGAAATGAACATTGCATGTCCTAACAGCAAGCAGATTTCTCTTGCAGGAGAATGGAAATACAGCATCGGTTTCGATGCCACGACGCTTCCACCTGCCCCGCCCTACCCTGACGGTTCATCGTTTCCGACAGTTCTGTTCAACGCAATGGTTCACCCTTGGCTCAACTACCCTGTCAAGGGAATCATCTGGTATCAGGGATGTGCCAATGTAGGCAGAGCAGAACAGTACGAAAGTCTTTTTCAAACCCTCATACACGACTGGCGCAAACAGTTCGGCAATCCTGACATGCCGTTCTATTTTGTACAACTCGCCAACTTCCTGACACGTCAGACCGTACAACAGGAATCTCCGTGGGCAGCTCTGCGTGAGGCACAGGCACAGGCTCTGAAAATTGAAGGTACAGGAATGGTTTGCAATATCGACCTTGGAGAAGCTAATGACATACATCCCAAGAACAAACAGGCTGTAGGAAAGCGTTTGGCTGCCTTGTCTCTCGCAAAGACCTACGGCAAAAAGGTAGCAGGTTCAGCACCTGTATATGATAGGTATTCGGTAAATGGTGACAAAGTGACCGTTGAGTTCACTATACTGGAAATCGGAGAGAACTTCAGTCCGAACTCTGACATAAAGGGATTCACGCTTGCCGGACCAGACCA